>NZ_JAVDSL010000003.1:300000-459525 GCF_031455295.1 Leifsonia sp. 1010
GACGTGATGCAGTTCCTCTGGCGCCGCGTCCTTCGCATCTTCCCCGCGTTCCTGCTCGTGCTGCTGCTCTCCGCGCTGGCCCTCGGACCGGTCATCTGGATGCTGGACGGCCATTCGCTCCCCGAGTACTTCGCGCGCTCCGCCGCCAGCCCCTGGCACTACATCGGGTCCAACTGGACGCTGACCGTCGGCACCTGGGGCATCCTCGACGTCTTCCAGCACTCGACTCCGTACGGCCTGCACACCGGCATCAGCGTCTTCAACGGCTCGATGTGGACCCTCAGCCACGAATGGGCCTGCTATCTGATGGTCGCCATCCTGCTGGTCGCCGGCGTCCTCACGAAGGCCAGGCCGGTGGTCGTCGCGGTCGCGGTCGTGATCTTCGCCGGGCAGATCGTCCAGCTGGTGAGCCCGGGCACGATGGGTGCGGTCCTCCCGCCCCTCGGCAACCCGGAGTTCCTCTCGCTCGCCTATCCCTTCGCGGTGGGCGCCGTGTTCGCGGTCTACTCCCGCTCCATCCCGCTGACACCGCGCTTCGGCATCGCGGCCGGTGTCGTGCTCGTCTGGACCCTGCTCAACGGCGGATATGCCGTCGTCGGCGTCCCGGCCGGTGTCTACTTCGTGCTCTGGCTCGGCTCCGCGATCCCCGGCCGGCTGCGGAAGGTCGGGCAGAAGAACGACATCTCCTACGGCGTCTACCTCTACGCCTTCCCGGTTCAGCAGACGCTCGCCTATTTCGGCCTCTACAAGCTCGGCGTCATCCCGATGATACTCGGAGCCGCCGCGATCACGCTCGGCCTCTCCTGGCTCAGCTGGCGCTACGTGGAGAGCCCGGCCATGTCGCTGAAGGGCTGGGGACCGGGCCGTGGGTTCGCCTACTGGGTGCAGCGCTTCCGGCGCGCCAACGGACCGGCCGGCGAGGCGGCACCCGTCGCCGAGAACACCGCCCCAGCGTCCTCGTCGACGCACGTGGCGCATCCGGTCACCGCGGAACTCAGCCTGCCGCTCCGAACCGCAGCAGCGGAACCCGCGTCTCCTCCGGCGTGAGCGAGCCGTGCTGGCCGACCATGTTGCGGCCGGTCCGCTGCGGGTCGCGGCCGTCGTAGTACGCGATGCGCTTGCGTGCGGCGACCAGCACATCCCCGATCCGCGGCGCGACCTCGGGATCGACCCGCTCGCCGAACCAGCCCGCGTCCACCGCCTCGGCACGCGTCGCCACCCACGACCGGTCGCCTTCGGCGTCGCGCCAGCGCTCGGCGACGGCAACCGGAGAGGCGCCGTCCTCGACGTAGAGGTGGAGCAGGCGGGGCTCGCCGGCGATGTCCGCCAGGTCCTGCAGCAGCTCGGGCGCGGTGTCGTACAGGATGTGGCCGCTTTCCGGCACATCCACCGCGCCGTGATCGGCCGTCAGCAGTGCGCCGCGGCCCGGGCCGAGGCGGCGGGCGAAGTCGGCGACCAGCGCATCCAGGGTCTCCAGGGCGGCCGTCCACTCCGGCGACTCCCAGCCGCGGGCGTGCGCCAGCTGGTCGAGTTCGGCGACGTAGAGATAGGTGAGGCCCGGCCCCGCGGTCGCCAGCACGTCGGCCGCCGCGGCGAACCGGTCGGCCATCGACTGCACGCCGACGAACTCCGCTCCGCGCAGCACGGCCGCGGTGAATCCCGTGCCCGCGAACTTCGGGAGCGCGATCGCGCGCGGGCGGACGCCCTGCTCCGCGGCCCGCTCGAACACCGTGGTCGAGCGCTGCCAGGTCGCCGGATCCATCCGCTCGTCCCAGCCGGTCAACTGGTTGGTCAGACGGCCGGCGCCGTCGCGCACGCGGTAGCCGACCAGGCCGTGCTTGCCGGGCGTCGTCCCCGTGGTCAATGTGGCCAGGGCAGCGGCCGTCGTCGTCGGGAAGCCCGCGTCGATCGTCGTCGTCTTCCCGAGCAGCGGGGCGAGCGTCCTCGCGTGCCCGGCGCGGGCGCGGAGGGCGGCGGCGCCGAGCCCGTCCACCACGATGACGACGACATGCTCCATCCGCGGCAGTCCCAGGTCGTTCGTCTCGCCGGAGAGCGCGGCGAGCGAACTCGGCAGAACCGTGGCGAGGCTCGCTCTCGTCGTGAACGCGGCCGGTAGCATGGGGGGCATCCGGCCCAGTCTGGCACAGCGATCCCGCCGCCTGACAAGCCGCCCCCGCCCCTTCGCACCGCACAGAATGCCCGAATGACACCTGCAGACGACAAGCCCGCCGCCGGAACGACGGAACGCATCGAAGACGTCGATGTCACGACCGAGATGCAGGGCTCGTTCCTCGAATACGCCTACTCGGTGATCTACTCGCGGGCCCTCCCGGACGCCCGCGACGGCCTCAAGCCCGTGCAGCGCCGCATCCTCTACATGATGACGGAGATGGGCCTGCGCCCGGACCGCGGCCACGTCAAGTCGGCACGTGTGACCGGTGAGGTCATGGGAAAGCTGCACCCGCACGGCGACGGCGCCATCTACGACGCCCTGGTGCGGATGGCGCAGGACTTCACCCTCCGCGTCCCGCTGGTCGACGGGCACGGCAACTTCGGTTCGCTCGACGACGGCCCCGCGGCCGCCCGGTACACCGAGGCGCGCCTGGCCGCCGCGGCGCTCGCGATGACCGAGGACCTCGACGAGGACGTCGTCGACTTCGTCCCCAATTACGACAACCAGCTGATGCAGCCGGACGTGCTGCCCGCCGCCTTCCCCAACCTCCTCGTCAACGGCGCGAGCGGTATCGCCGTCGGAATGGCCACGAACATGGCGCCGCACAACCTCATCGAGGTCGTCGGCGCCGCCCGGCACCTCCTCGAGAACCCGGACGCCACCCTCGACGACCTGATGGAGTACGTCCCCGGCCCCGACCTCCCCGGCGGTGGGACGATCGCCGGGCTCGCCGGTGTGCGCGACGCCTACGCCACCGGCCGCGGCAGCTTCCGCATGCGCGCCAAGGTGACCGTCGAATCCATCACCGCCCGCAAGAGCGGCCTCGTCGTCACCGAGCTGCCCTACCTGGTGGGCCCGGAGAAGGTGATCGAGAAGATCAAGGACGGCGTCAACGCCAAGAAGCTCAACGGCATCTCCGACGTCACCGACCTCTCCGACCGCCAGAACGGCCTCCGACTGGTCATCGGCCTCAAGACCGGGTTCAGCCCGGAGGCGGTGCTCGAACAGCTGTACCGGTACACGCCGCTCGAAGAGGGCTTCGCGATCAACAACGTCGCCCTGGTCGCCGGCGGACCGCAGACGCTCGGCCTGACCGACCTGCTGCAGGTGTACCTCGACCACCGCATCAGCGTGGTCACCCGCCGCTCGCAGTTCCGCCTCGCCCGCCGCAAAGAGCGGCTGCACCTGGTCGAGGGCCTGCTCATCGCCATCCTCGACATCGACGAGGTCATCCAGGTCATCCGCACCTCGGACGACACGGAGCAGGCGCGCGGACGCCTGATGCAGGTGTTCGACCTCAGCACGCTGCAGGCCGACTACATCCTCGAGCTGCGGCTGCGCCGCCTCACCAAGTTCAGCCGGATCGAGCTCGAGACCGAGCGCGACCAGCTCCGCCGCGAGATCGACGAGCTGGAGGCGCTGCTCGCGTCGCGTCAGGCCATCAACGACCTCGTGTCGGACGAGTTGGAGCGGGTCGCCGCCACCTTCGGCACCCCGCGCCGCACCCTGCTCACCGAGGCCAAGCCGTCGATCGCCGGAGCATCGCGCAGCAAGGCGGCGAACGTACAGCTCGAGGTCGCCGACGTGCCCACGCGCGTGTTCCTGTCGACGACCGGGCGCATCCTGCGCGTGGACGCGGTCTCGGGCGCCGACGGAGCGGAGGGCGGCCTCGACCGCATCCAAGCGCCGGCACGCCGCAGCAAGCACGATGCCATCCTGTCGCAGCTGGACACCACCAGCCGCAGCGAGATCGGCGCCGTGACGAACCGCGGCCGGCTCATCCGCTTCTCCCCCGTCGACCTTCCCGCGGTGCCGGCGAACTCCATCCAGCTGGCAGCGGGGGTGAAGGTCGGCGACTACCTCGCGCTCGCCGACAAGAAGGAGCGCATCCTCGCGCTCGCGTCACTCGACTCGGAGCGCACGATCGCGCTCGGCACCGCGCAGGGTGTCGTCAAGCGCGTGGCGGCGGGCGATTGGGCGAACAAGCCGGAGTTCGAGATCATCTCGCTCAAGGACGGCGACGAGGTCGTCGGCGCCACGACGGTCACGGACGCGGACGAGCTCGTGTTCGTCGCCAGCGACGCCCAGCTGCTGCGATTCGCCGCGTCGAGCGTGCGTCCTCAGGGCCGCGCGGCCGGCGGCATGGCGGGAATCAACCTCGGTGCGGGCGCGCGCGTCATCTACTTCGGCGCCGTCTCGGCCGAGGAGGCGGAGACAGCGGTGGTCGCGACCATCGCTGCCAGCGACGCCACGCTTCCCGGCGCCGACCCCGGCACGGCGAAGGTCAGCGACTTCGCGGAGTTCCCGGCGAAGGGACGCGCGACCGGCGGTGTGCGCGCGCAGCGGTTCCTCAAGGGCGAGAGCGAGCTGGTGCTCGCCTGGGCCGGCCCGGCGCCCGCTCACGCGGTCGCGCCGGACGGCGTCGCGCGGACCCTCCCCGAGGGCGGCTCGCGGCGCGACGGCTCGGGCACCCCGCTGGACACGGTCGTCGGCTCCATCGGCCGCCGCATCGGCTGACCGTCCCCGATCCCCCGTCCCAAGCCAACAGCTCCTGAGTTTTTCGCGCCGAAGGCGGCGGAAACTGCGAAAAACTCAGGAGCTGTGGCTTGGGGGGGGCGGTGAGGGGCTAGGCGTCGATGCGCGACCGGCTGAGGTCGTCGGCGCCCGCGATGATGAACTCCTTGCGCGGGGCGACGTCGTTGCCCATCAGCAGCTCGAAGACGCGGTTCGCCGCCTCGGCGTCGGGGACACGCACCCGGCGCAGGGTGCGGTGGGCGCGATCCATCGTCGTGGTCGCCAGCTGGTCCGCATCCATCTCGCCGAGTCCCTTGTACCGCTGGATGGGCTCCTGGTACTTCTTGCCGCGCTTCTTGAGGTCCGCGAGCACCGCCTGCAGCTCCGCCTCCGAGTACGTGTAGATCGTCTCGTTCGGCTTCGACCCGGGGTTGACGACCACGACGCGATGCAGCGGCGGCACCGCGGCGAAGACGCGGCCCTCCTCGATCATCGGCCGCATGTAGCGGAAGAACAGCGTCAGCAGCAGCGTCCGGATGTGCGCGCCGTCGACATCCGCATCCGACATGATGATGACCTTGCCGTACCGGGCGACCGACAGATCGAAACTGCGACCGGAGCCGGCGCCGATGACCTGGATGATCGCCGCGCACTCGGCGTTCGACAGCATGTCCGAGATCGATGCCTTCTGCACGTTCAGGATCTTGCCGCGGATGGGCAGCAGCGCCTGGTACTCGCTGTCTCGCGCCCGCCGGGCGGTGCCGAGCGCGGAGTCGCCCTCGACGATGAACAGCTCGCTGTTGGCGACGTCGTTGGAGCGGCAGTCGACCAGCTTCGCGGGGAGGGAGGAGGTCTCCAGCGCGTTCTTCCTGCGCTGCGTCTCCTTGTGGGCGCGCGCGGAGATCCGGGACTTCATCTCGGCGACGACCTTGTCGAGCACGAGGGCCGACTGCGCTTTGTCGTCGCGCTTCGACGACCCGAACCGCTCGGCCATGGCCTTCTGGACGACGTTGGCGACGATCGCACGCACGGCGGGAGTACCGAGGATCTCCTTGGTCTGGCCCTCGAACTGCGGCTCCGGGAGGCGGACGGTGAGGACGGCCGTGAGACCGGCCATGACGTCGTCCTTCTCGAGCTTGTCGTTCCCGGCCTTCAGCCGGCGCGCGTTCTGCTCCACCTGCTGGCGGAGGAACTTGAGCATCCCCTGGTCGAACCCGGCCTGGTGGCTGCCGCCCTTCGGCGTCGCGATGATGTTGACGAAGCTGCGCATGACCGTGTCGTATCCGGTGCCCCAGCGCAGTGCGATGTCGACCTGGCAGTCTCGTCTCAGCTCGGTGGGCAGCATGGCGCCGGTCTCCGACAGCACGGGAACGGTCTCGGTGAAGTGCCCATCGCCGGTGAGCCGCCAGGTGTCCGTGATGGGGCTGTCCGGCGCGAGGAAGTCGACGAACTCCGAGATGCCGCCCTCGTAGCGGAAAGTCGCGCGGCCCGTCTCCGCGCCGTCCGTTCCCGGCCGCTTGTCGTCGATGGAGATGGAGAGGCCGGGGACGAGGAACGCCGTCTGCCGGGCGCGCCCGACGAGGTCGTCCGTCGAGAACTCGGCGCCCTTGGTGAAGATCTGGCGGTCGGCCCAATAGCGGATGCGCGTACCGGTCACACCCTTCGCCACCCTGCCGACGACCCGCAGCTCGCTGCCGCTGACGAACGGTGTGAACGGGCTGTCCGGTCCCGGCTCGCCCTTCTTGTCGTCGAAGGTGCCGGGCTCGCCCCGGTGGAAGGACATGGCCCACGTCTTGCCGTCGCGGTCGACCTCGACGTCGAGGCGCTCCGACAGGGCGTTGACGACCGAGGCGCCGACGCCGTGCAGGCCACCGGAGGCCGCGTACGACCCGCTGCCGAACTTCCCGCCGGCGTGCAGCTTGGTGAAGACGACCTCGACGCCCGAGAGTCCGGTCTTCGGCTCGATGTCGACCGGGATGCCGCGGGCGCGGTCGCGCACCTCGACGCTGTCGTCGGCGTGCAGGATGACCTCGATGTCGGACCCGTGACCGGCGAGAGCCTCATCCACCGAGTTGTCGATGATCTCCCACAGGCAGTGCATCAGGCCGCGGGAGTCGGTGGAGCCGATGTACATGCCCGGGCGCTTGCGCACGGCCTCCAGCCCCTCGAGCACCGAGAGGTGCCTGGCCGAATAGTCCGAACTCGCCACGGGTGCTCCTTGTGGTTCCGGTGCGCCCATCCGGGTGCGGACGCACGTGCCTCTCCAGAGTAAGCGCCGGGCGGCGCAGCCTACGTCACCGACACGAGTCCGGAGCCGAGGCTACGCGTTGAGCGAAATAGCAGCCAATGCGCGCCAGATTGCCGAGCATCCGTGGTTCTATAGACGTACCGAGTTCAAGCGGTTGCGACGGAAAGGAGCATCACATGTCGACACTCACCTCGGAGAACGGGGCGGTTGACGAGCTCGCATCGGGGCCGCAGTTGACGGCCGCGGACCGTTGCGACAGCTGCGGCGCGCAGGCGTACATCCGTGTCGTTGTCAATAACGGCGAACTTCTCTTCTGCGCCCACCACGGCAAGAAGCACCAGGAGAAGCTGTCTCAGATCGCCCACAGCTGGCATGACGAGACCGCTCGCCTGTTCGAAGAGCAGCGCGCGTAACGCGGCCGCATCGCGAATCGCGAGGCTGACCGGAGGATGACACCAGGAACGGGTGTGCGCAGACGCGCCCACATCGACCTCTCCGTCATCCGCTCGACGGCAGCCGCGGCCCTCGCATCGCTCCCCGACTGCACCGCCGATCTCCGCGCCGACGCGTACGGACACGGGCTCATCCCCGTGGCTCGTGCGCTGACGGATGCGGGGGTCGGCGGTTTTCTCGTCTCCCGGGTCGAGGATGCCGCCGCCATCGCCGACGAGGGCCTGCCCGTCGAGGCGACCGTCGGCAGCCGCCAGCCCGCGTCCACGCCCGCAGGCGCCCTCCTCGGTCCTGAACTCCTCGGGCTCGACGCCGACCGCGCGTCCGCCCCAGCCATGCGCCTCGAGGGCGAGGTCATCGCTGTCAAGCGCGTCCCCGCCGATCGCGGCGTCTCCTACGGCTACACGTACCGCACCGCCCGGCCGAGCACCCTCGTGCTGGTCGCACTCGGCTACGCCGACGGCATCCTGCGTGTCGCCTCCAACAAGGCGCCCGTGAAGGTCGGCGACACCGTCGGCCGCATCACCGGACGGATCGCCATGGACCAGTTCGTCGTCGACATCGGCGACGACTCCGCCGAGCCCGGCGACCCCGTCATCCTGTTCGGCGACCCAGACCGCGGAGAACCGACCGTGCGGGACTGGGCGGATGCGCTGGGCGTCGCCGCTCCGGTCATCACGAGCCGGCTGGGCCGGCGCATCGAGAGGACGTACAGCGCGTGACCATCGTGGACGCCGTCGCCGAGCCGCTCCCCCGCGCCGTCATCGACCTCGCCGCAGTGCGGCACAACGTCGCCCACCTGACGCGACTGATCGCGCCGGCGCAGACCATGCTCGCCGTGAAAGCGGACGCCTACGGCCACGGACTCCTCCCGGTCGCCGAGGCGGGACTCGAGGCCGGGGCGACCTCGCTCGCCGTGCTGGAGATCCCGGCCGGGCTCGTCCTCCGGCGCGCGGGTGTCACCGTCCCGGTGCTCGCCTGGCTGCACGGCCAGGACACCGACTGGCGCGCGGGCATCGAGGCCGACATCGAGCTCGGCATCTCAGCCGTGTGGCAGCTGGAGGCCATCGCCGCGGCGGGTGCCGACCGTCCCGCGGTGGTGCATCTGAAGGTGGATACGGGCCTCAGTCGCAACGGCGCCACCCGTGAGGAGTGGCCGGGTCTCATCCGTGCCGCCCTCGACCTGCAGGAGCGCGGCATCGTCCGCATCCGTGCCGCCTGGTCCCATCTGGCCGACGCCTCGCTCGCCGACGACGAGGCCGCCCTGGCCGAGTTCCGCTCCGCGGTCGTCCAGGCGGAGCGCCTGGGAGCATCGTTCCAGGTGCTGCACCTGGCCGCGAGCTCCGCGGGCATCCGGATGCCGGAGGCGCGCTTCGACTTCGTGCGCTTCGGCATCGCCGCGTACGGTTTCTCCCCCTTCGACGACTCGAGCGGCGGCGAGCTGGGCCTCATCCCCGCGATGCGACTGGAGGCTCCCGTCACCGAGGTGCACGTCGGCGGTACGACGCACGCCCGGCTCGGGATCGGCTACGCCGACGGCGTTCCGACACTGGGAATCGCCAAGACATCCATTCAGCTGAACGGCCGCCGCTGCCCCGTCATCGAGGTCGCCGCCGACAGCATGCTGGTGGATGCGGGCGCGCACCGCGTCGAGGTCGGCGACACCGCGATCCTGTTCGGCCCGGGCACGGATGGCGAGCCCACCGCCGAGAAGTACGCCGACTGGGCGGAGACGATCGCCGACGAGATGATCACCGGCGTCGCGACCCGGGTCCCCCGCGTTTACGTCAACTGACCCCAGCCGACAGCTCCTGAGTTTTTCGGCCGAAACGCCGGGCTGGGAGCGAAAAAGTCAGGAGCCGTTGGTGTGGGTCGGCGGGAGTCAGAGGGAGACGCCGAGGCGGTCCGCGATCGCGCGCCGCGCGTTGGTCGCGTAGCGGTCGACGCGCTCCGTCTGCGGCACCGGCGGCAGCTCGCCGCGCAGCGCGGTGCTGAGCAGGCGGTCGGCCAGGACGGGGTTCATCGGCAGCAGCGGACCGTGCAGGTGGGTGCCGATCGAGGATCCGACCAGGACGCCCTCCACCGAGCCGTCGTTGCCCGTGCCGCGCACGACGCGGCCGAGCGGCTCGGCACCGTCGAGGACGGTGCGGGCCGAGTGATTCTCGAAACCGGCGATCGTCGTGCCGTCCGCGAGGCGCACCACGATCTCGCCGACGTGCCGCTTGCTGCCGAGCGCTGCGCGCGTCGGGTAGACGGCGGCTCCCGCGAGCACCTCGCCCTCCGGGGTCTCGAGCTGGGTACCGAGCAGCTGCCAGCCACCGGCGATCGCCACGAACGGCACCCCGGCATCCCGCCATTGGCGCAGCTGCGGCGCGATCCGGAGAACGTCCTCGTGGACGGCGCGCTGTGCCGACAGCGGACCGGAGCCGATGTGGACGAGGTCCACGGCGGTAGGAAGCTCCGCGCCGGGAGCGTGCTCGACGACATCCACGTCGACTCCGCGCCAACGGGCACGTTCTGCCAGCGCGAGCACGTTGCCCGCGTCGCCGTTGATCCCGAGTTCGGCCGGGTACAGGTGCAGGATGCGCAGCACGGTCATCGCTCGCCGCCCTCCAGGTCGAGGAAGCCGAGCTGCTTGCGGATGAGCATCATCTGCTCGTAGTTGACGATCATCGTCTTGGTGCCGCGCGACGGCTTCGGCAGCGCCAGGAACGCCTGCAGCGCGGGCTTCAGTTCCGGCACGACCTGGTCGACGTCGATGCCCGCGTAGGCGAAGCGCGTCGCGAACTGCCACGCCTTCGTGCCGGACACCACATCCACATGGGTCAGCTTCGAGAGGTCGATGTCGTACACCCACGACGGGTCGGGCGTGCCCTCGTCGACCGAGACGAACACCTGCTCCGGCGACTCGCTCAGGTAGTCGAGGTTGAGCTGGAGGCTCGGCGGGTTCTTCATCATGATGATCTCGATGTCCTCGTCGCCGACGTGCAGCGTCTCCCCGCGGCCGTAGACCGTGCGGAGGGCCGCCATCGCGGCGACGACGGCGTTCGGCTGGAAGCGGTCGCCGAGCAACCGACGCGCCATCGCGGTCGCGCCCGCCGCATCCACCGCGTAGTGCAGACCGCGGGCGGGCAGGCCGATGCGGACGTTCTCGCCGCCGATGGTCAGCTGGGCGCTCTGCACTTCGAGCTTACTGACGAACACCGAGGGGATGGGCAGAGCGCCGGCGGCCGCGCCCGTCAGGTCCTTGACGTTGGCCAGCCCATTGGGCGACGACTCGATGATGGACGGCGCGACGGCGAACGTGGAGACGTCGCGCCCCTGCGCGGCCAGCTCGGCGCCCACCCGGGCGAGGCTGTCGTCGTCCGCGTTCACGACAACGAACTCCGAAGAGCCCTCGGCGATGGAGCGCAGCATCCCGATCACGCGAGTCGGTTCGAAGAAGCGGTTCAGCTGGTCGATCTGGACGTTGAGCAGCAGCGAGCCGCGCGGCTTCAGCACGCGCGCGAGGTCGACGCCGTAGGCCTCATCCACCTCGATCACACCGACGTCGCCGCGGACGTAGCCGTCGAGCGGCACGTCGGCGAGCAGCGCGGACGCGATGCCCTGCGGGAGGTTGCCGCCGGACGGGTTCGTGAACACGTCGAGACCGTGCTCGCGCAGGATCGCGGTGAGCATGTTCGTCGTCGTGGACTTGCCGTTCGAGCCGGACACGAACACGACGCCGAGCGGAAGGCGGCTGACCGCACGCTCCAGGAACTTCGGAGCGATGGCCAGCGCGACACGGCCGGGGACCGCGGAGCCGCCTCCCCGCAGGCGCAGAAGCCAGCGGGCGAGGCGGCCGGCGATGACCGCCAGTCGGTAGCGCACCGGTTTACTCGAGGTAGTCGCGCAGCGACTGCGAGCGCGACGGGTGACGCAGCTTCGCCATCGTCTTCGACTCGATCTGGCGGATGCGCTCACGCGTCACACCGAAGGTGTCGCCGATCTGGTCGAGCGTCTTCGGCATCCCGTCGCCGAGGCCGAAGCGCATGCGGATGACGCCCGCCTCGCGCTCGGAGAGCGAGTCGAGCAGGCTCTCCAGCTGCTTCTGCAGCATCGTGAAGCCCACCGCGTCGGCCGGGACGACCGCCTCGGTGTCCTCGATCAGGTCGCCGAACTCACTGTCGCCGTCCTCACCCAGCGGGGTGTGGAGCGAGATGGGCTCGCGGCCGTACTTCTGCACCTCGATGACCTTCTCCGGGGTCATGTCGAGTTCCTTCGACAGCTCCTCGGGGGTGGGCTCGCGGCCCAGGTCCTGCAGCATCTGGCGCTGCACGCGGGCCAGCTTGTTGATGACCTCCACCATGTGGACCGGGATGCGGATGGTCCGCGCCTGGTCCGCCATCGCGCGAGTGATCGCCTGACGGATCCACCACGTCGCGTAGGTCGAGAACTTGAAGCCCTTCGTGTAGTCGAACTTCTCGACGGCACGGATGAGGCCCAGGTTTCCCTCCTGGATGAGGTCGAGGAACTGCATGCCGCGACCGGTGTAGCGCTTGGCGAGGCTGACCACGAGGCGCAGGTTCGCGCCGAGCAGGTGGCTCTTCGCGCGCTGGCCGTCGCGGGCGACCCACTTCAGCTCGCGCTCCAGCTCCTTGCTCAGGTTCGGGGTGTTCGCGAGCTTGTCTTCGGCGAACAGACCGGCCTCGATGCGCATGGCGAGCTCGACCTCTTCGGCCGCGTTCAGCAGCGGGACCTTGCCGATCTGCTTCAGGTAGTCCTTGACCGGGTCGGCCGTGGCGCCCGTGATCGTCGAGGAGTAGACGGGGATGTCGTCGTCCTCGTCGACGGCGCGCAGAACGAGCGCGTCCGTCGGCAGCGGGATGTCGCCGACCGGGATGGTGATCGCGGGCGTCTTGCCCTCGGTCTCGTCGCCGTCGGCGTCGTCGGAGTCGGCCTCCTCGGTCGTCTCCGCGTCGTCGGCGTCGTCCGCCACCGCGTCGTCGTCCGCGACGACGGCCACGTCCTCCACGTCGATCTCGACCTCGGCGTCGTCGTCGATCTCCTCGTCGTCGTCCGCCGCACTGCCCTTCGCCTTGCTCGACGCGGTCTGCTTCTTCGCAGCCGTCTTCGTCGCAGCCTTCTTCGGAGCCGCCTTCGCGGCGGTCTTCCTGGCGGGCTTCGCCGTCTCGTCCGCGGCGACGGTCACGGTCTCTTCGACCTCGACCTCCGCATCGCGGGTCTTCGTTGCTGCACGGGTTGCCATGTGAACACCTTTCATACCAAGCAGAGGGGCCGGGATCCTGACGGCCGAGCCTGGCTCAGGGTTTGCGTGCGGACACTACTAAGACCCATGTCAAGTCCTGGGTGATTGCGCCGGGCATCGTCGAATGCTCCGGCCCAGGGACATGAACGGGTCCAGACGTCAATTATTGCACGTTCCACGTGAGCCCCCGACCACGTACGGCCATATCGGATCGAATCGGGACGCCGCCTGCGCCCCTACAGCGCTTCGCGCCCGCCGCGCCTCCTCCACGCTCCGACGAGTGCAACCCACAGAGGGGCCACTTCTATTCCCTCGTCGTCCTTCAATCTGCGTCGTGTGCGGCGTCGTGCGTGCACCAGGAACCCGACCCCGATGCCGACGATCACGTACTGGATGGCGAATGCCCAGCGGAAGTGGTCCAGTTGGTAGAGTTCCGCATCCCCACCCGCTCCGTGCGCCTGGACGTCGAGCGAGACGCCGATCAGGAACATCATCACGAAGCTCGCGAGGAAGCCGCCGACGTTGACGATCCCGTTGGCGGATCCCAGGCTGTGCAGTGGGTTGAAGGTGCGCGCGAAGTCGAAGCCGATGAGCGACCCGGGGCCGCCGATGCCGATCGCCGCGATCAGAACGATCACCGTCCAGAGCGGGGGTTGCCCCGGCCAGAGCAGCACGAGCGTCCAGGCGGCGGCCATCAGGGCGACGATCCCGAGCACCAGGTTGCTGCGGCGCATCGGGAAGCGGGCGGTGAGGATGCCGAGGATCGGCCCGGAGATGAGGCCGGCGCCGACGAGCACGGTGAGCAGGGCGGACGCCTCCGCCGGCTCGATGCCGATGGCGAACACCAGGAACGGGATGCCCCACATCAGGCTGAACACCGTGCCGGAGGACTGCGTGACGAAGTGGGACCAGAACCCGAGCTGCGTTCCGGGACGCGCCAGGCTGACCCGCAGCTGCCGCAGCGAGTCCGACCAGGTCGCCGGCCTGGGGCCCTCGCTCGCTCCCACCGGCCGGTCGGTGACCGCAGCCACGATGCCCACCAGGGCGACGACGGAAAGGCCGGCCGCGGTAAGGAACGCCACCGTCCAGCCGGAGAGGTGCAGGAGCAGCGCGAACGGAACAGCCGACAGCACCTGTCCCAGCTGGCCGACGTTGCCGATCCACTGCGACAGCTGCGGCACGATCTTGCCGCGGAACCAGGAATTGGTGAGCCGCATCAGAGAGGTGAAGACGGTCGCGTCACCCGCCCCGACCAGGATGCGCCCGATGATCGCCACGGCGATGCTCGGCGCGAGTGCGACGGCGACCTGCCCGACGACCATCAGCGCGGTCCCGGCGATCATGAGGACGCGCGACCCGATCCGGTCGATCAGCACGCCGACCGGGACCTGCATCCCGGCGTAGACGATCAGCTGGACGACGGCGAGCGTCGACAGGACGGACGCGGAGACGTGGAAGCGGTCGGTCGCGGCCACACCGGCGACGCCGATGGTCGTGCGCTGCATGACCGCGATCAGGTAGGCGAAGACGCCGATCCCGTAGACGACCCAGGAGCGACGCGAATTCACCGGACGATCCTATGCCCGTCGACGGGAGGGGGCTCCCCCGGGTGACGCGTGCGCGCCTCAGGCGTATGCGCTCAGCGCTCGCCGCGCCCGTTCTCCTCGTCGCCGTGTCGCCGGAACGCGAGGAAGTTCTCCAGCTCGGCGGCGATCTCGTCGGCGCTCGGGAGCTCGCCGTCGCTGTCCGTCAGCGGCGAGCGCAGCTGCGTGTCCTCCATATAGGAGTCGTGCCGCTCCTCCAGCGTGCCCACCAGCCGGCCGAGCTCGGCGTTGCCGGCGACCTGCTCGTCGATGTTCGCGACGAACTCCCTGTCCTCCTGCCGCAGGCGGTCGGTCGGGTAGATGAGCCCGGTGGCCGCGCTGATCGAGTCGAGCGCGGCGATCGCCGCGGCCGGATACTCGGTGTCGGCGAGGTAGTGCGGGATGAGCAGGATGAAGCCGGCGATCGGGTACGACAGCTGCTGAAGGCGGTACTCCAGCAGGTGCAGGGCGTTCGCGGGGACCTGCGTGTGCGGCTTCCAGATGGACATCGAGTCGATCAGATCGGTGCGGTTGCCGCTCACCGTCACGCCGATCGGTCGCGTGTGCGGCACGGGCATCGGGATGGAGTGCACCCAGGTCACGCTCTTCACCTTGTACCGCTCGATCAGGCCGAGCACAGCCTCCGTGAACGCCTCCCACCGGAAGTCCGGTTCGAAGCCCGAAAGCAGCAGGAACGGCTGACGCAGCTCGTCGTAGGCGAGGTACAGCTTGAGGGTCGCCGGCTGGTAGTCGGTCAGGTGGTCCTGGTCGAAGTAGATGATCGGACGACGGGCACGGTAGTCGAGGAGGATGTCGGCGTCGAAGGTGGCGACCACCTCGCTGTCGAGCGTGCCGAGCAGATAGGTGCCCAGCTGGCTCACGCCGGAGCCCGCGTCGGCGAAGCCGGTCAGCCCCGCGACGAGCGGCAATCCCTCCGGCACCGACAGTGCCGGGTTGAGCTCGAACAGTTCGCCGGGGTCACGCATATCTCAACTCTAGAGCGGACCCCGGCGGCGGGAGCCGAGTGCGGGGCGGGTGTGCGAACGCCCACAGCGAACACGGCCGGCGGCCGGGACGGAACGCGCGTGCGCGTTAGGGTCGAGGCATGACCGTTCCTGCGCTGACCGTGACCGACGCATCCACCCCCTCCGGCCCCGCCGACGTGCTCGTCGTCGCCGCGCGGGTCGCCCGAGACAGCGTGACCGTGCTGTCCGGCGCCGACCGCGACGGGCTTGCACAGCAGCTGCGGGACGTCGGGTTCAGCGGGGGCAAGGACGAACTGGTGCGGCTGCCCGGGCAGGGCGCCGGCGCGTCGCTCGCGGTGATCGGACTGCCCGAGGGCGGAGAGGATGCGCTGCGCTATGCCGCGGGGAGCGCCGTGCGGCAGCTGGCGGGCACCGCCGCGGTCGCGCTCGACCTCCCGGCGGAGGGCGACGCACAGCTCGGCGCCGTGCTCGAGGGCGCGGCGCTCGGCGCCTACGCCTTCACGGAGTACCGCGAGAAGAGCCGTGCGGCGACGAAGGATCCCGTCGGGTCCGTCGAGGTGCTCGGCACCGCGTCGGACGGCGGCGCCCTGATCGCCCGCGCCACCGCCGTCGCCGAGGCCGCGGCGCTCGTCAAGGATCTGGTGAACACTCCCCCGCTCGACCTCTACCCCGAGACGTTCGCCGAGCGTGCGCAGGCGGCGTCGTCGGACCTTCCCGTGACGGTGACCGTCTGGGATGAGGAACAGCTCGCGGTCGAGGGGTTCGGCGGCATCCTCGGCGTCGGCCAGGGCTCGACCCGGCCGCCGCGGCTGGTCAAGGTCGCCTACTCCCCCGACGGCGCCGAGCGGCACCTCGCGCTGGTCGGCAAGGGCATCACGTTCGACTCCGGCGGCCTGTCGCTGAAGCCGGCGACCGGGATGGTCGGGATGAAGTACGACATGACCGGCGCCGCGACGGTGCTCGGCGTGGTGCTCGCCGCCGCCCGCCTCGCGCTCCCCGTACGCGTCACGGCGTGGCTGTGCCTGGCGGAGAACATGCCGTCCGGATCGGCGATCCGTCCGAACGACGTGCTGCGCATCCGCGGCGGACGCACCGTCGAGGTGCTCAACACCGACGCGGAGGGCCGGCTCGTGCTCGCGGACGGCCTGGTCGCCGCCAGCGAGGAGCGGCCCGACGCGATCGTCGACGTCGCCACGCTGACGGGCGCGGCGATGGTCGCCCTCGGCACCCGGTACGCCGCCGTGATGGGCTCCGACGACCTCGTCGACCAGGTGCTCACGGCGGGCAAGGAGAGCGGCGAGCTGCTCTGGCCGATGCCGCTCCCCGGCGAGCTGCGCGCGACGATCAACTCGGATGTGGCCGACATCGCGAACGCCAACCCGGGCAACACCGCCGGCGGCGCTCTGCTCGCCGGCGTGTTCCTCCAGGAGTTCGTGGGACGCACCGGCGACGCGGACGACGCTCCGCGCATCCCGTGGGCCCACCTCGACATCGCGGGCCCGGCGAAGAGCCCCGCTGCGCCGTACGGATTCACCGGGAAGGGACCGTCCGCCGTCAGCGTAAGGGCGCTCATCCGTCTGGCCGAGAGCTTTTCCGGGAAGTAGTAGGGTCGTATGGGCGGGAAATCCCGCCCATCAACACGTCTCCCGGAGCCACCCCTCTGGGCGGCAAATCGTGTCACATGATCCTGATGCGCGAGGGAGTAGCTGGGTGTCTGAGCAGAACTTTGACATTGTGGTGCTCGGCGGTGGGAGTGGAGGCTACGCAGCAGCGCTGCGTGCGGCCGAGCTCGGTTTCACCGTCGGCATGATCGAGAAGGACAAGGTCGGCGGCACCTGCCTGCACCGCGGCTGCGTCCCCACGAAGGCGCTGCTCCACGCGGCCGAGGTGGCCGACTACTCGCGGGAGTCGTCGAAGTACGGCATCGTGACCCAGCTGCAGGGCGTCGACATCAACGGCGTGACCGAATACCGCACGGGCATCGTCGCGAAGAAGTACAAGGGTCTGCAGGGCCTCGTGAAGGCGCGCGGCATCACCGTCATCGAGGGCGAGGGCCGTCTGACCTCCCCGACCACCGTGCAGGTGGGCGACGACACCATCGTCGGCAAGAACATCATCCTGGCCACCGGCTCCTACTCGCGCTCGCTTCCGGGCCTCGAGATCGGCGGCCGCGTGATCACCAGCGAGCAGGCGCTCGAGCTCGACTTCGTGCCCCAGAAGGTGGCCGTGCTCGGCGGCGGCGTCATCGGCGTCGAGTTCGCCAGCGTCTGGAAGTCGTTCGGCTCCGAGGTCACCATCATCGAGGCGCTGCCGCACCTCGTCCCCAACGAGGAAGAGTCGATCAGCAAGTCGCTGGAGCGGGCGTTCCGCCGCCGCGGCATCGACTACAGCCTCGGTGTGCGCTTCCAGGGCGTCACCCAGAACGAGAACGGCGTCGTCGTCACCCTCGAGAACGGCAACACCGTCGAGGCCGACATCCTGCTCGTCGCCGTGGGCCGCGGCCCGCTGACCCAGGGTCTCGGGTTCGAGGAGGTCGGGGTCACCATGGACCGCGGCTTCGTCATCACGGACGAGCGCCTGCACACGAACATCCCGGGCGTCTACGCCGTCGGCGACATCGTGCCGGGCCT
Source organism: Leifsonia sp. 1010 (assembly GCF_031455295.1). Taxonomy (NCBI): domain Bacteria; kingdom Bacillati; phylum Actinomycetota; class Actinomycetes; order Micrococcales; family Microbacteriaceae; genus Leifsonia; species Leifsonia sp. 1010. The sequence goes on from NZ_JAVDSL010000003.1 coordinate 317,833, forward strand.
GCAGCTCGCGCACCGCAGTTTCCAGCAGGGCATCTTCGTCGCGGAGGAGATCGCGGGCCTCAACCCGATCGTCGTCCCTGACGTCAACATCCCGAAGGTCACCTACTCCGACCCCGAGGTCGCCTCCGTCGGCCTCACCGAGGCGAAGGCGGCCGAGAAGTACGGTGCCGACAGCATCAGCAGCTACGACTACAGCCTCGCGGGCAACGCGCGCAGCGAGATCATCGGCACGAACGGCAGCGTCAAGGTCGTCCGTGTCAACGACGGCCCCGTGGTCGGCGTGCACATGATCGGCGCCCGCGTCGGCGAGCTCATCGGCGAGGCGCAGCTGGCCGTGAACTGGGAGGCGTACCCCGAGGACATCGCTCCTCTCATCCACGCGCACCCCACGCAGAACGAGTCCCTCGGCGAGGCCTTCCTGTACCTCGCGGGCAAGCCGCTGCACACCCTCTAGGACGACCAGCCGGGTCCGCCCCCGCGGACCCGGCTGCAATAAGCTACTGAACGATCAGGTTTTGAAGGAGAGAAGCTCATGAGCGAATCCGTCAGCCTCCCGGCGCTCGGCGAGAGCGTCACGGAAGGCACGGTCACCCGCTGGCTGAAGAACGTTGGCGACCGTGTCGAGGTGGACGAGCCCCTGCTCGAAGTCTCGACCGACAAGGTCGACACCGAGATCCCGTCGCCGGTCGCCGGCGTCATCGAGGAGATCCTGGTGCAGGAGGACGAGACGGTCGAGGTGGGCACTGCGCTCGTGACGATCGGTGACGGCTCCGGTGCAGGCGCCGAGGCGCCCGCTGCCCCGGCGGCCGAGGCCGCGCCCGCGGAGGCCGCTCCGGCCGAGCAGGCTGCTCCTGCCGAGGCCGCGCCGGCCCAGCAGGCGGCTCCCGCCGAGCAGGCTCCGGCCGAGCAGGCCGCACCCTCCGCGCAGGCGGCCGCTCCCGAGCAGGCCGCTCCGGCCCAGCAGGTTCCGGCTCAGCAGGCAGCACCCGCCGAGACCGCACCCCAGGCTCCGGCCCAGGAGGCCCCCGCTGCGCCCGCCCCGGCGGCTCCCGCAGCGCCGGCTCAGGCGGCTCCGGCTCCGGCCGCACCGACTCAGGCCGCGCCCGCCCAGCAGGCCGCACCCGCTCAGCAGGCGGCTCCCGCCGCTCCCGCTGCTCCTCAGGCCGCTCCCGCGCAGGAGGCCCCCGCGGCCTCCGGCAGCTCCTCATCGGGCGCCCACGCCGGCAACGCCGGCTACGTGACGCCGATCGTCCGCAAGCTCGCGAACGAGCAGGGCGTCGACCTCTCGACCGTCACCGGAACCGGTGTCGGCGGCCGCATCCGCAAGGAGGACATCCTCTCGGCTGCTGCCCCGGCTGCGGCTCAGGGCGGTGCGCCCGCCGCTGAGGCGGCCCCGGCTCCCGAGGTCTCGCCGCTCCGCGGCACGACCCAGCCGATGTCGCGTCTGCGCAAGGTCGTCGCCGAGCGCGCCGTCGTGTCGATGCAGTCGACCGCGCAGCTCACGAGCGTCGTCGAGGTCGATGTCACGAAGGTCGCCGCTCTCCGCGACCGCGTGAAGGGCGACTTCCTCGCCAAGACCGGTGTGAAGCTCTCCTTCCTGCCCTTCTTCGCCCTGGCCGCGGCCGAGGCGCTGAAGACGTACCCCGTCATCAACGCGACGGTGGACGGCGACAGCATCGTGTACCCGGACCACGAGAACATGTCGATCGCCGTCGACACCGAGCGCGGCCTGCTCACCCCGGTGGTGCGCAACGCGTCGGAGCTCGACATCGCGGGTCTCGCGAAGGAGATCACCGACCTGGCCGAGCGCACCCGCGACAACCGGCTCAAGCCGGACGAGCTCGCCGGTGGCACCTTCACGCTGACGAACACCGGTTCGCGCGGCGCCCTGTTCGACACCCCGGTCGTCTTCCTCCCGCAGGTCGCGATCCTGGGCACGGGCATCGTCACGAAGAAGCCGGTCGTCATCTCGGCCGACGGCACCGACTCGATCGCGATCCGTTCGACCGTGTACCTGGCTCTCTCGTACGACCACCGCATCGTGGACGGTGCCGACGCGGCCCGCTTCCTCGTCGCGGTCAAGAACCGTCTCGAGGGCGGCAACTTCGAGGCCAACCTCGGAATCTGATCCGCTCACGGGTACACCGCCCGTAGCCGCCAACCGGCCTCGCTCCTCACCAGCAGGAGCGAGGCCGGTTCGCTTTCCGGGGTGCGGGCGGAATCCGGGGCGGCGCTGACGAGTGCTGCACCGCCCCAGCGCTCGACCAGCGACAGCTGCGCGCCGCGGTAGTCCCGGTCTGCGGCGGCCCCCTTGGCACCCAGGGCGGCCGTCTCCTCAGCGACCGCGGGCGAGCCCGCATCGAGTAGGGCCGACAGGCAGTCGGGCTGCGAGGGGCGCGTCGTGAAGCACGAATGCCGAGCGTCGAGGACAGCGCGGGCCGCATCCACCGGATCATCGCTCGCCAAGCCGCCGCCGACCGCACCCGCCGCGGCCGAGGGGTCGGCAGCAACGGCAGCCGGACTCACCTCGGACGACACAGGCGTCGGCTCAGGCGTGGAACCAGGCGGCAGAGTCGGCGTCGCGGCGGTCCGGGACGGGGATGCAGCGGCTCCCGTTACCTCGATCGCATCGCCCTGCTCGGTCGCCGCAGACGTGGGCGCTCCCCGGCTCTTCCCCGACGCCGACTCCAACGCCGACTCCGACGTCGGGCCAGGCGCGGGGAGCAGGGCGACGAACGCGATCGCCAGCACCACCGGCACCGCCGCAGCTGCAGCCACAGCGGGCCTCCGCTGCAGCGTCGTCCGGACCCGGTCACCCAGAGCACGGCCCGGCCGGCCGTCGAGCCGGTCCATCACCCGAGCCAACCACACGACGAGCTGCGATGCCCGACCGCCGGTCCTGCGCTTTCCGTCGGCCCCGCCATCAGCCGACGCGACCGGTTCCACCGAGGCCGGTTCGAGCGCGACCGGCTCCGGCGCGATCACCAGCAGGACGGATTCGGCGAGCGCGGACCAGCTCCCGCGACGGAGGCCGGCCTCCACAGCGGCCAGCAGTCGCATCCCGGACCCATCCACCACCTTCAAGCAGATCGTTCGAGCCAGGGCGTAGAAGCGCTCAGCGTCCGTCACGGCGGCGTCGGGGGTCCACGGCTCAACATCGTCGAACGCGTCGAGCGCGGGGCACCCGTCGCCGAGGAAGACGATGTCCGAGCTAGCCAATCCGGGTCCGGCCCAGCCGGACGTGTGCAGCGCTTCCAGCCCGCCCGCCACGCCGAGCAGGATGGTCGCGGCCTCCCCCGAACGCACGCCGCGCCTCTGCGCGAGGAGTCTGTCGAGATCGCCGTGCTCCGGGTAGGCAAGGACCACAGCATCCACGTCCCTCCCCCGCACACGCCGGTGCGGGAGGGCCGCCACCACTCCGGCCACGTGCTCGCTCGCCGCCGCAACGCGCGCCTCCATCTCGGCACGACGGGGCGGCGCCCCGGGAGAAGGTTCCCGCACACGCAGGAGGCAACGCCCGGGGAGCCTCCCGCCCGAGACCGCCACGCGGAGCTCTCGCGGCGGCTCGCCGCGCACCTGGCAGGTCGGCGCATCCACCTCCCACCCTTCGGCGGCGGCGATCGTCCGGGCGATACGCAGGAGTTCGGCCTCGGTCGGGGCGCGATCGGCGGAACGCGCGGACGCGGAGGGTCGGATGGGCGCTGAACGAAGGGAGACGGGAGAGGAAGTCACCCCTCCATCCCATCCGACCGCCGGGCGCCGCGGCCGGCCGCCCGCGGATCTGTGCATAACGCATCCACTCGCCCGCCTGTGAACACCTGAGTCGCACCGCGCATAGACTGACCCCGTGACCACGTATGACGTCACGGGGCTAAGCGCCAACTCCGTGCCGTATCTCGAGGCCCTTCAACAGCAGCGTGCCCTGCACGCCGCCGTCGTCGCAGGCCGGGCGCCCGATACCGTCATCCTCCTCGAGCACCCGCCGGTGTACACCGCGGGCAAAAGGACCTCACCGGACGAACGTCCCGACGACGGCACCCCCGTCGTCGACGTCGACCGGGGAGGCAAGATCACCTGGCACGGGCCGGGTCAGCTCGTGGGGTACCCGATCCTCCGCCTCCACGATCCCATCGACTTCGTCGGCTACGTCCGCGCGCTCGAACGGGTGCTCATCGACGTGCTCGCGCGCGTCGGCGTCACCGGGGTGCAGATCGAGGGCCGCTCGGGCGTGTGGATGCGACCCGAGCACAACCCCGGAGCCACCAGGGACGAGAAGATCGCCGCCATCGGCATCCGCGTCGCCGAGGGCGTCACCATGCACGGGTTCGCGCTCAACTGCTCCAACAGCCTCGATGCCTACGACCGCATCGTCGCCTGCGGCATCCGCGACGCCGGGGTGACCACGATCTCCCGGGTCCTCGGCCGCACCGTGACGCCGCAGGACGTCGCGCCGCTCGTGATGGACGCCTTCGACCTGGAGTTCACCGCTGCGGAGGCCGTCGCGTGAGCGCCGTACCCGAGGGGCGCCGGATGCTGCGCCTCGAGGTCCGCAACGCCCAGACGCCGATCGAGCGGAAGCCCGAGTGGATCAAGACGAAGGCGAAGATGGGGCCGGAGTACCGGCAACTGCAGAGCCTGGTGAAGTCCGAGGAGCTGCACACGGTCTGCCAGGAGGCCGGCTGTCCGAACATCTACGAGTGCTGGGAGGACCGCGAGGCGACCTTCCTCATCGGCGGCTCGCAGTGCACGCGCCGCTGCGACTTCTGCCAGATCGATACGGGAAAGCCGGCGGAGTTCGACCGCGACGAGCCCCGCCGCGTCGCCGAGTCCGTGCAGCGAATGGGCCTCCGCTACGCGACGGTGACGGGCGTCGCCCGCGACGACCTGGAAGACGAGGGGTCGTGGCTGTACGCGGAGACGATCCGCGAGATCCACCGCCAGTCGCCGGGCACCGGGGTCGAGATCCTCGTGCCCGACTTCTCCGGCAACCCCGTCCACCTCGGCGAGGTGTTCTCCGCCCGCCCGGAGGTGTTCGCCCACAATGTGGAGACGGTGCCGCGCATCTTCAAGCGCATCCGGCCCGCGTTCCGCTACGACCGCTCGCTGGACGTGCTGACACAGGGCCGGTCCGCCGGGCTGATCACGAAGTCCAACCTCATCCTCGGGATGGGCGAGGAGCGCCACGAGATCAGCACAGCCCTGCGCGACCTCCACGACGCGGGAACCGACATCATCACGATCACGCAGTACCTGCGGCCGAGCCCGCGCCATCTGCCGGTGGCGCGGTGGGTGCATCCGGATGAGTTCGTCGAGCTCAAGCAGGAGGCGGAGGAGATCGGATTCCTCGGCGTTCTGGCGGGGCCGCTGGTGCGCTCGTCGTACCGTGCGGGACGCCTGTGGGCCCAATCCATGCAGGCGAAGGGACGGCCGGTGCCGGAGGAACTGCGGCACCTCGCCGACGCGACGCTCGGCTTCGCGCAGGCGGTGTCCTGAGAGCCCTCTCCCCGCAGCGAACGGGTCATCTGGAACGCCGCCGAGCCGGTATCCTTGGAGCTATGGCAAAGGACAAGTCCACCAAGGAGCCCGGCCGTCTGAAGCAGATGTGGCAGGTGTTCCAGATGACCCGCCGGTACGACAACCGCGCGGTGCTGTACATCGTCCTCGGGGCTGTCCTGCCGATCATCCTCGGCATCCTGCTCGCCGTGTTCCTCTCCGGCGGCAACATCTTCACGATGGTGCTGTGGATCCTCGCGGGAGTGCTCGCGGGTGTCCTGATCGCGCTGATCATCCTCGGCCGTCGTGCCGAGCGTGCCGCGTACTCGCAGATCGAGGGGCAGCCTGGCGCCGTCGGCGCGGTGCTCCGCTCGTCGCTGAAGCGCAGCTGGCGCGGCTCCGAGATGCCGGTGGCCGTCAACGGCAAGACGCAGGATGCGGTGTACCGGGCGACCGGTCGCGGCGGTGTCGTGCTCATCAGCGAGGGCCCGGTGACCCGCACCAAGCGCATGATCGACGAGGAGCGCCGCAAGGTGAACCGCGTGCTCCCGAACGTTCCGGTCACCGTGATCAGTGTCGGGCCGGACGCCGACTCCGTGCCCCTGCACAAGGTGCCGCGCACGCTCGCCAAGATCAAGCCGACCCTCACCAAGGCAGAGGTGCTCGCGATCAGCAACCGCCTCCAGTCGATGGAGAACCAGATGCCGATCCCGAAGGGCATCGACCCCATGAAGGTGCGCGCCCAGCGCGCGCGCTGACCCTCGCACTCCCCCTCCGTCGGGCCGCTCCGCCCGCCGTCGAGTACGCGAAAACTGCACGGTCTCCACGTGGATTCCGTGCAGTTTTTGCGTACTCGACGGTGGCGGGAACCGCGTCAGGCGCGGATCAGGACGGTGCCGGCGATCTTGTCGTGGAAACCGCGCTGGTCGGAGTCCCACACCAGCGCTGGGATCACGATGCAGAGCAGCAGCGTCCGGACGATCGGACGCCACACGCCGACCCAGCCGCCGCGCACGGCGACGACCCGCATCCCGAGAGCCCTGTGGCCGACACTGCCGCCGAGGGTCGGGATGAACACGATCTGCAGCACGGCGAAGATCGAGATCGTCGCCCACGAGTCGTAATGGAAGAACGCGAACGACAGCAGGGATGCGATGGCCCAGTCGATGACGATCGCCGCGATCCGCCGCCCCACCCGTCCGACCGATCGTGGACCGACCTCGGGGAGTCCGAGGCGCTCCCCCGGGTAACGACTGGGGGCGATGTCGCCGGGGCGGTTGGCGGGATTCTGCGGCACCCGCCGAGTCTATCGAGCGCTTCCCGGCGCATCCTGAGCCTGCGCACCCCGATCCCGCATCCCCTGCCCGGGTACCCGTAACATGCCGGAAACATTTGCGTCACCCCCGGGAAACGGCCTCCCCCTAGCGTTGACGTGGGCTGCACGCGCAGTCCGGTCACCCGCAAAGCCATTGGGAGTCGTCCGTATGTTCCGTGATTCGTCTGAGGTGCTCAAGTTCATCAAGGACACCGACGTCAAGTTCCTTGATATCCGCTTCACCGACCTTCCCGGTGTGCAGCAGCACTTCAACATCCCCGCCTCGACGGTCGATGAGGAGTTCTTCTCCGTCGGTCAGCTCTTCGACGGCTCCTCGATCCGCGGCTTCGCGTCGATCCACGAGTCCGACATGCAGCTGATCCCGGACGTGTCGACGGCCTACATCGACCCGTTCCGTGCCGAGCGCACGCTGATCATGGTGTTCGACATCTACAACCCGCGCAACGGGGAGATCTACTCGAAGGACCCGCGCCAGGTCGCCAAGAAGGCCGAGAAGTACCTCGCCTCGACCGGCATCGCCGACACCGCGTACTTCGCTCCCGAGGCGGAGTTCTACATCTTCGACGACGTGCGTTACGAGGTGAAGCAGAACTCCAGCTTCTACTCCGTCGACTCCGAAGAGGGCGCCTGGAACTCGGGCCGCGTCGAAGAGGGCGGCAACCTCGCCAACAAGACCCCGTACAAGGGCGGCTACTTCCCGGTGAGCCCCGTCGACAAGCAGGCCGACCTGCGCGACGACATCTCGCTGAAGCTGATCGACGCCGGCCTCATCCTGGAGCGCGCGCACCACGAGGTGGGCACCGGCGGCCAGGCGGAGATCAACTACCGCTTCGACACGATGGTCCACGCGGCGGACGACATCCTCAAGTTCAAGTACATCGTCAAGAACACCGCCAACGAGTGGGGCAAGACGGCCACGTTCATGCCGAAGCCGCTGTTCGGCGACAACGGCTCGGGCATGCACACCCATCAGTCGCTGTGGAACGACGGCAAGCCGCTGTTCTACGACGAGGCCGGCTATGGCGGACTCTCCGACATCGCCCGCTGGTACATCGGCGGCCTGCTGAAGCACGCCCCGGCCGTCCTGGCGTTCACGAACCCGACGGTGAACTCGTTCCACCGCCTGGTCCCCGGCTTCGAGGCGCCGGTCAACCTGGTCTACTCGGCCGGCAACCGCTCGGCGTCGATCCGCATCCCGATCACGGGCTCCAACCCGAAGGCGAAGCGCATCGAGTTCCGCGCCCCCGACGCGTCGGGCAACCCGTACCTCGCGTTCGCCGCCCAGCTGATGGCCGGCCTCGACGGCATCAAGAACCGCATCGAGCCGCACGAGCCGGTCGACAAGGACCTCTACGAGCTTCCCCCGGAGGAGGCGCGCAACATCCCGCAGGTGCCGGCGTCGCTCGGCGAGGCGCTTGACGCGCTCGAGGCCGACCACGACTTCCTCACCGCGGGCGGCGTGTTCACCCCGGAGCTCATCGAGACCTGGATCGAGTACAAGCGCGAGAAGGAGATCAAGCCGCTCGCGCAGCGTCCGCACCCGTTCGAGTACGAGCTGTACTACGGGGTCTGATCGGAAACCCGCGTAAACACGCGGCTCCTAAGGCGTCGCGGGCTCGCTAGTCCGCAAAAAGTCCGCACGAGTTGTAGGACGGTCCGCGAAAGCGACCGAAACCGCAGCTCGTGCGGACTCGTCTTTGTCTGGCCACATGTGCCCGTACGTGTCCAGCGTCGTCTTCGCTGACGCATGCCTCAGCCGCGTCTGAACCGTCTTGATATCCAGCCCGGCGGCGATCAGAAGTGATGCATAGTAGTGGCGCAGATCGTGGATGCGGAAGCCGTCAGGCAAGCCGGGAACCGTACTACGTGCGGTACGAAATGCCTCCTCGATCGTGTACGGCGCTACAGGCCGGCCCCACGCGCCGACGACGAGAGTCGCACTCCCCCACTCTGCGGGTACGCGGTTGAGCTCGAGCGCGACCTCATGCGGGATAGGGATCGGCGTCTTCGACATTTCCGTCTTCAGAGGTTCCTCTGGGTACTGGATCGCCGGTGTGATTACCCCTCGCATGAAGTCGATGTCGGTCACCCGCAGCGCGGCGATCTCAGCCACTCGCAGACCCGCGAACGCACCGAGCAGCACGACAGGGCGGAAATGCGCCGGTAGGGCGTCATGGAGCGCCCACACCTGCTCTGTGGTCGCTACGTAAGGACGCTGCTTCCCTGCCCCTGGCGACGTGCGCCGGCTGACTGGTGACTTGGGGACGAGTCCGTCGTGCACGGCGTCCGCGTAAACCTGCGAGAGGCGCCTGTGGAGCGCGTACACAGTGGACTCGGCGAGCCCCTCGGCCTTGAGTTCGGCCATCCAGTTCTTCACCTCAGACGGGCGGACGCTGCCCAAAGGCCGATCACCGAACTTCGCCTTGATCCGCACCAGGTGAGTGCGAGCCTGTCGCACCGTCGACGCCCGATTCGTCGCGTAGCCGGCAAGCCAGGTATCGCACCACTCCCCCAGTGACACCTTTGCAGTCTTGGGCGCGATCCACGTCCCTGTGACTAACTTGCTGGTCTCCCGATCGAGCCAGTGCTGAGCGGAGTTCTCCGGATCACGCGGGTTGTCCTTGAACTTGAAATGCCGCGCATGCTCCCGGCCAGTCGCGTCCCGGTAGCGGGCACGCCAAGAGCCGTCAGGACGTCGCTTGACGCTCGCCATCTGTGACCTCCATGTCCGCGAAAAGAGCCGCGACCTCCCGCTCGAATTCGTCGTCCGTCGCGTCGTCGCGCAAGCGCAGCTTCGAAATCGCCTGGCACTGGGCGAGTACTTCGTCGTAGATCTCCATTACTCGCGACGCCTTGAACGGCTCGACCAGAGGGTGATTCCTCATGACATCCAGAAAGCCCCAGTACATCGTCTCCACCCGCTCTAAGGGGTCTGAGTTGGTGCTCAACAACTCGTCCACAAGGTTGTAAGAACTCGGCCGAACTGCGAGCACGTCTCCGTCGAACGGGACGCCGTAACGGTTGTACGGGAACCGCTCATCGAGCGACTGCGCGGTGCGCAAGCGTTGCTCGAAGAGAGCCTGCCCCGACGTGGAAAACGCTTGGACCGCGTCACGCAGCTCGCCATACTCCCAGCGCAAGCTCGCCGACATCGGCGACTCAACCAGTTCCTCGATCTGGTAGTCGAGAAGTCGGGCAATTGCGAGCGCTTCGGCAAGACGCAGCACTCTGGTGCCACTTTCGATCCTTGCAATCGTCGTCTGGTGAATGCCTGGCACGCCCATGTCAGCGAGCCGGGCCGCAAGTTCAGCCTGCGAAAACCCCGCGCGTTCGCGCGCGCTCTTCACGTTGCGTGCAACGGCCTGATCCACAGAGGACAGGAAGTCCAAGTTCTCGTTTTCAACCACGGGCCAACTTTCCCACAACACGGCATTGTTTCTCAACACAACACGGCATTATGCTGTAACGTGTTTATAGCCGAACACATACCCGAAGGAGAACCGATGGAGGCACTAATTGCCCTTTTGACCCTGGCGGAAACCGCGGAGCGCCTTAGGAAGAGCGAGGCCCAGTTGCGCTGGATGATCCACTCAAAGACGGCGCCGCCCTCCGCGATCATCGGCGGCCGTCGGATGTTCCGAGAGGCGGACGTCAACGGATGGATCGAAGCGCAGTTCGCCAAGGAGGCATCGTGACCGATCCAAAGAAAAAGGCCGGAGGGCAATCCGGCCTTGAAGTCGAAACCTGCAGCGAAGCAAGGAGTTCAACTGTGAAGAAGCGTATCACCTACACCGAAGATCAGCCGCGCGGGGTCAGTCTCGTGGGGCTCAGCGTCGCCAATCACATCTGCGCGGCCTCGAGTGATGAAGCGTGGGCGGCCATCGATGCCTTCGAGAGCCCGGAGAGAGCCCGGCTCGTTATGGCCGGGGAATTGCCGGCCTACTTCGAAGAGATAGTGGGCGCGGCGAACGCCCTACACATCTCCCCCGCCGCTTTCTTCGAAGGCGTCACCGACTGATGGGGGCGCAGCTGGTCGGACGTGCGATCGCCTTCGCCGCCATGCATGATCTCAAGCCGAACGAATATCGGCTGCTGATCTTCATGGCATACACGGCGCTCGACTCCGACCAGCCCCCGCGATACTTCGCTTCGCGTGAAATGTCCGCCTACGCCCTCGGCCGCATGCTCGCCGAGGGCGTAGATCTTTCAGACGCCCAGCTCAAGGAGCGCGCCTCAGCATTCGAGCTGGTCAAGGTGGCAACGCGGGGCCTGGTCAACCTCGGAGCGATAGAGCGGCTCGAGCGAGGGCGGGCGGGGCGCCGGGCTGTGTACGGGGTCACCTTCAGGGGAAAGAGTTCCTTTCCCCTAGAAGGAAAGGATTCCTTTCCCCTCGATGGAAAGCCGCTCTTTCCTTCAGGGGCAAGCGCACCTTTCCCCCAAGGAACCACTGAGGAACCAGAAAAAGATCTAGGCCGACGAACACCTCGCTTTACCGAACCATCTCACTTGAGGCCTGTGGATAACACCGAAGAGAGGAGATCAGCATGACCACGAACCTCGACCTAGGCGCCCGCTGCGACGAGCACGCCGGCGAGGCCTTCCAGGTTCGCTGCGCTGCATGCGACCAGGCCAACCGAGAGCTCGAGCAGCAGCAAGCCGACGAACGCCATCAACGCGCGATCCAACGCAACCTCGCTCTGGGGATCTCTCCCCACTCAAAACCTCAGCCCATCCGCCGGCTGCCGTACCGACAACGGCGATGAAGGAGCAGACGATGATCGACCCAATCCCCGATGAACCATTCACCCTAACCGGCCCGGACGGCACTACTTACGATGCAGACCCTGAGACGGCGCGCGAGCACTTGGCGCGACTGGTCGGCGGAGTCATGGATATCACGCCCCGGAGCCCGAAGGACCAGTTCGCGCAGCAGCAGCTTTGGAAGGTCTGGAGTGAGACCAAATCGGCCGCGTACGTGCAATGGCTGGCGGAGCAGTCAATGCAACTCATCGCGCTCGAAATGCTGCACAGCGCGCAGACATGGGAGTTAGCGGCCCGGCTTCGCCACATCAACGCACTGATCCTTGGATGGCGCCTCATCCGGCCCGTGGAAGCCGACGATCTTGTGGCTGACGCGGGAAGCGACCTGAGCTCGTGAACATCTTCGGATCTGCCAGTCGAGCGATCGAGGAGTGAGGGAGGGCCACGCGATGGGCGACTCACGTGTCAGGAATGCGATCGAACTGGTCGTCGGCAGCGGAGGACCAGAGGTGATAATCAGCGGCCGTGCGGCCGCTTTCCTACTTCGGTACGCCGGCCTCAACCAGTACCACGTCGACCACCGAGGCGAGGATCCAGAAATCGACCAGACCCTTGTAGCCCTCAAGGTCGCGGCCCTCGCCTGGCGTGGTACCGCAACCGGAACCCGAGAGGCGGCGAGACCGGAACTCGACGCAAGATCGCAGTGGCTTAGCACCAGCCAAGCCGCAGCAGCGATCCAGGTGACCGACCGGGCAATCCGCAAGGCCATCCGGGAGAGACGACTAGACGCAGAGAGGGTGGGCAGGACGTACCGCATCAGCCGCGAGCAACTCGCCCACTACCGAGAACGAAGGGGAAGCAGAGCATGAGCCTCGATGCACTCGACGCGCAGATCGATGGACTGCGCGCCGACGCTGGACGAATCCAGGCAGCGACGAACCGGCGCGCGGCGGAGATCAACAGCGACACCACTCTCAGCGACGAAGGTAAGCGACAGGCCCACGAGCAGCGAATCGCGAGCGCAAAGCAGCAAACCCTCGCTCTGCGCGACAAGGAGATTGCTCTAGTCAAAGAGCACATCAGATCCCTCGAAACCAAGCTCGACGCGAAGGTGGGCTACGGGGCTACAGACCTCATCGCCTTCCGCGACGCCCAAGAACGCTCCGAGCGCATCGAGAGCGCCGAACAGGCATCACGAACTATGGGCCTTGCGCTGCGTAGCAACGACCGTACCCTTGCCCACGCATTGTTCCGCAGAGCCCTCGAAGCCGGTTGGACCGACGCAGCTCGACAGTTCGAACAGGAGTACCCAGAGTCAGCAACAGCCGCCCGCGAAATCGAGAAGCTACAGGATTTCCTCCGCGAAGGTGGCTTCGCCCGCGCAGCTCACTACATGGTGGTGTGACATGAACGGCCAGCCGAAACCCACCAAGGGCATCGTGCACATCGACAATCACGAGCAGGAGCTTCTCGAACCAGAAGCAAGGACGTTGTTCCTCCTGGCCGTCACCACAGCCCGCCGCGGAGGAGGCGCACTGGCTATCAGTCCGCACGTCATGGTCATGATCACCCCGAACACCCGAGTCAGCCTCACCATCCCGGACGGCTTCGCCGAAGAGTATGACCCAGGAGCACTGCTCAACACCAAGCTCACACAGCGCGCAACGAAGCGCGCACAGGCGGTGATCTGACATGGCTGGTACACCGAGGAGCACCACACTCAGACAGCGCATGAGGGACCGAATCCGCAAGACAGGTGCAGCTTGTCACCTTTGCGGTGAGGCGATCGACTACACGCTGCCGCACACGAACCCGCGATCGTTCGTCATCGACCATCTCGTTCCCCTCTCCAAGGGAGGAGAGGATGCGCTGCACAACGTCAAGGCAGCGCACCGACAATCGAGACTGCAACAGCGCGAAACGAGCTCGCCTCATCCCCGCAACCATCCGGCGATCCGGATCACTCGACCGATGAGTAGGGGGAGGTGCCCGGGTCCCCTCACCCGTAGTACCTCCGGTGTCAGGCCACATCTCTCCCCGACTTTTTTTTCCACACGAATGGAGAGCACGGCATGACCGACCGCACCGTGAAGGTTTCGCTGATCGCTCAGGTGTCTGGGTACATCCAGGGCATGGAGAAGGCCGCCCGGGCTACGAAGGAGACCGGTACTGAGGCTGAGAAGCTCGCGCAGAAGAAGGAAGCGTTCAACCAGTTGGGTAACGCGGCCCTGGCAATGGGCGCGGTGGCTGCGGCTGGTGTGGCGATCGCGATCAAGAAGTTCGCCGACTGGGATGCGCAGATGTCGCAGGTGCAGACCCTGTCGCACGCAACAGCGGATGACATGGACAAGCTTCGTGCTGCGTCGTTGAGCATGGGTCAGGCGATCGGGTTCTCCGCGACTGAGGTTGCGGACGCTGAGACGGAGCTCGTCAAGGCAGGCATCTCGGTCAAGGACATGCTCGGCGGTGCCCTCAAGGGTGCCCTGGACTTGGCTGCGGCCGGTCAGTTGAACGTGGCCGATGCGACGTCGATCGCAGCGTCCGCGATGACGCAGTTCAAGCTACAGGGCCAGGACGTCCCGCATATCGCGGACCTCCTCGCCGCCGGCGCGGACAAGGCCCTCGGCTCCGTGCAAGACCTCGGGCAGGGGCTCAAGTATGTCGGCCCGGTTGCCGCGAGCATGGGCATCAGCATCGAGCAGACCGTAGGCACTCTTGCGGAGCTCGCGCAGAACGGGATCCTGGCCGACCAGGCGGGCACCTCGCTTCGAGGCATGCTGTCTTCTCTCACGTCACCTTCCGCGATCGCACGGAAGACGATGGACCAGTACGGCATCAGCGTTTACGACGCCACCGGGAAGTTCATCGGGTTCAACGGTGTCGCGGAACAGCTGCGCACGAAGCTCGGATCCCTTGACCAACAGACCCGGCAGACCGCTCTGGGCCAGATATTCGGTAACGAGCAGATCACCACTGCCACAGTGCTCATGCAGGGCGGCGCAGCGGCTGTCAACAAGTGGACGAAGGCCGTCGACGATCAGGGATTCGCGGCCGAGCAGGCCCGTGGCAAGCTCGACAACCTCAACGGTGATCTCTCGAAACTGGCAGCTGCCTTCGACACCGCTCTGATTAGGACCGGTTCGTCCGCGAACGATGTGCTCCGCGGAACCGTGCAGGGCGTAACCGCGCTTACAAAAGCGTTCGGCGACCTCCCCGGCCCCGCGCAGGGTGTGATCCTCGCCTCGGGCGCCTTGGTGGCAGGTGTGGGTCTCCTTGGTGGTGGTGTGCTCAAGGTCGTGCCCATGCTGGGCAACTTCCGCACCGCCCTCGACACCCTCGGAACGTCAATGCGCACGGTGGGCATCGCTGGCGGCGCCGTGGGTCTCGCAGTCACGGGCTTGATCGCCATCGTCGCCGCGGTGGCCACGTCGCAGGCTGAGGCACAGCAGCGCACCGACGACTTCACCGCGTCGCTGGATCAGAACACCGGCGCGATCACGAAGAACACTCGCGCGACGGCGGCGAAACAGCTCCACGACAACGGGTCTATCGCCGCGGCGAACAAGCTCAACATCAGCCTGAAAACGGTCACCGATGCCTCTCTCGGCAACGCGAAGGCGATCGATGAGCTCAACGCGAGGTACGCCGAATACGACGCCCTCCGCGCCGCCCAAAAGGGCCGACTGTCCCCTGAGATCAACGCGGAAGGTGTCGCCTGGGCCACGCTACGGAACGGCGTAAGCGGCACCGCCGAGAGCCTGAAGAACGCCCAGCGCGACATCAAGAACACAAACGAAGCACTCGGTGAAAACGCCGACGCTGCCGACGAGAACACAGGAAGCGTCGAAGCGGCGTCGAAAGCCTACCTAGATGCAGCAGACAGCGCCGGAAACCTCAACGACCAGATCCGCCAACTGACCGACGAGGTCAACAAGGCGAACGGTGTCGGCCAGGACGCGGTCTCGGCGAACGCTTCCTACCAGGACTCGCTTCAGAAGGTGAAAGAGACCATCGACAAGGTGAAGGACGGCGCCGAAGGCTACTCGTCTTCCTTGGATGCCAACACTGCCGCAGGCGCGGACAACATTCAGATGTTCTCGGATCTTGCCTCCAAGTCGCAGGATGCTGCGAAGGCACAACTCGCAGTCGACGGAAACACGCAGGCGTACATCGGCAACCTGCAGGCCGGTCGGCAAACGCTGATCGACAACATCACGGCCCTCGGCGGCACTGCTGCTCAGGCGTCCGCGATCGCTGACCAGGTGTACCGGATCCCGGACCAGAAGGCAGTGAAGGTTCTTGCCGACACCCTCGCTGCAAAGAACGCGCTGGACAACTTCTACGCCCGTTTCATTGAGGTCACGAAGGACCGTGTCGCGCACATCCTCGTGCAGGCCACGAACCCGAAAGTTGGGTTCGGTCTCGGTGACGGTCATGCGTACGGTGGCGCGATCGCGGGGCCTGGCGGGCCGCGTGACGACAAGGCGGGCCTGTATCCGCTGTCGAACGGTGAGCACGTGCTTACCGCCTCCGACGTGAACGCGATGGGTGGGCAGCGTGCGGTGTACGAGTTCCGCGCGAACCTGCACCGTGGCTTCGCCTATGGCGGCACACCGACATATGTGCCCGCCTCGACCTACTCGACCACTCAAACCGTGGTGCTTCCTCCCGCACAGGTGTCTCTGGCGGGGGCGACCCTGCAGGCCACGATCGACGGCCGGCCGATTCAGATCATGATCACGGATCAGATCGTCAAAAACGAGCGAGCTCAGGCTCGCCGAACGCGGATGGGATGACCCGGGCCCGACATCAAGCACCACACCAACGAGGAGGAGACGAACATGAGCACCACCGATGACCGCAACCAACCCAATGAGCAGTCCCAGGCAATCGGGTACGTGATCGCTACCGTGCAGGCAGAACCAGAAGACGACTGATGGCCTCGCTTCGCACGCTCGTCGCCCCCGGCGTGCTCCGCGGCGTCGGCCTACCCGACGTCACGTTCAGCGTGAGCATGCCGTCGTACCCGCAACCAACAATCCCGCCCGGAACACCAGTGGTGGAGTACTCGACCCTCTACCGAGTCGGCGACACCGACATCAACGCCGGCCTGAACCGGCTGACGACCCCCTCGATCGTCCATTTCAATCCAGGACTGTACGAGATCGTGGACTTCAAGACGGCCACTGCGCCGGCAGCGTACGGGGTACTAGCGCTCAACTGCCTCGGCATCATCGGCTCAGGTGTTGACAAGACGGTATTCCAGATGCGACCTGGCTCATCCACGAAGGCGTCCTTCGTCCCAAAGCAATCCGCGGGCGGCACGAACCAGCTGTACCTCATGCGCCTGTCGAAGTCGCTGATCGTGTGTCGTGACTTCACGCTCGCCGGCACGGATCAGCCAACGGACCCAAACACCGGGCTTCCGCACCTGTTCAACGGCTTCTTCAACTACATCACCACCGGTGCGCAGTTCTACAACATCAAGATCAGCGGCGTACCCGGTGACGCCACATTCCCGCCCGGCGAGACCTTCGGCTTCAACTGCTACAAGGACACCAACACCGTCATCACCTACATGGAAGTCGACGGATACACCTGGACCTACACGAACACAGGCGCTCCAGACGGAACGCTCGCGAGAACCCGGGGATCGCACCGCGGCGGCTCACCGCTCGGTCACAACAACTCAAAGAACGTCAAAGAGTACGGGTGCAACTTCCACGACGGCATCATCTCCACCCATACCTCCTCCTACTCAGGCGCCCCAACCGACATCAACGCCGTCACGTCCGGGGTGGAAACCTACTGGTGCACCTCAGCCAACAACGGGCAGAACCAAGGCTGGAACCACGAGAACACCTACGGGCGCATATTCCACGACCACCCCACCACGACGCTAAACAACATCGGGTGGACAGGAAACCACATGCTGTTCGACTCCCGCCTCGGCGACAACCCCGACATCACCATCAACGAGCCGACATGGACAAACGGCCACGCCAACTACAACGGCATGTTCATCATCCGGATCCACCCCCAATACGACGGCGTGACAAACACCCAAACCACCATCCCCAAAGTCATCAAGAACGGCATCCAGCTCACACCCGTGAACGTGTCGTCCCAGCCGACCGGGCTGATGACCCAATCCCCAAATCAGTACTTCGTCGTCGTTCGAGCATAAGGAGAAACCAATGACCCTCAAGCAAGTCCTCTGGGACGGCCAGACCAACGGCGCCACCGCAACCAGCGCCCTCCTCACCGGAAACTCCGGCTACACAGTCACAGCACCATCCACAATCACCTTCTCCACCGCCGACGGGATGCGAGGCACCACCGGCCTCCGCGTCAACGTGGGTACGGCCACGGCCATCGTCAGATACGACATGAACGCGGACAACGACATCGCCGCATTCAGCCTCGTGTTCACCATGCCGGCATCCGCACCCGGCGCGTTCGCCCAGTTCTTCTCCGTCCGTACCGGATCAGGACGAGCTGCAAGCCTCGGAATCAGCACCAACGGGCGACTTTATGTCGCCGACGCCGGCGCATCCGGTGGAACCATCACGTACGTCACCCCCACCGCTGGAACGCTTGCCTACGGCAGCCAGTATCGGGTGGAGCTGCGCTTGCAGGGCAACTCGACGACGGCAGGCAAGATCAACTGTGCCGTGTACAGCCCCTCAAGTACCTCAAGCGCGATCGCCACGATGACGCCGGTCACGAACGCCAACCTGACGGCCGCCACACTGCATCAGGTGGAGATCGGCAATTCGGGACCTACCGCCATATCCGTCGGACTCGAAGACCTGCAGATGGACGATGGCCGTACAACTGAAATCGGTCCGGTACTCGTCCCGCTCGCCGCACCGTCCGTGACGGCGGGAACGACAACGAATCCGTCCGCGACTGGCGCGACAGATGGTTCTCAGGTGGTGTTGTGGGCGGCCGTGGCGAACGCGGCCAGCTACGACGCGTACAAGGCCACCAACACCTCACCCGCGCAGTCGGACTTCGCACTAGTGGCGTCCAACGTCACCTCCCCGTACACATTCACCGGCCTTGGGGCTGGACCGTACGCGTTCGGGATCATGGCTAAGCCCTAACCCACGGGCGGTTCATCCGCCCGGATGAGGATTCGGCGCCCCTCGATGATGTGGCGCTGCTGGCGCACATGGCGGACGTTCGGGACACGGGACGGTATGGGGAGCTGCTCTCTGAGGCCACGTCTGATCGTGCGGACTAGACGAATTATGACTTCGGCATATCCTTGTGTCCCTCGCGGTACAACTCGACCGCCGCTTCCCAAACCGCTTCGCGTTAAATATCAGACAACCCAGCGCGCCTCGATCCGTGTCGGGTCGAGCTTGCGTTGTCCGCGGGGTCGCGGATAGACGATCGCAAAGTCGAGGAGCGTTCGGACTATCGATCGTTGCCGTTGCAGATCCAGCCGTTCCCACGAGCGGGTGAGGGCTTCCCGCTTCGGGTCGAGGCCGTGCATCGCATTGGTTCCCGTGGCACGGTCAAGCTCGCGGACTGCCCCCATGTGTCGAGCCTCGGCCACTTTTCGAGCCGCCGCGTACTCCGTCCGGGACAGCTCCCCGGCTCCCAGCATCTCAGCGAGCTCCGTGAGAATTTGTTGCGCCCGTAGTACCTCTGCCAGGTACGGAGAGTGTCGATAGTCGGCCGATGCTCGGCTTGCGAGCATCGAGGTCATGCCGCGCGCATCCAAGTGAAGCACGACGGCCGCGGCAGCCCATTCCTCAACGTGGATAGCGTTTATCGAAAGCCGACCGCAAGCGTTGTCACCCGGAGAGCGCCGGCACGTATACCTCCGAATGCTTCGAGTTATGGTGGTGTGAAGCTTGGCTCCGCACAGGCCGCACCGCAACATCCCGCTGAGGAGATACCTGTTTGTCCGTGCCTGCTGCGTGCCTCCTCTCGCCCTCAATACAGTCAGAAGTTGCTCGCGCTGCTCGACCGAGATAATCGCCGGCCACTTACCCTCGGCGATCGGCTCGCCGTGGTGATCACGAAGGCCGGCGATCCTGCCACTCACGAGAATGCGCCGCACCGTTTGGACGTGCCAAGAGGCGACGCCACCAGAAGTAGGAACGTTCTGGTCGTTCAACCAGTGGGCCAACGCGATCATCGATTCGCCTTTGATGTAACGGTCGGCCAACGCACGGATCACTTCCGCCTCAGACTCGCGCACGGTCACCCGGTCATGCTCGTAGCCGAAGGGGCGCTGACCCCCGCCGCTCGGCTTACCCATCTCCGCGTTCTGAAGCATCTTGCGTTTGATGCGCGCAGACTTTCGGCCCGATTCCGCCGCCGCCATCGCGCTGGTGATACGGGCGATCATCAGTCCATTGTCATTTCCAAGGCCGATATCTCCCGTCACCGTTGTCACGTCAACGCGAGCGTCGGTGCATACATCGATGAAATGCTCGAGCTCGGCGGGTCGACGGGTGAGCCGGTCCAGGTGGTAGACCAAGACGGCGTCGATCCGGCCCGCTTCGATGTCAATCAGCATGCGTTCGTAGTTGGGCCTCGTCCTGCCTGAGTACGCGGAGATGTCGTTGTCGACGTATTCGCCCGCGACGACCCAATCGCGTTCAGCGGCGAGCCTTCGACAGTCCTCGAGCTGACGTTGGACTCCAAGTCCTTCGCCGGATTGGTCGGATGAGATTCGGGCGTAGATCGCCGCGGCGTTGGCCTGCTTCATGCGCGCACGATAGCGAAACAAGATTGCTTAGCCGTACCTCGGAATGTTGTCATACCGCACCAAGTCGTTGGCACGCTCGAACGGGCCGCATACAGCCATCAGACGCCGCTCAGCAGGGCCGATGTCCCATCGGATGAGCAAGTACCCGTTTCGCGACGCCTCTGCAGTAGGGGGCTTGCAACCTCCGATATCGGCCGGGACGATGTAGCGGTGGAACTCAAGGACTGGCTGACGATAGCTCTCGGAGCAATGACCCTGGCATGGACGATCATCGTCGCCGTCCGCGCTTCTCGAGAGAAACGCTATGCCGAACAACTCAAGTCTCTGCTGGATGTAAAGCGGACCCTCGAAAGCCTTGGCATCGACGGCCTAGATAACGCCGTAAGCGAGGAGCGCCGCCAAGACGCACAGAGCAAACAGGTGGACGGAGTCAACGTCGCCATAAGGCGGGTATCGGCTACGTATGTAGGCCTAGTACACCGAGCTGCCCCCTCATATCTGGCCGCGTTCGTGTTCGCCGTGTATTCGGTGATCATCTTTATCTTTGGCTTACAACTGATCAATCCTGGACCGGTGTCGAGATCTCAGAGGGAGAGCGACGCTTGGGCCGCGGTCGTGATGGTAAGTCTTGCCGTCGTGTTCGCCGCAGTCGCGACGGTGCAGTGGCTCCGGGCAAGGCGAGCGAGAGTCGTCATGCGGAGGGCAGGAATTGACCTACGCAGCCCTTGGGAGAAGATCAAGTCGGCATGGCAAGAAGTTGCGGGCACTACGGACCCAGCCGATACCGCTCCGCCCGTGCAGGCCCCTCCCGGCGGCGTCGACGAGCTCTGAGCGGCACAGCGTGGAAATGCGAGCCCGCTGACCTTATGGGTGGAACCTGGCTTCAGTGGCATATAACCCGTAGCTCGCATCTGTCAGCGTCATTGAATCGATGACGCAAACGTTCGTGATGCCGGATTGGAACTGACGGATGAGGTCATCTGGCGCGACGCCCGTTCCTCCGTCAAGCTTGTCTCGAGCGCTACTGAGAATGTCCGCGGCCGCCGCGAACTGTTGAGCCGGCGTCATCTGGTTATTCCAGTCTTCGCATGTGGTGTCCGAGTACTGCTTCGGCCACGTTTGCGTGTACTTGTCGATCGATGTCTCGTCGCCGGATAAAGCCTCATGCGAACTGCTGGAGCATCCGACCAGCCCCAGTGCCAGTACGGCAGTGGTTGCAACGGCTATCAAGTGAGACCTTCTCATGCGAGGTACCGTACCGCCGACCTCGTATTCCGCACTACGACGGATGTGATCTAGAGATCTCTCCCTGCCTATCGCACTCGACCAGCCCTCGGCTACTGTAACGACGGGGCGGGCCGCTGCAGCGAGACGACCCGCCCTTCCCCTGCCTCGACGGACCGAGGGGGAGGGCACCCGGGACCGCGGTCCCCGTACCTCTGGGGCAAGGCGGCTTTCACACACGGAGAAATCCGTGCGAGCGCACCTCCTTGAGCTCTCGAATGTCAGGGGTAGTTGAGAAGCTGTTGATAAGTTAGTGTGCCAAGGTAACGGAGGTGAAGAGCATGAGCATGTCATTGATTCCCGTCGATGCGGTTCCCGTCGAGGAGCTTTCCGAGGAAGACGGTCGGCGCATGGTATCCATGCAGGTCTCCGATGTGCTCGGTATCTCGCTAGAAGAATTCCGTCGTCAGGTCGCTGAGGGTCGTTTCGATGACTCTCGAGACGATGCGGTCCTTCGACTCATGATGCTGCTCCCGTTCGCGGAGTAACACTTGCCCGGGCGTACTCCTAACGAGGCGTTCGAGGCGTTCATCAGTCCAATCCAGCGCGCGATTGCGTGTCTCGGACAGGCGGTGCCTACTGTCTCGTCCGGAGGCCGCGGCCAAATGGGCAAAGTCCACGCGTGGTCCCTAAACAGTGAGCGCGGAATCGCGCTACGTAACGGCGCCCACTTCGACGCGCAGATGCACTACGAAATTATCCCAGATGAAGATCAGGGCTTCCGCGTGACCACGAAAGCATATCGATACAAGCTCCAGATCGGCGGAGACATCCAGTTCATGATGCACTGGCACCCGACTGGTCGAAGCGCCTACGAGCTGCCCCACCTACACCTCCCAAATTCCGCAGGTCTGGACGAAGATACCCATCTGCCCACTGCACGGTTCACGTTTGAGGATGCAGTGGAATGGACGATCAAAATCACCGGTCAGTCCGCGCGCGATGACTGGCAGCAGATCCTCGACGAGACTCGAGACAGGCACATATCTCATCGCCAGTGGCACACCCGGCCCGGGGAGCAACACGCCCAGCCCCCGCGCCGCTAGCGGTCCCAGGGCACGAGATCTATCGGCGGAAGACGTCCAGCATTCGCGAGCGGTTGTCTCCGACGACTGACTCGCACGACGACTCGCAACGAACGTCTGTTGGAATTGCTCGGATTGCCTGCTGCTGCCACGAACCAATGACTTTGACTGTAGCGACCATGGTGCGACCGCAAATCGGGCAGACGTTCGTTCGGCTCTCGTAGGTGGTAGTCACGGGCGCGAGGGTATCTGCGACCACCGACGTAGCAGCCCATAGTGGGCTCATGCTGGTCGAACTAGGCGATCCCAATACGCAGCAGAAGTGATACGGAATGAGCCCACTGAACCCACGAGCACAGAGCAATGCCAAGCAATGCACGTAGGCACTTCTCTGTGTGAGGCACAGCGTAGGACGAGGTGCCGCCGCAGATCGCTCGAAGTACTCTTAGCCGCATGCCTCGCCACAGTGAGATGGAAAACGGCCAGATTTGGGCGTATCGAGAGAGTCCGTCGAAACCCCTTCAACGTGTTCGGATCCTCGACAAGGGCACTCACTACGACGCCTATATCCGTGGGGAATTGATCGACCTTCCCGGCCGTCCGCAGACGTACGCCCGTCGGCCAAAATACCGGTGCCAGTGGGACAGGCTCGAGGAATATCTGGAGCGGCAAAAGGAACTCGCAGAACGAATCGAGGCGGAGAGAGCCGAGGAGCAACTCAGGCGGGACGAGGAAGAGGCCGCTAAGTGGGATGGCTTCAAGGGGCTCAATGTGACTGTTCCTGATTTGATCGCCGTAGCGATGGGCAATACCTCGGTGCCAAGGATTGCTTACTCGATAGAGGCCGCTGCCGACGAGTGCGGGATGTCTCCATCCATGCTGAAGGTGTTCATCAACAACGGTGCCCTGAAGGTCCACTACGCCAACAGCAAGACCATCATCCTCGCCGACGACCTCAAGGAATGGATCGAACGGCTGCCTACCGAGAGGATCTAGTCCGCAAAAAGTCCGCAGGAATCCCTACGGAGCTCGATGGTTCGCTATCGCCCGCAATCAAGGAATCGCCCTCCAACCAGGTATTTCTATAACTCCCAATGTCTGCCAATCATTGTTCGCGAGTACGAGCTGTACTACGGGGTCTGATCCGTACGCCAGTCACGCGAAGGGCCGCATCCGATCACGGGTGCGGCCCTTTTCGTGTGTTTCGGTATGTTGCCGTAGAACTGGGAGTCCACCTCCCCCGCTCCTAGCGTGGAAGCATGACTTCCACTTCGCTTTCCTCCCCTGCGTCGCGGACGCGGCGCGGCCCCCGTTGGCTTCGCTCGTTCGGCGTCCAGGTCACCGCTGCGCTCGTGCTCGGCGTCGTCGCCGGCCTGATCGCACGCCAGCTCGGCGAACCGGGCGGACAGCCCAACGGGCTCACTGCGACCCTGAACACCATCGGGCAGTCGTACGTCTCGCTGCTGAAGGCCGCGGTGATCCCGCTCGTCTTCCTCGCGATCGTCTCCAGCATCGGCAACCTGCGCCGCGTCTCGAACGCCGCGCGCCTCGCGGGGCGGACCCTGCTGTGGTTCGCGATCACCGCGTTCATCGCCGTGAGCATCGGCATCGCGCTGGGCGTCATCATCCAGCCGGGCAGCCGGGCGTCGCACGGCGAGCTCGCCGCGGCCGACCCGGGGGTCACCGCGACGTGGTGGAATTTCCTGCTCGGCCTGGTGCCCGCGAACTTCGTCGGCGCGCAGGTCAACACCCACGTGGATGTGGTTGATGGCGTAGCCACCGCCACCTCCGCCGTCAGCTTCAACGTGCTGCAGGTGATCGTGGTCGCGGCGGCCATCGGCATCGCCGCCCTGAAAGTGGGCAGGAAGGCGGAGCCGTTCCTCACCTTCACCGATTCGGCGCTGAAGATCGTCCAGCGCGTGCTCTGGTGGATCATCCGGCTGGCCCCGCTCGGCACGTTCGCCCTCATCGGGAACGCTGTCGCCACCTACGGATGGACGACCATCGGATCGCTCGCCTGGTTCGTGTTCGCGATCTACCTCGGCCTCGCGATCGTGCTGTTCGTGGTCTACCCGATCATCGTCCGCAGCAACGGACTCTCGATCCGCCAGTACTTCTCGGGCGTGTGGCCGGCGGTGCAGCTGGGCTTCGTGAGCCGGTCCTCGATCGGGACGCTCCCGCTCACGCAGCGCGTCGTCGAGCGCAACCTGGGCGTGCCGAGCGCGTACGCGTCATTCGCCGCGCCGTTGGGGGCGACGACCAAGATGGACGGCTGCGCCGCGATCTACCCGGCCATCGCAGCGATCTTCGTCGCGCAGTTCTACGGCATCCAGCTCAACATCCTGCAGTACCTGCTCATCATCGTGGTGTCGGTCGTCGGATCGGCGGCGACCGCCGGGACGACCGGCGCGATCGTCATGCTGACGCTCACGCTCTCGACGCTCGGCCTGCCCCTCGACGGTGTCGGCCTGCTGCTCGCGGTGGACGCGATCCTCGACATGGGCCGGACGGCGGTCAACGTGGCCGGCCAGGCGTTGGTCCCGACGATCGTCGCCAAGCGGGAAGGCATCCTGGACCTCGAGCTGTACAACGCGCCGCGCTCCGGCGTGCCGTTCACCGATGAGGATGAGGCGCACGCGGCGGAGGCCGGTGACACCGATGCGACGGTGGACGGCGGTGAGCCGGAGACCAGCGACAGCGGCGACGCCGCCCGGGGTAAGGTCGCCCAGCCGGCCTGAGGTCGCCGATGGCGGCTCAGGCGGCCGGCTCGGCCTGCGGCCGCGGGGCGGGCGCGTTCCACCGGGCGCGGATGGCGCGCGCGACTCTCCGCGACAGCTGGTGGGCCCACTTCTCGACGGCGAAGTAGAACAGCACCGCGACGATGAGGCTGAGGACGATCTGCGTGATCGTCGTCAGGATTCCCGGGCCCATAACGAAGGCGAGGCCGATGGTGATCGGTCCATGCGTGAGGTAGAGGCTGAACGAGATGGTGCCCAAAGCGACGAGGGGACGCCAGCGCAAAACGGCGCGGAGTGGCGGATACGTCAATGCGAGCGCAAGCAGGAGGCAGATTCCGGTCAACTTGACCACGGTGAACACGTTGGTCGTGAGGTTGCCGGCCGCACCGGTTTGCCCCGCGATGAAGAAGTTGAACGTGTACGAGGACGTGATCAGAACGACCGAGAGCAGCACACCGAGAGCGCCGAGCACGGTGGCTCGGAGGTTTCCGGCCGTCACGACGCCCAAGCGGTCGGCGATCGCCTCCCAGTGGAAGCCGAGTACAGAACCGATGAGGAACATCGGCATGTAGAGGAGGAAAGGCGATCCCGTCCAGGCGCTCGCAATGATCAGCAGCACCGACCCGGCCAGCGCGATCCGTGGGAACGCCCGCGCGGCCAGCACGTACACGGGGAGCAGGATCGAGAACAGGACCTCCCACTGGAGGGACCAGAGGGGAACGTTCGCCGTCGTCGTCCCGTTGAGCACGGTCATGTCGCGCAGCATCGCGGAGACGGAGTACTCCGTCGGAAGCCCATTCACGAAGACGCTGTTCGCAGCCGTGAGCTGACGTGGCAGCAGGAGGAACGCGATCCCGGTCACGAGCACGGCGCCGACGATGGGCAGGTACAGCCGGATGAGACGGCTCGGGTAGTACGCATCCCATCGGTAGTCGACCGGCGAAGCGGATCGGGTGAGCACGAAGCCCGACAGCACGAAGAAGAGCCACACTGCTTCTGGCCCCGCGCTGAAGATGCGCAGCGGCGAATACATCACCGCGTTGTACCAGAAGCTGTCGACCGGCTGGAAGTTCGAGCCGACGAGGAAGGTGTGGAGAGAACTCGCCGTGGTGTGCCAGAGCAATACCGCGAACGCGGCCGCACCCCTCAGCGAGTCGAGCTCGATCTTGCGCAACGCTTTCCTTTCGATCCCGGCCGATGACACAGCACGGCCCCTCCGCCCGGATGCAGGTCGGTACGCGGGGCGAGCAGCGGATGCCGACACCCGGGCCGCTCGCGCGCACGAACAGGAGGTCCCCCGCTCTACTCCGCCAGCCCATGCTAGCCGCTCGGATCTTTTTCCACTGCCCTGTCGACCTTTCGCACCGCCGTTCGACACGATGGTAGGAGGGTGCGACCGAAGCACCCCGGATCGAGGGAGACACCCCATGAAGTACATGCTGATCATGCGCTCGGACGACGCCGCCAAAGAGGCCTACCAGGAGATGGACTTCAACGAGGTCATCACCCGGATGGGCCAGTACAACGAGCAGCTGATCTCTGCCGGCGTGCTGCTGGCGGGCGAGGGCCTCTCGGACGACATCGCCGAGACGGGATTCGTCGTGGACTTCTCGTCGACGCCTCCGGCGATCACGGACGGCCCCTACGGCGAGACGCACGAGCTGTTCAACGGCTTCTGGATCCTCGAGGTCGGCTCGAAGGAGGAGGCCGCGGAGTGGGCGAGCCGGTGCCCGCTCGGCCCCGGATCGAAGCTCGAGGTGCGCCGCGTGACCGACGAGAGCGACTTCGCGGCCTTCGCCGACAACGAGTACATCCAGAAGGAGGCCGAGTGGCGCGCGGCCGCCGACAAGGCCTGAGCCGAGCGGAAAGCAGCGGAAGATGAGCGGGATCCCGGCACGGGTCGACGCCGTCTGGCGCATCGACGGAGCGCGCGTCGTCGCGACGCTCGCGAAGGTGACCGGCGACGTCGGCCTGGCCGAGGATCTAGCCCAGGAGGCGCTCGTCGAGGCGCTGAACAAGTGGCCTCGGGATGGCGTGCCCGAGAATCCGGGCGGCTGGCTCGTCGCCGTGGCGAAGCGACGCGCGATCGACCACTGGCGGCGGCGAGAACGGCTCGACGACCGGTACCGGGCGATCGCCGCGACGCTGGAGGAGTCGGGCGAAGACACCTGGGAGCCGATCGACGACGACGTGCTCCGGCTCGTATTCACGGCGTGCCATCCTGCTCTGTCGAGGGAAGGCCAGGTCGCGCTCACCCTGCGCGTGGTGGCCGGGCTCAGCACGGCGGAGATCGCCCGGATGTACTTCGTGCCGGTCGCGACGGTGCAGCAGCGCATCGTCCGGGCGAAGAAGACGATCGCTGAGGCGCGCATCCCCTTCGCCTCCCCCGAGCCGGCCGAGTGGAAGGAACGGCTCGCCGGCGTGCTCAGCGTGGTCTACCTGATCTTCACGGAAGGCTATGCGGCGACGACGGGACGCGAGTGGATGCGGGCCGACCTCGCGAACGAGGCGCTGCGCCTGGGACGCATGGTCGCCGCGCTGCTGCCGCGGGAGCCCGAGGCGCACGGACTCGTCGCGCTCATGGAGTTGCAGGCCGCGCGCTTCCCGGCGCGAACCCGGCCGGACGGGACCCCGGTGCTGCTGACCGAGCAGGACAGGACGCGTTGGAACCGAGCGCAGATCGTGCGCGGACGTGCGGCGCTCGCCCGGGCGGACGAGCTGGGTCGCGGGCGCGGGCCGTACGCGCTGCAGGCCGCCATCGCCGAATGCCACGCCATCGCGGCAAGCGCCGACGACACCGATTGGGACCGCATCGTCATCCTCTACGAAGCG
This sequence comes from Leifsonia sp. 1010, assembly GCF_031455295.1. Classification (NCBI taxonomy): domain Bacteria; kingdom Bacillati; phylum Actinomycetota; class Actinomycetes; order Micrococcales; family Microbacteriaceae; genus Leifsonia; species Leifsonia sp. 1010. The sequence goes on from NZ_JAVDSL010000003.1 coordinate 346,033, forward strand.
CTCGGCCGGATCGCCCCGAGCCCGGTGGTGGAGCTGAACCGGGCGGCGGCGGTGTCGATGGCGACCGGTCCGGCCAACGCGTTGCGGATCGCCGACGAGCTGGCCGCGCGCGGCGCCCTGCCGGGGTCGCATCTGCTGCCGAGCGTCCGCGGCGAACTGCTCGCGCAACTCGGGCGGACGGAGGAGGCGGTCTCGGACCTGACCGCAGCGGCGGGACTCACCGCGAACGACCGCGAGCGCGAGGTGCTGCTCGCCAAGGCCGCCCGCCTCCGCGACGCCTGACGCCCTTCGCGCCCCCACTCCCCGTCGGTGCGCCCACCGTCGAGTCCGCGATCTTTGCACGCCCGAAGGCCTAAGACCGTGCAAAGTTTGCGGACTCGACGGTGTGGGAGAGGGGGCGGGGCGTCAGGCGGTGGGGGCGGGACGCTGCGGGAGACCGTAGAAGGCGCGCTCGAAGACCTGGCGAGCCCGGCGCGTCACCGCGAGGTAGTCCTCCTCGAGGCGGGAGGCGGAGCCGGGCGGGTACTCCATCAGCCGGGCGACGCCGTCGAGCGCGACGCGGTCGGACGGCAATACATCGGCCGTCTTGTCGGCCCACAGGGTCATCGCCGATCGGGTCCGGGATGCGAACACCCACGCGTCACGCAGCCGCGCGGCGTCCTCGGCGGAGACGAACCCGTGCTCGGCCGCCGCAGCCAGCGCATCCAGAGTGGAGGTGGTCCGCAGCGCGGGCACCTCGGCGGCGTGCTGCAGCTGGATCAGCTGGACGAACCACTCGACGTCGCTCAGCGAACCGCGCCCGAGCTTGAGATGGCGGGACGGGTCGGCGCCCTGCGGGAGCCGCTCGTTCTCGACGCGCGCCTTGATGCGCTTGACCTCGCGGATCTCCTGCTCGCCGATGCTCTGCGGATAGCGCACCTCGTCGGCGAGTTCGGTGAAGTCAGCGAGCAGGCCCGCGTCCCCGGCGATCCCGCGGGCGCGCAGCAGCGCCTGGGCCTCCCAGGTGAGCGACCAGCGCTGGTAGTACGCGCGGTACGAGTCGAGCGAGCGCGCGGGCGGGCCGTTCTTCCCCTCCGGGCGCAGGCCGATGTCGAGGTCGAGCGGGAGCCGGTTGTCCTCGGTGAGCCGGTTCAGCTCCGAGACGATCGCCAGGGCGCTCCGGTTCGCCGCCTCCTGACCCGCGGCCAGCGGCCGGAACACGTACATCACGTCGGCATCGGAGCCGAACCCGAGCTCGCGACCGCCGAACCGCCCCATGCCGATGACGGCGAACTCCAGCTGGTCCGCATCCCCTCGGGCGAGCCGGATGGCCTCCAGCACACCCGAGATGATGTTCTCCGTGACGTCGGTGAGCCCGTGCGCGAGCTCCTCGATCGTGGCGAAGCCGAGGATGCCGGAGAACGCGAGCCGCAGGATCTCCCGCCGCCGTGCCGCCCGGAGCGCGGCGGCGGCCGTGTCGACCGACTCATGCCGGGCGAGGATCGCGGCCGTCTCCTCCCGCAGCAGCGCCGCCGGGCGCGGCCGCAGCTCGTCGTCGTCCTCGAGCCACGCGACGGACTCGGGGATGCGCCCCAGCAGCTCGCCGGCGAACCGCGACCCCGAGAGGACGCGCGTGAGCCCTTCGGCCGCTCCCGTGGAGTCGCGCAGCATCCGGAGATACCAGTGGGTGCTGCCCAGCTCTTCGCTGAGCCGCCGGAAGGTGAGGAGGCCGTAGTCGGGATCCGGGCCGCTCGCGAACCACTGCAGCATCACCGGGAGGAGGTGCCGTTGGATCGCCGCACGACGCGAGACGCCGGAGGTCAGAGCACCGATGTGGGCGAGCGCACCGCGCGGGTCGCGGAACCCGATCGCGGCGAGGCGCGCCTCCGCCTGCTCGCTGGTGAGTCCCGCTCCCCCGGCGAGCCGCGCGTCGTCGGCCGGCGTCGCCGCGACCGCGCTGAGCAGCGGGCGGTAGAAGAGCCGCTCGTGCAGTCCGCGGACACGGTGTTTGATCTCGTTCCACTGCGTCAGGAGGCCGTCGGCGCTGGGAGCGAGACCGGTGGCGCGGGCGAGGATGCGCACATCCGCCTCGTCGCGCGGCATCAGGTGCGTGCGGCTCAGCCGGCGCAACTGCAGGCGGTGCTCCATCAGGCGGAGCGAGCGGTAGTCGCGCGAGAAGGTCGCCGCCTCCTCGCGGCCCACGTATCCCTGGGCGGCGAGGGCGGCCAGGGCGGAGAGCGTGTCGCGCTGCCGGACGGCGTCGTCGGTCTGGCCGTGGACGAGCTGCAGCAACTGGACGGTGAACTCGACATCGCGCAGACCGCCGGGCCCGAGCTTCACCTGGTAGTGGACCTCGTCGTCCGGGATGTGGTCGGTCACGCGTTCGCGCATCCGCTGCACCGACTCCACGAAGTTCTCGCGGGAGGCGCTGCTCCACACCTTCGGCGCGAGGGCGGCGACGTACCGCTCGCCGAGCCCGGGGTCGCCCGCGAGCGGGCGCGCCTTCAGCAGGGCCTGGAACTCCCATCCCTTCGCCCAGCGGTCGTAGTAGGCGATGTGCGAGTCGAGGGTGCGGACGAGCGCGCCGTCCTTGCCCTCCGGCCGCAGGTTGGGGTCGACCTCCCACAGCCCCGGCTCGATGGCGGGCTCGTGGATGCCGCGCATCGTCAGCATCGCGAGGCGCGTGGCGATGTCGACCGCGCGGCCGGGCTCCAGTCCGGCCTCCTCGTCGCCCTCGGTGACGAAGATCACGTCCACGTCGCTGACGTAGTTCAGTTCGCGGGCGCCCGCCTTGCCCATCCCGATGATCGCGAACCGTGTCGCGCGCACCTGCTCCTCGGGGAAGCGGCCGGGGCCGGGGCCGATCGTCATCCGCCGCGCCACGGCCAGCGAGGCCTCGAGCGCCGCCGCGGCGAGGTCGGAGAGCGTCGCAGCGACGGCATCGAAGCCGCCGACCGGGTCGGACTGCTCCAGGTCGAAGCTCGCGACCTGGACGAGGCGGCGGCGGTAACGGATGCGGAGGCGCGTCCAGGCGCTCTCGTCGCCGTCCGCCGCCACACCGTCGACGGCTCCGACGACGTCGAGCAGGTCGGTGCGCAGTTCGTCCGCCGACGGGAGCGCGGTGATCGGCGCGAGAAGCGCATCCACCTCGGCCGGCTGGCGGAGGAAGAACTCGGCCGCTCCCTCCGATGCTCCGATCAGACGGAAGAGCCGGCGGGCGTCGTCCTCGATCCGGAGAGCCGCCGTCGCCTGCTCCGGCGCCTGCCGAAGCAGCCGAAGCGCGGAGGCGAGCGCGGTATCCGGATCGGCCGCGGCGGACAGCGCCGAGATCAGCGTCTCGGGCGGCAGCCCGGTGAGGTCGGCGAGCTCGTCCAACCCGTCCCGGACCGAGCTCAGCCCCACGAACCCGGCGCGCGCCAGGGCGGTGAGGGAGAGCTGCTGCCGCGTCACGACGAAGGGGTCAGAGGATCTCGAGATTGGATCGGAGCTCGTACGGCGTGACCTGAGCCCGGTACTCCGCCCACTCCTTGCGCTTGTTGAGCAGGACGTAGTTGAAGGCCTGCTCGCCGAGCGTCTCGGCGACGAGCTCCGAGTCCTCCATCAGCGAGATGGCGTGGTCGAGGCTCGCCGGGAGCTGGTTGTAGCCGAGCGCCCGTCGCTCCCCGTCGGAGAGGGCCCAGACGTTGTCCTCCGCCTCCGGCGGCAGCTCGTACTGGCCCTCGATGCCCTTGAGGCCGGCGGCGAGCAGCAGCGAGAACGCGAGGTACGGGTTCGCCGCCGAGTCGATCGCCCGGTACTCGACGCGCGAGCTCTGTCCCTTGCTCGGCTTGTACAGCGGCACGCGGACCAGCGCCGACCGGTTGTTGTGGCCCCAGCTGACGAAGCTGGGTGCCTCATCCCCGCCCCACAGGCGCTTGTACGAGTTCACGAACTGGTTGGTGACCGCGGTGATCTCCGGCGCGTGGCGCAGGAGGCCCGCGATGAACTGGCGCCCGATCTTCGACAGCTGGTACTGCGCGCCCGGCTCGAAGAAGGCGTTGGTGTCGCCCTCGAAGAGCGACATGTGGGTGTGCATCCCCGATCCCGGGTGGCCGGAGAGCGGCTTCGGCATGAAGGTGGCGTACACGCCCTGCTCGATGGCCACCTCCTTGATGACCGTGCGGAACGTCATGATGTTGTCGGCCGTGGTGAGCGCGTCCGCGTAGCGGAGGTCGATCTCGTTCTGGCCGGGGCCCGCCTCGTGGTGGCTGAACTCGACGGAGATGCCGAGGTCTTCGAGCATGCGCACCGAGCGACGGCGGAAGTCGTGGGCGGTGCCGCCGGGGACGTTGTCGAAGTAGCCGGCCGAGTCCACGGGCTCCGGGCCCTCGGTGCCGAAGGACGACGACTTGAGCAGGTAGAACTCGATCTCGGGATGCGTGTAGAAGGTGAAGCCGCGGTCGGCCGCCTTCTCCAGCGTGCGCTTGAGCACATTCCGCGGGTCGGAGACGGCGGGCTGCCCGTCCGGCGTCGTGATGTCGCAGAACATGCGCGCGGTCGGGTCGACCTCGCCCCGCCACGGGAGGATCTGGAAGGTGGTCGCGTCCGGAAGCGCGAGCAGGTCGGACTCGTAGGCGCGCGTGAGGCCCTCGATCGCGGAGCCGTCGAAGCCGAGACCCTCGCTGAACGCGCCCTCGACCTCGGCCGGGGCGATCGCGACGGACTTCAGTGTGCCCACGACGTCCGTGAACCACAGCCTCACGAACTTGACGCCACGCTCCTCGATCGTGCGAAGAACGAAGTCGCGCTGCTTGTCCATCCTGCCCCTTTCCTCGGCCGTGTCCAGACTAGTGGCTGGCGGGCGGCGTCACCCCGCGACGCGTCGGTGCAACACCGAGAAGCGGAGCCTGTTGGAACCGGTTCCGGCCTGAGCCCGGGCGCCCCGATGTCCGTCACTAGACTGAGCCGCATGAGTGAGCAGTCACCGGTGCCCTCCGTCCATCCCGCGACCTCGTCGATGCAGTCGCTGAAACGGGTGCGCACCCGCCACTTCCAGGCGGCGAAGGAGGAGGGGGCGCCGTTCACCGGCCTGACCAGCTACGACATGCTCACCGCCCAGATCTTCGACGAGGCGGGGATCGACTTCCTCCTCGTCGGCGACTCCGCCGGCAACAACGTGCTCGGCTACGACACCACGCTTCCGGTGACGGTCGATGACCTCATCCCCCTGACGCGTGCGGTCGCCGGCGCGGTCAAGCGTGCGTTCGTCGTCGCGGACATGCCGTTCGGCTCGTACGAGACCGGCCCGCTGGAGGCGCTGCACACCGCCGTCCGCTTCATGAAGGAGACCGGCGCGCACGCGGTGAAGCTCGAGGGAGGCCGGCGCAGCGCCGAGCAGATCCGCCGCATCGTCGACGCGGGCATCCCCGTCATGGCCCACATCGGCTTCACCCCGCAGAGCGAGCACGGCCTCGGGGGTCACCTCGTGCAGGGACGCGGCCAGGCGGCCGACGACCTGCTCGCCGACGCGCACGCGGTCGAGGAGGCCGGCGCGTTCGCGGTCGTCCTCGAGATGGTTCCGGCCGAGGTCGCCAAGCGCGTGACAGCCGAGCTGCGCATCCCGACGATCGGAGTCGGCGCAGGGCCGCACGTCGACGGCCAACTGCTCGTGTGGACGGACTGGGCGGGCTTCACGACGGGCCGCGTGCCGCGCTTCGTCAAGCAGTACGCCGACATCAAGACCGTGCTGTCGGATGCGGCCCGCGCGTACAAGGCGGATGTCGAGGAGCGGACGTTCCCGACCGAGGAGCACAGCTTCTAGCGGTCACCGGCTCCCGCAGGTCGGCGCCGCGGCGCGGCCGGCCGCGCTAGTGCGGCCGACCGTCGCGGGTCTAGCGACCGTCCTCGGCGTCCTCCTCGGCCCACTTCGCGGAGTTCTCGCGCAGCTTCTCGAGGGCGTGCTCGGCCTCGTCGCGGGTGTCGAACGGGCCGACGCGGTTCGGCGCGGGCGACAGGAAACCCTGCTCCACCTCGCCGGTCTTCATGTTGTACCAGTACTTGTGCTCGGCGTCCTGCTTGATGCCGTACTCGTCGCTCGTCATAAGGTTGATCGTATGCCCAAGGATTCCGCCGGTCACCTGATCCCCGGTCGCGTCACCCCGATGCGGCCCGTGCCGAGCCGGATCGCGCGCCCCGAATACGTCGGCCGCCCCGGGCCCGCTCCGTACACCCGCGGCGACGTGTACACGCCCGATGAGGTGGAGCTCATCCGCGAGGCCGGGCGCATCGCCGCGCAGGCGATCGAGCGCGTCGGCGAGGCCGTCCGCCCCGGCGTGACGACGGAGGAGCTGGATGCGATCGGGCACGAGTTCCTGCTCGCACACGACGCCTACCCGTCGACGCTCGGCTACCGCGGCTACCCGAAGTCGATCTGCAGCTCCGTCAACGAGGTCATCTGCCACGGCATCCCGGACGACACGGTGATCGAGGACGGCGACATCGTCAACATCGACATCACCGCCTACAAGAACGGCTTCCACGGCGACAGCAACCAGACCTTCATCGCCGGCACCGCCTCCGACGAGGTCGCCGGTCTCGTCGAGCGCACCCGCGAAGCCCTGGGCCGTGGCATCAAGGCCGTCGCCCCCGGGAGGCAGGTCAACGTCATCGGCCGGGCGATCGAGTCGTACGCCAAGCGCTTCGGCTACGGAGTGGTCCGCGACTTCACCGGTCACGGCGTCGGCGCGGCCTTCCACTCCGGCCTGATCATCCCGCACTACGACTCGGCGCCCGCCCACGACGACGTGATGGAGCCGGGGATGGTGTTCACCATCGAGCCGATGCTCACCCTCGGCACGCACGAGTGGGAGATGTGGGCCGACGACTGGACGGTGGTGACCCGCGACCGGAGCATCACCGCCCAATTCGAGCACACGCTCGTCGTGACCGAGCGCGGCGCCGAGGTGCTCACGCTCCCCTGACCTCCCACGCCGACAGCTCCGGAGTTTTTCACCCCTGACGGCTGATTCCGGCCGAAAAAGTCAGGAATTGTTGGAGTGTGCGGGGGTGGGCTCGGGCGCGACCGGCGCGGGGGCGGCGGGCGCGGGCGCGACGGGCGCGGGGGCGGCCGCGGCCCGGGAGGGAGACGGCAGCACGAACGCGAGCCCCACGCCGAGCACCGTCGCCGCCGTCGCGACCCAGAAGGCGGTGTCGAAGGCCGACGACACGGACGCCCCGCCCTGCACCGCCGCCTGCAGCAGCACCGCGAACAGCGCGGTGCCGAACGACCCTCCTAACTGCTGCGCCGTCCGGGTCAGGATGCTGGAGTGTGCGATCTGCTCCCCGCCGAGCCCCTGGTACGACGCCACCATGAGCGGCATCGTGATCGCGCCGAGCCCGAATCCGCGTACGAACAGGGCGACCAGCAGCAGCGGATCCGCCGCCGACGTCGGCCCGAGCGCGAACGGGATGGTCGCCACCGCGACCACCGCGAACCCGGCCACCGCGATCCACCGGGCACCGATGCGGTCGATGAGGCGACCGGCGATCGGACGGCATGCCAGCGTCCCGAGCCCCTGCGGCACGAGCAGGAGGCCGGCGCCGAGCGCATCCGTCCCCCGTGCCTGCTGCCAGAACAGCGGCAGCAGCAGCATCGCGCCGTAGAGGGCGACGCTGGAGAGGAACAGCAGAGTGGATGCCGACCAGACCGAGCGGACCCGCAGCAGCCGCACATCCACCAGCGCGGCGCCCTTCCGCCGCAGTGCCCAGAACACGAAGGCGGCGACGAGGGCCGCGCCCACGACCAGCGGCAGCCACGCGTCCAGTCGCGCGAACCCGCCGTCGAGCACCGAGTCGGACAGGCCGAGCAGCAGTCCGGCGAGCCCGGGTACCAGCAACAGCACGCCGATCAGGTCGAGGCGGCGCTTCGGGTCGCGGCCACGGTCCGACGGCAGCATCCGCCAGGCCAGCAGAAGACCGGCGACCGAGAACGGGATGTTGCCCCAGAACACCCAGCGCCAGTCGCCGAGCGCGAGGATGAGGCCGCCGATGACCGGTCCGAGGATCGGTCCGGCCATCGCCGGGAGCCCGATCACCGCCGAGACGCGGCCGAGCTGACGGCCGCCGGCCACCTCCATCACCATCGTCGTCATCACGGGCAGCATGAGACCGCCGCCGACGCCCTGGAGCACGCGGAACGCGATCAGGGAGTCCGCGTTCCAGGCCAGGCCCGAGAGCACCGAGCCGGCGAGGAAGATCGCCAGCGCCACCATCCACACGCGCTTGCCGCCCCACCGCGCCAGGCACCACGCCGACAGCGGCACGGTCGCGGCGAGTGCGAGCAGGTAGCCGGTGGTCACCCACTGGATCTGCGCGACCGTCGTATGCAGGTCGCTCGCCAGGGTGTGCAGGGCGACGCTGAGGATGGTCGTGTCGAAGACCACCGCCAATGCGCCGATGACGAGTGCGGTCGCCGTCCGCACGACCGCCCGATCCAGCTTGTCCGCCATGTCCGCTCCTTAAGATGCGCGTCTGTATCTTAACGAGATCGTACGACGATCGGATAAGATGCGCAAATGGACTCTAAAGAGACCGCTGGTCGCCGACGTCGCGGGGCGGCCCTCGAGAGCGCGCTGCTCGACGCCGCCTGGGACGAGCTCGACGAACACGGCTTCGCCGCCCTCACGATGGAGGCCGTCGCCGCCCGCGCCGGCACCAGCCGTCCCGTCCTCGCCCGCCGCTGGGCGACCCGCAGCGACCTGGCGCTCGCGGCCATCCGCCACCACTTCGCCGCCGAGCCCATAGAGGTGCCCGACCACGGCAGTCTGCGCGAGGACACGCTCGACCTGCTGCGACAGATGAACACCCGGCGCCGCGGACTGGTGACGGAGGTGCTGCTGCGGTTCTCCGGCGTCGTCACCGAGGCCGACGGCGGCATCGCGGGCCTCCGCGAACGCCTGATCGGCGACCAGCCGACGCAGCTCGGCGCCATCCTCGAACGCGCGGATGCCCGGGGTGAGATCGACCTCGCCCGGCTCTCCCCCGTCGTCGCCGACCTCCCCCTCACCCTCGTCCGCCACGAGATGCTCATGCGGCTCACCCGGGCCGACGACGCGACGCTCCAGTCGTTCGTCGACGATGCGTTCCTCCCGCTCGCGCTGGCGACCCGTCGGAAGAGCCCCGGCGAGCGGTGAGGTTCGCGGCGCGGTAGATTCGAGGCATGACTTCGCAGAAGCACGCGATCGGCATCGACATCGGCGGAACCGGCATCAAGGGAGGCCTGGTCGACCTGTCGACCGGCGAGCTCGTCAGTGACCGGGTCAAGCTGCCCACCCCGCAGGGCGGCAAGCCGGACGACATCGTCGAGACCACCAAAGAGATCGTCGACCGCCTGGCCCAGGAAGAGCCGGATGCGCCGGTCGGCGTCTGCTTCCCCGCGATCGTCAGCCACGGGGTCACTCTCTCGGCCGCCAACGTCGCGAAGGACTGGATCGGGCTGCACGCCGAGGACCTGTTCGAGAAGGCGCTCGGTCGCGACATCCACTTCGTCAACGACGCCGACGCGGCCGGATACGCCGAGACCCGCTTCGGTGCGGCGAAGGGCAAGGACGGCCTCGTCATCATGACCACGCTGGGCACGGGCATCGGCTCCGCGCTGATCTACGACGGCATCCTCATCCCGAACGCCGAGCTCGGCCACCTCGAGATCGACGGCCACGACGCCGAGTCGCGCGCCGCGTACTCCGCCAAGGAGCGCGAGGACCTCAGCTGGGAGAAGTGGGCCAAGCGCCTGCAGAAGTACTACTCCACCGTCGAGTTCCTGTTCACACCCGACCTCTTCATCGTCGGTGGCGGCGTCTCGAAGCACTACGAGGAGTTCCTCCCGCTGCTGAAGCTGAAGACCCCGATCGTCCCCGCCGTGCACCGCAACAACGCGGGCATCCTCGGGGCCGCCGCCCTCACCGTCCGCAACGAGCGCCGCGACGCCGGCGAGCGCGGCCGCAGCGCCGAGGCCGGAACGCCCCAGGACGCTCCTGCGCCGACACCGGCATAACGGCGCATGCCGCGGGGTCGCCTCCGGGTGATGCTGGGAGCCGCCCCGGGCGTGGGCAAGACGTTCGCCATGCTCGAAGAGGGCGAACGGCTCCGCGCGCTCGGGAAGGACGTCGTCGTCGCGATCGTGGAGACGCACGACCGAGCGGCCACCGCCGCTCTCGTCGACACGCTCGAGGTCGTGCCGCGGCGTACGGTCGAGCACCGCGGGGTGACGCTCACCGAGCTGGACCTGGATGCGGTCCTGCGCCGCAACCCCCGCGTCGCCCTGGTCGACGAACTCGCGCACACGAACGCTCCGGGGTCGGAGCACGAGAAGCGCTGGCAGGACGTCGAGACCCTGCTGGAGGCCGGGATCGACGTGATCTCGACCGTCAACATCCAGCACATCGAGTCGCTGAACGACGTGGTCGAGCAGATCACCGGTGTTCCGCAGCGCGAGACCATCCCGGATGCCGTGCTGCGGCGGGCGGACCGCATCGAGCTGGTCGACCTGGCGCCGCAGGCGCTGCGCGACCGGCTGGCCGACGGCCTCGTGTACCCGGCAGCGCGGGTGGATGCGGCCCTGTCGAACTACTTCCGCCTCGGCAACCTGACCGCCCTGCGCGAGCTGGCCCTGCTGTGGCTCGCCGACGAGGTCGACAACGCGCTGCTGCAATACCGCGCCGAGCACGGGATCGCCGGCACCTGGGAGGCGCGCGAGCGCGTCGTCGTGGCGCTCACCGGCGGCCCGGAAGGCGAGACGCTGCTCCGCCGCGGAGCCCGCATCGCCGCTCGGAGCGCCGGCGGCGAACTGCTCGCCGTGCACGTCACCAGCCAGGACGGCCTCCGCGAGGCGCAGCCCGGCGTCCTCGCGGCGCAGCGCGCGCTCGTGGAGCAGCTCGGTGGCAGCTATCACCAGGTGGTCGGCGACGACATCCCGCGTGCCCTGGTCGAGTTCGCCCGCGGCGAGAGCGCGACCCAGCTGGTGATCGGCGTCTCCCGCCGCAGTCGGCTCGCCGCCCTGCTGACCGGTCCGGGCATCGGCGCGACCGTCATCCGCGAGTCCGGTGACATCGACGTGCACATCGTGTCGCACGCGCGCGCCGGAGGACGGTTCTCGCTGCCGCGTCCGCGCGGCGGCCTGACGGTGCGGCGCCGGGTGTACGGGTTCGCCCTCGCCCTGATCGGCGGGCCTCTGCTGACCCTGCTGCTGACCAGCGTGCGGTCGGACGAGTCGATGACGGCGGACGTGCTCAGCTACCAGCTGCTCGTCGTGCTCGTCGCGCTCGTCGGTGGCATCTGGCCGGCGCTCTTCGCGGCGCTGCTCTCGGGGCTGACACTCGACTTCTTCTTCGTGGACCCGCTCTACACGATCACCGTGGGCGAGCCCCTGCACCTGCTCGCGCTCATCCTCTTCGTCGTCATCGCGGCGCTCGTCAGCCTGGTGGTCGACCAGGCGGCGCGACGCAGCCGAGCGGCGATCCGGGCGGCGGCGGAGGCGGAACTGCTGGCCACCGTCGCCGGCGGCGTGATCCGCGGCGAGGATGCGCTGCAGGCACTCGTCGCCCGCACCCGCGAGGCGTTCGGGCTGAGCGCCGTGCGGCTCGTGGTCGCCGGGCAGGAGCGCGCGGAGTCCGTCGTGGCCGAGGACGGCGAAGCGGACGTGTCGCAACCGGTGCAGCGCATCCCGGTCGGGCCGGCGGCGGGCGACGACCGAGGCGCGACGACCGGTCGCACGTCCCCCTCGTCGGGGCCGCGCGAGATCGCGACGCTGGAGCTGTACGGACGCGACTTGGAGGCGAGCGATCGCCGACTGTTGTCGGCCATCGTCGCGCAGCTCGAGGCCGCGCTCGAACACCGCCGCCTCACCGCCACGGCCGCGGAACTGGCGCCCCTCGCCGAAGCCGACCGTGTGCGCAGCGCACTGCTGGCCGCGGTCGGGCACGACCTCCGCCGGCCGCTCGCCGCCGCGACCGCCGCGGTGACCACCCTGCGCCAGTCGGATCTCGCGCTCGGCGACGACGACCGGGAGGCCCTGCTGGAGACCGCGGAGGACAGCCTCCACGGACTCGCATCGCTCGTCACCGACCTGCTCGACGCCAGCCGGGTGCAGGCCGGCGCGCTGGCGGTCTCGCTGGCCCCGACCGAGGTGGATGACGTGGTGCTTCCCGCGCTCGACGAACTGGGGGCCGGCCCCGGCGACGTCGAGCTGGACCTCGGCGCCCACGTGCCGCCGGTGCTGGCCGACGGCGTCCTTCTCCAGCGTGTCATTGTGAACCTGCTCGGCAACGCCCTCCGCTACAGCCCGCCGGACGCCCGGCCGGTGCTCGCCGCCAGCGAGTTCGCCGGGACGGTCGAACTCCGCGTGATCGACCGCGGGCCGGGCATCCCCGCCGAGCGTCGGGAGGCGGTCTTCGCGCCGTTCCAGCGGCTCTCCGACACCGACAACGAGGCGGGCATCGGTCTCGGGCTCGCCCTGTCGAAGGGATTCGTCGAAGGGATGGGCGGCACGCTCGAAGCGGAGGACACCCCGGGCGGCGGCCTCACGATGGTCGTGTCCCTCCCCGCGGCACGGGAGGTGGACGCGTGAAGATCCTCATCGCCGACGACGACCCGCAGATCCTGCGCGCGCTGCGCATCCTGCTCACCGCCCGGGGCTATCAGGTGCTCACCGCGCGCAGCGGGGCGGAGGCGCTCAGCGTGGCCGTCGACCAGCATCCCGACCTGGTGATGCTCGACCTGGGCATGCCGGAACTCAACGGCATCGAGGTCATCGAAGGGCTCCGCGGCTGGTCGAGCGTGCCCATCCTGGTGGTCTCCGGCCGCACGGGCTCCGCCGACAAGGTCGACGCCCTCGACGCCGGCGCCGACGACTACGTCACCAAGCCGTTCGCGGCGGACGAGCTGCTCGCGCGCATCCGCGCCCTCACCCGGCGGCAGAGCACGACGGCGGACGAACCGGTCATCACGTTCGGCGACGTGACGGTGGACCTCGCGGCGCGCCAGGTGACCCGGCGGGACGGGGACGGGAGCGCGGTGCGGCTCACGCCGACGGAGTGGCAGATCTTGGAGGTGCTGCTGCGGAACCCGCGGCGGTTGGTGACGCGCCAATCCCTGCTGACCCAGGTGTGGGGTCCGCAGTACACGACCGACACCGGCTATCTGCGGCTGTACCTGTCGCAGCTGCGCAAGAAGCTGGAGCCCGAGCCGTCGCGGCCGCGCTACCTGCTGACCGAGCCCGGGATGGGCTACCGCTTCACGCCCGACGACGCCAACACCGACGCGTCCTGACGCCGCACATTCGGCACGAATGTGCGTTTTGGGCGCGCGAAAGCGCACATTCGGCACGAATCTCGTAAGGGAATGGGCCGGCTGATACGCCGGGTTCTGTCACGGTGCGAGCACCGCGGACGGCCATCTATCTCGGGACGACGTTGCCGCCGCCCTCCAGCGGTCTACCCGGGGACGAGACGAGCAGCCTCATGGTCCCCTGTCCGACCTTGCTCCGGGCGAGGTTTACCCAGCCGGCCGGGTCGCCCCGGCCGCTGGTGGTCTCTTACACCACCGTTTCACCCTTACCGCGGGCCGAAGCCTGCGGCGGTCTGCTTTCTGTTGCACTTTCTCGCGGGTTGCCCCGGGTGGGTGTTACCCACCGCCCTGCTCTGCGGAGCCCGGACGTTCCTCGGCGGCCCGCTCTCGCGGACCGACGCGACCGTCTTGCCGACCCATTCCGCGCTCAACGATAGCGCAGCGGTCTGAGCTGGACCGCCGCCCGGCCTCGGACCACGAATCAGAGCCCCGAGTCCTCCCCGCGCACCAGGATGGCGCCGCTGTCGGGGCAGAGCACCACGTCGTCGGCCGCGGCGCGACGGATGTCGGACAGGTCCGACTCCGTCAGCTTCACGTTGGAGCCCATGGAGACGCCGCGGATGAGCGCGGCGGCACCGATGCCGTAGCGCGTGCGCTGGCGCTCGTACAGCTCGATCAGGTCGGCCGGGAGCGTCTCCGCGATGGCTGCGCGGTCTTTCGCGAGCGCCGTTCGTTGCGCCTCCAGCTTGCCGGCCTCTTCATCGCGTTCGCCTTCGAGCACGGCGACGCGGCCGTTCAACTCGGCACGTTCCGCCTCCACGCCGGCGAGCGCCTGCTCGAGGTCTTCGACGCGCTGCATGACGGTCAGCTCGATCTCTTCGAGGTCGTTCTTGCGCTTGGCGAGCGACGCGAGCTCCGCCTCGAGCGCCTGGACGTCTTTCATCGAGGCCGACTGCTGCACGCGGTCGGAGTCGCGCTTCGCCCGTGCATCGACGATCTGGACGTCGGACTCGATGCGCTTGAGCTCCGCCCGGGCGTCTTCCAGCTCTCCGGTGGCGGCGATCCACCGCGCGCGAAGAGCCTCCACCTCCGGCTGCAGCTTCAGGAGCTCGGCCGCCTGCGGCAGGTTCTTGGTGGCGTGGGCGAGCTGCGCCAGGCGGGTGTCGGCCGCCTGGAGGCGCAGGAGCTCGTTCTGGTCGGCGGGGCTGGCTTTCACGGTGTGGTGCTTCCTTCGTGCGAGGTGATCATTGCAGGATGACGAAATCCCAGGGGTCGGTGCGGAGCTCGCTGACGACGACTTCGACCCCCGGCAGCGCGGCGCGCAGCTGATCGGCGGCGGTGTCGAGCCAGAGCCACTCGCTCGCCCAGTGGGAGACGTCGAGGAGGGCGGGGCCGCCGCCGAGCACCGCTTGCTCGCGTGCTTCGGAGGCGGGATGGTGCCGCAGGTCGGCGGTGATGTAGACGTCGGCATCCCGCACGGCGTCGCTGCCGAGCAGGGAGTCACCCGCTCCGCCGCAGAGGGCGACGCGCGTGACCGGCTGGTGGTAGTCGCCGGCGGCCCGGACTCCCCCGGCCGTCGGCGGGAGGATGTCGGCGAGCGCGCGAGCGAGCTGCCCGAGCGTCGTCGGCTGTGGGAGGTTGCCGACGCGCCCGATGCCCGTCGTGCCGTCGGCCGCCGGTGAGATCGGGCGCGTATCGCGGAGCCCCAGCCGCGTGGCGAGGACGTCGCTGGTGCCGGCGGCGACCACGTCGGCCGTGGTGTGCGCGGCGTACAGGGCGACGCCGCCGCGGATCAGCCGGGCGAGCAGCGCGCCCTTGTACCGGTCCTCCGCGATGCTGGTGACTCCGCGCAGCAGAAGCGGATGGTGGGCGATCAGCAGGTCGGCGTCGAGCTCCACCGCCTCGTCCACGGTCGCCGCGACCGCATCCACGGACAGCAGGATGCGCTCGATCGAAGCGGCCGGATCACCCGTCACGAGCCCCGGCGCATCCCAGCTCTCGGCACCGCCGAGCGGCCAGAGCCGCTCGATGGTGTCGCGGACGGAGGCGAGGGCGTGAGGCATGTCGATCAGCCTACGGGATGCGATCCGGACGGCACCGGACGAGCCGAAGATGTGGAGAACGCGACCACGCGCCGCGCTGTGGACGGAATCCCCCGTCGCGTCACGCCGCCGCCAGCTCCTGCCGCCGCACGGCCGGCACGGCGCTCACCAGTACTCCGAACATCCCGATGACGAGGGCGATGACCACCCCGATGTTGCTGGCGCCGATGCCCGCATTCGGGTCGATGCCGACGAGGCGGAAGAGGTATCCCTCCCACGCCAGCCAGGGCAACGGCGAGCTGATCGTTCCCCACCCGACCGCCGTTCCGGCCACCAAGAGGCCCACGTTGATCCACCGCCAGTCCGGGTAGACGCCGCCGCGAGCGAGCAGCGACGCCTGGTGGAAGCGGCGGGTGCGGAGCATCATCTCGCCCGAGAACACGCCGACCCACGCGGCGACCGGCACGGAGAGGGCGGTCGGGACGCCACGGATGACGGCGGACAGGTCGGTCACCGTCGCGGCCAGCACGATGCCGACCGCAGCGATCGCCGCACCGGCGATCAGCGTGCTCCACCGGCGCCCGAGTTTGACGCCCAGCGCGTCGAGGGTGAATCCGGCCGAGTACACGGTCAGCACGAGCGCCGAGACGAGCGACAGCCCCACGGCGAGCAGCAGCGGCAGCGGGTACCACGCGGGAAGTCCGAGCTGCACGAGGCCCGCCACCGGGTCGCGCGCGAGCTCTCCCGCCAGCCCGGGATCGGATGCGGCCAGCAGTCCCCCGTACGACACCAGCAGCAGCGGGGGCACGCCTGCGCCGAACGTCGCCCACAACATCGCCGCACCGCCCGATGACAGCGGCCGCTGGTAGCGCGCGACCTCGGCGCTGCTCATCGCCCAGGCCAGCCCGACGTAGCTGAACACGATGACGGCCCCCGTGACCACGTGCGTCCACAGCGCGTCGGGGACGGCGAGCGCCCGCGACACATCCACGTGCCGCCAGGTCGCCGCCACCATCAGGGCGATGAGCACGGCGGAGGCGATCGTCAGCACCAGCTGCACCCGCGCGACGAGGGCGTACCCGAAGTAGGCGACGGCGACGGCGACCAGGATGGTGACCGCCAGCCCCGCGGACGTCGCGAGCACCGCATCCCCCGGCCACTGCTCTGCGACCGTGAGCGACCCGGCCGCGGAGCCCGCCAGCCAGAGCAGGACCGACCCCCAGAACAGCTTCACGACCAGCGCGAGCACCGTCGGGATGATGTTGCCGCGGAGGCCGAATGACGCGCGGGAGACGACCAGCGTCGGCTGGCCGCTCCACTTGCCGGCGAGCGTGCCGAGGCCGAGCGGCAGGAACGAGAGTGCGACGCCGACGAGGGTCGCGACGAGCAGCTGGCGCAGACTCAGCCCGAGCACGAAGAGCGTCGCGCCGACCCCCACGCTGATGAGCGAGGAGGTGCCGGCGAACCAGAGCCAGAACATCCGGGAGGCGCGTCCGACCCGGCGCTCGACGGCCGTCGGCTCGAGGTCGGCGGCCTCTGGGACGAAGACCCCGGGACGGCGCTTCGCGGGGGCGTCGGGTGTGGACACCTCGCCGGTGGGCGGCGGACCGGCAGTCGCGGCCTCCGACGCGGCCACGGGAGTCGGGAGGTCGGCACCGCTCGAGTCGTCCGTGTCGGTCTCCGACGCGGCCCGCTCGGACTCGACCGGAGGCGCAGCGGGAGCGACCGCCGTCACCACCGGGACGAGGGGAACCGGTTCCGAATCCCGTGGAGCCAGTTCTTCCGGCACCAGCGCGAGTGGCTCCGCCCGCGCGAGCGGCGGATAGGCGGGCGGCGCGACGGCCGCGACGGGTTCCGGCTCCGGCTCGGGCTCAGCTTCGGCGGGCGCCGACGCATGCCGCCCCGGCCGGTGCCCTTCGTCCCCGTCCTCCGGCTCGCGCTCGGCGACCGGCAGGGCGTGCGCGCCGGTGGGATGCGCCTCCCGCGTCTCCTGCAGCGCCTCCTGTTCGGTCGCCGACTCCGGCTCACTGCGCTGGATCGGGATCGCGGCCGTCGCCACCCACGGGCTGAAGGTCGGCTCGGGCCCGGTCGGCTCCCGGCGAACGGGCAGGTCGTCGAAGCTGATCGCCTGCGTCGGCGGCCCCGTCCATTCCCCTTCGTCGTCGTCCGCAGCATCGGCACCGCCTGCGTCGACATCCACTTGCTCGAACGCCACCTCGTCGGCCGCCACTGAGCCCGGCGCACCGTCGTCGGACGCCTCCTCCGCGCCCCCGCGGAGCGCCTCGGGAGGGATGATCGGGATGGCTGACGTGATGCGGGCGACCTCTTCCTCGAGCACGCTCGCCAGCTCGTCGTCGCTGTGCCGATCGGCCGCTCCCCGGTCCATGGCCCCCAGACTACGACGCGCCGCCCCCGAGCAGCAGAGCCTCCCTCCCGCGCGACCCCCACCCACCGACCCCGCCCACCGTCGAGTCCGCACATTTAGCACGTTTCGCGCCGAGAAACGGTAAGTCTCTGCGGACTCGGCGGTGGCGGGCCAGGATGCGCGGGCGGGGGAAGTAGCATCGGGGGTGTGAGCGAGATTGCGACCCCGTACGAGGACCTCCTGCGCGACGTGCTGACGAACGGCGCCCACAAATCCGACCGCACGGGCACGGGGACGCGCAGCGTGTTCGGCCGGCAGTTGCGGTTCGACCTCGCCGACGGCTTCCCGCTGATCACCACCAAGCGCGTCCACTTCAAGTCCATCGCGTACGAGCTGCTGTGGTTCCTGCGCGGCGAGAGCAATGTCGGCTGGCTGCGCGACAACGGCGTCACCATCTGGGATGAGTGGGCCGACGCGGACGGCGAGCTCGGCCCGGTCTATGGGGTGCAGTGGCGCTCGTGGCCGACCCCGGACGGCCGGCACATCGACCAGATCCAGCAGGTCATCGACACGCTGCGCAGCGACCCCGACTCCCGCCGCATCATCGTGTCGGCGTGGAATGTGGCCGACATCCCGAGCATGGCCCTCGCCCCGTGCCACGCCTTCTTCCAGTTCTACGTCGCCGACGGCAAACTCTCCTGCCAGCTCTACCAGCGCAGCGCGGACATGTTCCTCGGCGTCCCGTTCAACATCGCCAGCTACGCGCTCCTCACGCTCATGGTCGCCCAGCAAGTGGGCCTCGAGCCCGGCGAGTTCGTCTGGACCGGTGGAGACGTCCACATCTACGACAACCACGTCGAGCAGGTCACCGAGCAGCTGACGCGCGATCCCTATCCCGCGCCCACCCTGCGCTTCGCCCGCACGCCCGACAGCATCTTCGACTACCGGTTCGAGGACTTCGTCGTCGAGGACTACCAGCACCACCCGGCGATCCGCGCGGCCGTCGCCGTATGACGATCGCGCTGATCTGGGCGCAGGCCCACGACCGGGTGATCGGCGCGGACGGCGTCATGCCCTGGCACCTCACCGAAGACCTGCGGCACTTCCGCGCGCTCACCGGCGACGATCCGGTGGTGATGGGGCGCCGCACCTGGGAGTCGCTGCCCGAGCGCTACCGGCCGCTGCCCGGCCGCGACAACATCGTGGTCACCCGGCAGGCCGACTGGACGGCCCCCGGCGCGATCGTGGCGCACTCGGTGGATGAGGCGCTCGCCTCCGCGGGAGACGCCCCCACCGTCTGGGTGATGGGCGGCGCCGAGCTGTACCGCCAGACGCTTCCGACGGCAGACCGGCTGGAGGTCACCGAGATCGACCTCGACGTCGCGGGAGACACGTACGCCCCCGAACCCGGCGACGGCTGGACGGTCGACGCGGGCGAGTGGCTCACCGGGTCCAACGGGATGCGGTACCGCTTCGTCACCTACTCGCGCGTCACCAAAACGCACTGACGCACGTCAGGTCAGCCCGGCGACAAGGTTCACCGTCGCCGCGACGATGACCGTCCCGAACAGGTACGACAGCAGGGTATGCCGCAGCACCGTCGCCCGGATGTACGCGTTCTGGATGTTCGTGTCGGAGACCTGGAACGTCATCCCGAGCGTGAAGGCCAGGTAGGCGAAGTCGCTGTAGCGGGGTGGTTCCTTCTGGTTGAAGTCGATGCCGCCGCCGGTGCGGTAGAAGATGCGGGCGTACCGAAGCGCGTAGACGGTGTGCACCAGCGTCCACGAGAGCGCGACGCTGACGACGGCCAGCAGCGCGACCCCGAGCTGGGCGCCGCCCTTGAGAGTTTTCGCATCGACCAGGATGTAGACGACGGCGACTACGCTCGCCAGCGACGCCAGGAGCAGCACCAGATCGGTGGTGCGCCTGCCCGGATCCTCGAGGGTGGCGTGGTCCTTCGTGGAGGTGCCGTCGAGCCGCCAGACCGACAGCCAGACCCACGCGATGTACACGATGCAGGCGGCCGCCCAGCCCGCGATGACCGCGTAATGCCAGGCGTTCAGCAGCCCCACGATCACGGCGACCACCACGCCGGACGCGACGGCGGTGGTCATCTTCGCGCGGGTCCGGCCGCGGCCCTTGTGCAGATCGTCGGTCACACTCCGGATGTTCGCACACGCCGGCTGAGCGCGCCGTGAAGCAGCGCCGGTACGATCGATGACGTGACGTCAGCAGCCCACTCCGCCTCCACTCTCCGCCCGTCCCCTCTGGCCGAGCTCGACACCGCCGCGCTCCGCGAGGCGCACTCCGCGTTCGCCCGCGCGTACGACGACCTGAAGGCCGCCGGCCTGAAGCTCGACCTGACGCGCGGCAAGCCGTCGGCCGAGCAGCTGGACCTCTCCAACGACCTGCTGCACCTCCCCGATGGCCGCTACCGCGACGCCGCGGGCACCGACCTCCGCAACTACGGCGGCGCCACGGGGCTGCCGGAGCTCCGCTCGATCTTCGCTGACGCACTGCGCGTGCCGGTCGAGCAGCTGCTCGCGCTCGGCAACTCCAGCCTGACGCTCATGCACGACACCGTCATGTTCGCCCTGCTGCACGGCGTTCCGGGCGGCGAGCTGCCGTGGGCCGGTCGCCCGATCAGCTTCCTGGCCCCCGTCCCCGGCTACGACCGGCACTTCACCATCGCGGAGCGCCTCGGCATCCGGCTCATCCCGGTGCCGTCGAACGACAACGGCCCCGACATCGATGCGGTCGCGTCGCTGCTGGAGACGGACGACAGCATCCGCGGCATGTTCTGCGTCCCGGTGTACTCGAACCCGACCGGCGCCGTGTACACCGAGGAGGTCGTGCGGGCGCTCGTGTCGCTCCCGGCCGCCGACGACTTCCGGCTGATCTGGGACAACGCGTACGCGGTGCACCACCTCACCGACGAGCGCCCCGAGCCGATCGACGTGCTCGCCCTGGCGGCGGAGGCCGGCAACCCGGATCGTCCGCTCGTGTTCGCCTCCACCTCCAAGGTCACGTACCCGGGCGCTGGCGTGTCGTTCTTCGGCGCCTCCCCGTCCAACGTCGAGTGGATGCTGCACAACCTCTCGGTGCAGAGCATCGGCCCCGACAAGCTCAACCAGCTGCGCCACGTCGACCTGCTGCGCGACGCGGACGGCCTCGCGGCGCACATGGAGAAGCACCGCGCCATCCTGGAGCCGAAGTTCGCCGCCGTCGACGCGGCCTTCCGCGAGCGGCTCGCACCGTGGGGCGGCGGCACCTGGACGGCGCCGCGCGGCGGTTACTTCGTGAGCCTGGACGTGATCGACGGCGCCGCGAAGCGCGCCGTGCAGCTGGCGAAGGAGGCCGGCATCGCGGTCACACCGGCCGGGGCGACGTTCCCGTACGGCGACGACCCGCGCGACGCGAACATCCGCATCGCCCCGACCTTCCCGCCGCTCGACGAGCTGACGACCGCGCTCGACGGGCTCTGCACGGCGATCCTCCTCGCCGAGGCGGAGACCCTGCTGTCCGCGCGGGACTGACCCGCATGGCCGGCTGGACGGTCCGCGCCAGCACGGAGGACGACTGGCAGGCGTACCGCGCGCTGCGGTTCGAGATGCTCGAGGATGCGCCCATCGCGTTCCTGGAGACGCTCGAGCAGGCGCGCGCGCATCCCGACGAGCACTGGCGCAGGCGCGCGGCGAACACGTCGTCGACGAGCCGGCTGTTCGCCGCGGTCGCGGACGACGGCCGGTGGCTCGGCAGCATGGGCGGGTTCCAGTCCGCGCCGTCGCGGGATCCGTACCTGGTCGGCGTCTACGTGTCACCGGCGTGGCGCGGGCGCGAGCACGGAATGACGGACGCGCTGCTGGATGCGGTGATCGACTGGGCGCGCGGGCGCGGCGACCGCCTGCTGCTGGAGGTGCACGAGGACAACGAACCGGCCATCCGCTCGTACCTCCGCCGCGGCTTCACGTTCACCGGCCGCACGCAGCCCTATCCGCTCGACCGCACCGCCGACGAGCGCGAGATGCAACTCCCGCTGACGCGTACCTCCCCCACGTCCCCCACCGCCGGCTCCTGAGTTTTTCGCGTTCCCGACGGCGTGTCGGGCGAAAAACTCAGGAGCTGATGGCGTGGATGCGGTCAGACCTCGCCGAAGCCTGTGTCGACGAGGTCGGCGAGAGCGTCCACCGCGGTGCGACCGTCGGGGTCGTCGGACGAGATGCGCGCGGTGGAGCCCGCGGTGAGCCCGAGCGACATGATGCCGAGGAGGCTCTTCGCGTCCTTGCCGTTGACGGTCACCTTCACCGGGAAGGTGTTCGCGAGCTTGACGAACTCCGCGGCAGGGCGGGCGTGAAGCCCCTCCGGGTTGCGCACGAGCACCTCGCGCTCGTACGGACCGGCGGGCTCGGCGCCTGCAGGTTCGGCGGCAGGTGCCGCCGGAGTGGATGCGGCCGCCGGCTCACCGCCGGACCTCCCGGCCCACGCATCCACCGCACCCTCCGCAGCGGCGACGACCTCGTCGAGACTCCCGCCGGACTCCGCGGCGACCGCGGCAGCGACCCCGCCCTCGACGAACGGCACGTCCACGACACGCACGCGGGACCGCTGCGCCTCGTCGAGCATGTCCAGCACCGTCTCGGCGGTGAGCAGAGCCGAGCCGAGGTCGCTGATCACCACGACGCCATCGCCGCCGTCGGCCTCCGACACGGCGGACATGACCTTCGTGAAGCTGGTGCCGATCCCGTCGTCGTCGGTTCCGCCCGCGTCGACGAGCCGCACGGAGCCCGCCATCTGACCGGCGAGCTGCACCATCCCCGCGGCGATCTGGGAGCTGTGCGAGACGAAGACGACGCCGACCTTCGCGGTCATCCGGCCGCCTCGGCGGTCTGCGCCGCGGCGCGCAGCAGCAGCGCCGTCGACTGGGCGCCCGGGTCGCGGTGCCCGGCCGACCGCTCGCCGAGGTAGCTCGCGCGGCCCTTCCGGGCGACGAGCGGCTCGGTCGCCTCCGCTCCCTTCTCGGCGGCGTCCGCGGCAGCCGCCAGGATGCCCGCGGCCGAAGCCCCGGACTCCTGGGCGGCAGCAGCGGCGTCCACCGCGGGCGTCCATGCGTCGATCATGGTCTTGTCGCCGGGTTCGGCCTTGCCGCGGGACACGATGCCGTCGCGCGCGGCCGCCAGGGCCGCGACGATGGCCTTCTCGTCGATCTCGGTTCCGTCGCCGACGGGGTCGGCCGCCTTGAGGAACGCCGTGCCGTAGAGCGGACCGGACGCACCCCCCACCGTCGAGATCAGGGTCATGGCGACCGAGCGCAGCGCCGCGTTCGGCGTGGTGTCGTCCGGCAGCTTCTCCAGGGCGATGACCGATGCGTGCAGCCCGCGGTCCATGTTCTCGCCGTGGTCGCCGTCGCCGATCTCCCGGTCGAGCGTGTTCAGCTCCTGCTTGTGCTCGCCGATGGATGCCGCCGCGGCGGAGATCCACTGCCTCACCCAGTTCGTGTCCAGCGTCATCGACGCCTCCTCCTCGTTGTCGTTCCGGCTTCCTACAGGCCCCAGCGCAGAGCCGCGGTGTGGACGGGGGCGTCCCACAGCTGCGTCAGCTCGTCGTCCAGCTTGAGGAGCGAGATGGATGCGCCCTGCATCTCGAGCGACGTGACGTAGTTGCCGACGAGCGAGCGGCTGAGGGTGATGCCGCGCTCGTCGAGCACCTCGGCCGCCCGCCGGAACAGGATGTACAGCTCCGACAGCGGCGTGCCGCCCATGCCGTTGACGAACAGCAGCACCTGCGAGCCGTCGAACGAGAGGTCGGTGAGCACCGCATCCATCATCCGGTCGACCAGGCGGTCCGCCGGCTCCAGCTTGATGCGCTCGCGACCGGGCTCGCCGTGGATGCCCACGCCGAACTCGATCTCGTCCTCCGGGAGCACGAAGCCGGGCTCTCCGGCGTGCGGCACGGTGCCGTCGGTCAGCGCGAGGCCGATCGAGCGCACATTCGCGTTGACGCGCTCGGCGATGGCCGTGACCGCGTCGAGGTCGTCGCCGCGGTCCGCCGCGGCTCCGGCGATCTTCTCGACCAGGACCGTGCCCGCGACACCGCGCCGGCCGGCCGTGTACAGGGAGTCCTGCACGGCGACATCGTCGTTGGTCACCACGGAGCGGACGGTGATGCCCTCCGCCGCCACCAGGTCGGCCGCCGTCTCGAAGTTGAGCACGTCGCCCGTGTAGTTCTTGACGATGTGGAGCACGCCCGCGCCGCCGTCGGCGGCCTTGGTGGCCTCGACGATCGGCATGGGCGTCGGCGAGGTGAACACCTCGCCGGGCACGGCGGCATCGAGCATCCCCTTGCCGACGAAGCCGGCGTGGAGGGGCTCGTGGCCGCTGCCACCGCCGCTGACCAGGCCGACCTTGCCCTGCACCGGGCCGTCGGCCCGGGAGACGAAGCGCGGATCCTGGGACACCGTGACGATGTCCGCGTGTGCCCGGCCGAAGCCCGCGAGGGACTCGGCCACGACGTCGGGTACGTCGTTGATGAGCTTCTTCATCGAAACCCTTCCTTCCATTCCAGTGGAATGCTCCACTTTGTCAGTGCGTCGCCGCCACCCACTCGTCGAGCTTCGCGGCCGCAGCCCCGGAGTCGATCGCTCGGGCAGCGACCGCCATTTGCGAACGGAACCGATCCAGGATGGATTCCTGAACCCTCGACGGGTCGGACGCGAGCTCGAAGGAAACGAGCCCGGCCGCCGCGTTGAGCAGGACGATGTCGCGCACGGGGCCTTCTTCGCCCGCGAGCACGGCACGCACGACCGCCGCGTTGTACGCGGCGTCCTTCCCGAGCAGATCGTCGATCCGCGCGCGGGGGATGCCCAGATCGCGCGGATCGATGTCGTGCTCGGTGACGAGGCCCCTCGAGACCTCCCAGACGTGGCTGTGACCGGTGGTCGACAGCTCGTCGAGCCCGTCGTCACCGCGGAATACCAGCGCGGTCGCACCGCGGGTCTGGAACACGCCGACGATGAGCGGGATGCGGTCGAGCGTCGCGACGCCGACCGCGGACGCCTCGGGGCGCGCCGGGTTGCACAGCGGTCCGAGGTAGTTGAAGACGGTGGGGACGCCCAGCTGGGCGCGGACGGGGCCGGCGTGGCCGAACCCGGGGTGGAACGCGCTGGCGAAGGCGAACGTGATGCCGACCTTCTGCAGCACCTCGGCGACGCGGTCGGCCGGGAGCGTGAGGTCGATGCCGAGGGCGGCCAGCACGTCCGAGGAGCCGGAGGACGAGCTCGCGGCGCGGTTGCCGTGCTTGATGACGGGGACGCCTGCGGCCGCCGCGACGATCGACGCGGTCGTCGACACGTTGACGGTGCCGAAGCGGTCGCCGCCGGTTCCCACGATGTCGAGCGCCATCGGATCGACCACCAGCGGGACGGCGTGGTCGAGGATCGCGTCGCGGAACCCGACGATCTCATCCACCGTCTCGCCCTTGGCGCGGAGAGCGATGAGGAAGGCCGCCAGCTGGGCGTCCGTCGCCTCGCCGGTCATCACCTGGTCCATGGCCCAGGCCGCGTCCGCAACGCTCAAGTGCTCCCCCGCCAGGAGAGACGTCAGCACGGACGACCAGGACTGCGTGTGGACCATGAAGCGATCCTATCGGCGGGCGACACGCCACGGCGATAGCGGCCGATCGGTGCCCGGTAAGGCTGTCCTAACCGGAAATCCGGTCGATTCCCGCCCCTCAGGTGGGAAAACCAAGGGTTCTTTTCAGCCATAATGGGTTACGTGACGAGCACCTCCATTTCTCCCTCAGCGAGTGCGCCGGCGATCAACCGGCCCAATGTCGTGGCCGTCGGCACGATCGTCTGGCTCGGCTCGGAGGTGATGTTCTTCGCGGGGCTGTTCGCGATCTACTTCACCCTCAAGTCGACGTCGCCCGATCTGTGGGCCGCCGAGACGCAGCACCTCAACATCCCGTACGCGGCGACCAACACGCTGATCCTGGTGCTCAGCTCGGTCACCTGCCAGTTCGGCGTGTTCGCCGCCGAGCGCATGCAGCCGCGCCGCACGGGCGGTCTGCTGCAGTTCTGGCGCTGGGGCATGGTCGAGTGGTTCACGCTGACGTACCTGATGGGCGCGGTCTTCGTCTCCGGCCAGGTGCTCGAGTACGCGACCCTCGTCTCGGAGGGCATCTCCCTCAGCTCCAACGCCTACGGATCGGCGTTCTACCTGACGACGGGCTTCCACGCCCTCCACGTCACGGGCGGGCTCATCGCCTTCCTCCTCGTGATCGGCCGCGCGTTCGCGGTCAAGATCTTCGGCCACAAGGAGGCGACGAGCGCCATCGTCGTCTCGTACTACTGGCACTTCGTCGACGTCGTGTGGATCGGACTGTTCGCGGTCATCTACATCATCCGATAGGAAACAGGAGCGTTCTTCACCCCATGCGTCCGAAAAACCCCCGCCCGGCCACCCAGCCTCGCACGGGCAAGCCCGCCCGCAAGGCCGGCCGTCGACACCCGCTGGCCACCGTCGCGCTGCTCGCGATCGGCCTCGGACTGACCGGCGGCGCGTACGCCGCGTTCACGACGACCACCGCATCCGCCGACGAGCCGCAGGTGGCCGCCGCCAGCCAGAACTCGGTCGACGAGGGCAAGAAGCTCTTCCAGGCCAACTGCGCCACCTGCCACGGGCTCGACGCCCAGGGCACCTCGGTGGCCCCGAGCCTGATCGGCGTCGGCGCGGCCGCCGTCGACTTCCAGGTCGGCACCGGCCGCATGCCCATGCAGATGCAGGGCCCGCAGGCGCAGGAGAAGCCGGTCCAGTTCACCGACGACCAGGTCAAGGCCCTCGCCGACTACGTCGCGTCCCTCGCCCCGGGGCCGTCCATCCCCGAGCAGAAGTACCTCGACGGGAAGGGCGACGCCGCCCACGGCGCCGAGCTGTTCCGCATCAACTGCGCCATGTGCCACAACGTGGCCGGCGCGGGTGGAGCGCTCACCGAGGGCAAGTACGCCCCGCCGCTCACCGGCGTCAGCGCCGAGCACATCTACGAGGCCATGGTCACCGGCCCGCAGAACATGCCGGTCTTCAACGACCTGAACATCACGCCGCAGGGCAAGGCCGACATCATCACGTACCTGAAGTACATCCAGAACAACCCGTCCCCGGGCGGCTTCGAGCTGGGCAACCTCGGCCCGGTCGCCGAGGGTCTGTTCCTCTGGATCTTCGGTCTGGGCGCCATCGTCGCCCTCACCGTGTGGATCACGGCCAAATCCAATTAGCCACTTGGCCAACTAGTCGGCCCGCACAGGCACGAACCACAGCGTAAGAAGGAGAGCAATGGCACAGGACGAGAACGGCGGTCGCGAGCTGACGCCCGCCAGTTCGTCTGAGGCGCACCGCACCGGCGACCCCGGGACGGCGGTGATCATCCGCGACGCCGTCGAGAACCCCGGCTTCCCGCCTCACCGCCCGCGCGTCACCGACCTCGACCCGCGGAAGGAACGGCGCGCCGAGCGCACCGTCTACACGCTGTTCTACCTGTCGATCGCGGGCTCGGTGTGGGCGGTCGCCGCCTACCTCGCCTTCCCGATCGTCGACGGCGACCCCGGCTCGGTCCGCCTGAACAACCTGTTCATCGGCATCGGCGGAGCCCTCGCGCTCCTCGCGATCGGCATCGGCGCCGTCCACTGGGGCAAGGCCCTCATGCACGAGAAGGAGGGCGTCGACCTCCGTCACCCCGTGCGCGGCAGCGAGGCGACCACCGAGCGCGCCGCGGAGATCTTCCGCCAGGCCGACGAGGAGTCCGGCTTCAGCCGGCGCACGCTCGTGCGCAACAGCCTCATCGGCGCACTGATCGCCTTCCCGCTGCCCGCCGTCGTCCTGTTCCGCGGCCTCGCGCCCGAGAACGAGGACCCGGTCGAGCTGCTCTCGAACACGATGTGGGCGAAGGGGGTCCGGCTCACCCGCGACCCAACCGGAACCCCGATCAAGGCCTCGGATGTGACCCTCGGGAGCGCGTTCCACGTGATCCCCGAAGGCCTCAACGAGTCGGAGAACATGCTGGAGGAGAAGGCCAAGGCGGCCGTGCTCCTCATGCGCCTCAAGCCCGAGGACCTGCACGTGTCCAAGGGCCGTGAGAACTGGAACTACGACGGCATCGTCGCCTACTCCAAGATCTGCACGCACGTCGGGTGCCCGGTGGCGCTCTACGAGCAGCAGACGCACCACCTGCTCTGCCCGTGCCACCAGTCGCAGTTCGACATCACGCACGAAGCGCAGGTCATCTTCGGACCGGCGAAGCGGCCGCTGCCGCAGCTGCCGATCACCGTCGACGCCGATGGCTACCTGGTCGCCCGCAGCGACTTCACCGAGCCCGTCGGCCCAAGCTTCTGGGAGCGCCATTGAGCACCACGACCGCCGCACCCGCGGCAACGACGACGGCCAAGAAGGGTGGCTTCACGGCGGCAGCCGCGAACTACCTGGAAGACCGCACCAGCATCTCAGGGGCCGTCAAGGAGTTCGGTCGCAAGATCTTCCCCGACCACTGGTCCTTCCTCCTCGGCGAGGTCGCGCTCTACAGCTTCATCGTCATCCTGCTGTCCGGCACGTTCCTGACGTTCTTCTTCCAGGCGTCGATGGCCGAGGTCACCTACAACGGCTCGTACGTGCCGCTGAAGGGCATCGAGATGTCCTCCGCGATGCAGAGCACGCTCAACATCTCGTTCGAGGTGCGCGGCGGTCTGCTTGTCCGACAGATCCACCACTGGGCGGCCCTGCTGTTCGTGGCCTCCATCGGCCTGCACATGCTCCGCATCTTCTTCACGGGCGCGTTCCGCAAGCCGCGTGAGCTGAACTGGGTGATCGGCTTCGTGCTGTTCATCCTGGCGATGGCCGAGGGCTTCACCGGCTACTCGCTCCCGGACGACCTGCTCTCGGGCAACGGCCTCCGCATCATCGACGGCCTGATCAAGGGTCTGCCGGTGGTCGGAACCTGGATCTCGTTCCTGCTCTTCGGCGGCGAGTTCCCGGGCACGGCGATCGTCGGGCGCCTCTATACGCTGCACATCCTGCTTCTGCCCGCGTTCGTCGTGGCGTTCATCGCGCTGCACCTGATGTTCGTGGTCATCCACAAGCACACGCAGTACGCGGCTCCCGGTCGCACCCAGGGCAACGTCGTCGGCTACCCGGTCCTCCCGGTGTACGCGGCGAAGGCCGGTGGATTCTTCTTCATCGTCTTCGGTGTCCTGGTGCTTCTCGCCTCGCTGTTCACGATCAACCCGATCTGGAACTACGGCCCGTACGACCCCTCCCCGGTGTCGGCGGGTACCCAGCCGGACTGGTACATCGGCTTCGCGGACGGCGCCCTGCGTCTGGTTCCGCCGGGCTGGGAGTTCGTGTGGCTCGACCGCACCTGGTCGTTCAACATCATCATTCCGGTGGCGATCCTCGGTCTGTTCATCGTGACCGTCATGATCTACCCGTTCCTCGAGGCGTGGATCACCGGCGACAAGCGTGAGCACCACATCCTGGACCGTCCGCGCAACGCGGCGACCCGCACCGCCATCGGCGCTGCCGGTGTCACGTTCTACGCGGTCTTCTGGGCGGCGGCGAGCTCGGACATCATCGCGACGCACTTCAAGCTGACGATGGAGGGTGTCATCCACACCCTGCAGGCGCTGTTGTTCATCGGCCCGCTGATCGCGTACGTCGTGACCAAGCGCGTCTGCCTGGCGCTGCAGAAGAAGGACCGCTCGATCGCCCTCCACGGTTACGAGAGCGGCCGCATCGTGAAGCTGCCCGGTGGCGAGTTCATCGAGGTGCACGAGCAGCTGAGCGACTACGAGCGCTGGCGTCTGGTGTCGTTCGAGTCGTACGAGCCGCTGATGCTGCGTCCGAACCGTCGGGGCAAGATCACGGCCGCGAACCGCATGCGCGCTGGCCTGTCCCGCTGGTTCTTCGAGGACCGCATCGTTCCGCCGACCCGGAACGAGCTCGAGTCGGGTCACGACCACCACTGAGGCCCGCCTCCGTCGGAAGCGCCGGTGCGTTCATTCGCGCCGGCGCTTTCTCGTTCCCGCCCGTTGTTTCCGTTCCGTCGACCGAGGGGCTGCCGATGTCCGTTGATCCGTCCCGCCTCGCCGCCTGGCTGCGTTGCCCGGTCTGCCACGCCGATCTGGAACCGGTCGAGCGCCTCACTCTGGGATGTGTGAACGGGCACCGCCACGACGTCAACAAGCGCGGCTACGTCGTCCTGCTCGGCGGAGGAACGAAGCACCTGGGCGACACCGCCGAGATGCTCGATGCACGCGACCTGGTGCTCGAGAGCGGCGCCTACTCCCCCATCGCCGACGCCGTGGCAGCGTCGGCCACCGGGACGCGCGTGCTGGATGCGGGCGCTGGCACCGGCCACTACCTCCGTGCCGCCCTCTCCGCCCTCCCGGACGCGCGGGGACTCGCGATGGACCTGTCTCCGCAGGCGGTCGCCCGCGCCGCGCGCTCCTCGGAGCGGATGGACGGCCTCGTGGCCGACACCTGGCGTCCGCTGCCCGTCCGTTCGGAAGCGGCCGACACCGTGCTCGACGTGTTCGCGCCGCGCAACCTCCCGGAGTTCCACCGCGTGCTGCGTCCCGAGGGAACCCTCGTGGTGGTGGTCCCCCGCGCCGATCACCTCGGTTCGCTCCGCGCCGCCGGGACGATGCTCGACATCCCGTCCGACAAGGCGGACGGGGTCATCGCCGCCACAGAGCCCCTGTACGCCCTCCTGGCGCGCGAACCGGTCGCGTACGACCTGGCGCTCACGCCGGCGCTCCGAGACGCTCTGGCAGGCATGGGGCCTTCCGCGCGTCACGCCGCCACAGGCGCCGCTGCCATCCCGTCCGACGTCGACGCCACGCGCGTCTCCGTCGACGTCCTCCGCTTCGCCCGCCGCTGACGCCGCCGGCCCGTCCCTTCCTCCGCTAGGCGCCCCGCCGTCCACACCTGCTTGACGCAACACGCCGTCATGCCGTCACCCACGACGGCGTGTTGCGTCAACTGGATGAACAGGGTCGGGCCTCCCGGCGGACGCCTCCGCCCTGGGAACCGAACAGTGTCGCGTGCGACAACCGCACGGTCCGTGGGTCGCAGCGCACCGCTACGCGGAGCACATGACGGCGCGTTGCGTCCCACAGACAACAAGCGCCTGCCCGCACAGCGCCGTGGTCCTGCGGGAGCACCCACGCCCCGCCCTATCCGTGGGCCGCAACACGCCGTGACGCGGACACCGTAACGGCGCGTTGCGCCCCACAGACGACAGACGCCTGCCCGCACAGCGCCCCGGTCCCACCGGAGCCCCGCGACCGCCCATCCGTAAAGCGCGACACGCCGCTACGCGGACGCCATAACGGCGCGTTGCGACCCACAGGCAATAAACGCCTGCCCGCACAGCGCCCCGGGCCCACAGGAGCGCCGCGACCGCCCGCGTGCGTGGGTCGCAACACGCCGCTATGCGGACGCCGTGACGGCGCGTTGCGCCTCACAGACGACAAGATCCTGCTCGAACAGCGTCTGGCCTCCAACAGGACGCCTCCACGACCACCGCGTCCGTGGGTCGCGACACGCCGTTGCGACAGTGGCATAACGGCGTGTTGCGCCCCAGAGACGGCAGGCGCCAGGAGTGGGAGGCAGCGCAGCGCCGCTGGTGTCGAACCGTGCGGACCTGGCCGGCACACGACGGAGACGCCGGGCGGCCCGATACGCAGCGAGGGCCGCCTCCCGTTGGAGACGGCCCTCGTCAGGCGCGGACGGCGCGCTCAGCGCGCGAAGTAGCCGCGGTAGTACTCGTAGACCCAGCCCACGATGCAGACCAGGGCGAAGGCGACGCCGATGTAGCAGATCCAGAAACCGACGGCGAGGCCCAGGACGACCAGGCCCGCGCCGAACGCGAGAGCAACCGGCCACCAGCTCCACGGGCTGAAGTGGCCCAGCTCGGGGTCACCGTCGTCGATGTTCGCGTCGAGACGGTCCTCCGGGAGCTCCCCGCCCTGCGAGGCGTGGGAGCGGCCGACGTAGAACGCGATGAACGCGGCGAGGATCGCACCGAGCAGCATGCCGATGGTGCCGACCCACTCGACGTTGCGATGGGACTGGTCGAGCAGGTTCCACAGCGTGTAGACGACCGCCGAGAGCAAGAAGAAGATCGACAGGATCCAGAACAAGATGGCATTGGCGCGCATGGGTTACCTCACCTCGTCGTTCGCGACGTCGTGCACAGGGGCGTCGGGGGCGTCCTTCGCGGGTCCGATACCTACCGGGATGCCCGCCTCGGGGTGGTTCAGGTCGAACGCCGGCGACTCCGAACGGATGCGCGGGATCGACGTGAAGTTGTGGCGCGGCGGCGGGCAGCTGGTCGCCCACTCGAGCGAACGGCCGTAGCCCCACGGGTCGTTCACCGTGACCTTCGGCGCGTTACGCGCGGTGAGGTACACGTTCACGAAGAACGGGATCATCGAGATCGCCAGAATGCCGGCGCCGATCGACGACACCTGGTTCATCCAGGTGAAGCCGTCCGACGGCAGGTAGGTGGCGTACCGGCGCGGCATGCCCACGACTCCCAGCCAGTGCTGGATGAGGAAGGTCGTGTGGAAGCCGATGAACAGCAGCCAGAAGTGCCACTTGCCCAGCCGGTCGTTGAGCATCTTGCCCGTCCACTTGGGCCACCAGAAGTAGAAGCCGGCGAACATGGCGAACACGACGGTTCCGAAGACCACGTAGTGGAAGTGCGCGACGACGAAGTACGTGTCGGACACGTGGAAGTCGAGCGGCGGCGACGCGAGGATGACGCCGGTCAGACCACCGAAGGTGAACGTGATCAGGAAGCCGATCGACCAGAGCATCGGCGACTCGAACGTGAGCGATCCGCGCCACATCGTGCCGATCCAGTTGAAGATCTTCACACCGGTCGGGACGGCGATGAGCATCGTCATCAACGAGAACCAGGGCAGCAGCACCGACCCGGTGACGTACATGTGGTGCGCCCACACCGTGACCGAGAGGGCGGCGATCGCGATCGTCGCGTACACCAGCGTCTTGTATCCGAAGATCGGCTTGCGGCTGAACACCGGGAAGATCTCGGACACGATGCCGAAGAACGGCAGCGCGATGATGTACACCTCGGGGTGGCCGAAGAACCAGAACAGATGCTGCCAGAGCAGGGCTCCGCCGTTCGCCGCGTCGTAGATGTGCGCGTCGAACACGCGGTCGGCCGCGAGGGCGAAGAGCGCGGCGGCGAGCACCGGGAAGGCCATCAGCACGAGGATCGAGGTCACCAGGGTGTTCCAGGTGAAGATCGGCATGCGGAACATGGTCATGCCCGGGGCGCGCATGGTGATGATCGTGGTGATGAAGTTCACCGCGCCGAGGATGGTGCCGAAGCCCGAGAGCCCGAGGCCGAGCACCCAGAGGTTGCCGCCGATTCCTGGCGAGAACGTCGTGCTCGAGAGCGGTGCGTAGGCGAACCAGCCGAACGATGCCGCGCCCTGCGGGGTGAGGAAGCCGGCGACCGCGATGAGCGAGCCGAACGAGTAGAACCAGTACGCCAGCGCGTTCAGACGCGGGAACGCCACGTCCGGTGCGCCGATCTGCAGCGGCATGAGCACGTTGGCGAAGCCGGCGAAGAGCGGCGTCGCGAACATGAGCAGCATGATCGTGCCGTGCATGGTGAACAGCTGGTTGTACTGCTCCTTGGTGGCGACCACCTGCAGTCCCGGCTCGAACAGCTGGGCGCGGATGATCAGCGCCATCACGCCGCCGATGAGGAAGTACACGAACGACGAGATCAGGTACATGTACCCGATGGTCTTGTGGTCCGTCGACGTGATGTAGTTCACGAGGATGTTGCCCTTACGGGCCACACCGTTCGCGGTGAGGATCGTGGGCGCAGGCTTGGGAGCGGTGGTCGCTCCCGGCGCCGGTGCTGTCGTCGTCATCTGTGCGTCCTACTCGTTGCCCTGCGGGGCGCCCGTTCCGGGCAGGTTCTGGTTGCGGTCGTACTCGGAGCCCAGCTGACCCTCGTAACCCTGGTCGCGGAGGCTCTTGATGTGGGCGTCGTACTCGGACTGCGACACGATCTTCACGTTGAAGAGCATCGCCGAGTGGTACTCGCCGCAGAGCTCGGCGCACTTGCCGACGAAGGTGCCCGTGCGGTCGGTCGTCTCGAAGTACATGTAGTTGGTCTTGCCCGGGATGACGTCCTTCTTGTAGAGCATCGCCGGCACCCAGAAGGAGTGGATCACGTCGCGCGAGTCGAGCTGGATCGTGATCTTCTTGTTCTCGGGGAGGTACAGGGTCGGGACCTCGCCCTCCTGGACCGATCCGGGGGTGGCGCTGTTGTCATCCGGCTGGACCTGGATTCCCGGGTCGTAGACGTTGTCGCTGACGTAGTTGAAGTCCCACGCCCACTGCTTGGCGTACACCTGGATCTTGACGTCCGGGTTCGCGTAGGGCTGCTCGATGGCGTTCTGATCGCGCGCGGTGAAGGCGAAGAAGCCGAGCACCAGGATGAGCGGCACGATCGTGTAGAAGATCTCGATCGGCATGTTGTAGCGCAGCTGTACGGGGAGGCCGGTCTGGCCCTTCCGGCGGCGGTACACGATGACCGCCCAGAGCGTGAGGCCCCAGACGACGATGCCGACGATGAGGAGGACGATCCAGCTGGTCACCCAGAGGCCGCTGATGCGGTCGGTGTGGTTCGTGACGGGCGGCTCGCCCTCGACGAAGCCCGGGAGGAATCCGTGCAGCTGAGCCTGCGTGCAGCCCGCGAGTGCCACGACGAGCGTCGCGGCGATCGGGATGGCAGCCCATCGGAGACGGCGATTGTGACGCACCGGTGACCTTTCGAGTGACTACTGGACAGTTCACATGCAACTGTATGTGGCTGTGTCTACCCTACTCCGACTGACACCCTGATCCGAACAAAAGGGCCGCCCTGTGGAGGGCGGCCCGATGTGTTTCTCTGTGCTATACGGCGCTCAGTGGAAGGAGTCTCCGCACGCGCAGGAACCGGTCGCGTTCGGGTTGTCGATCGTGAAGCCCTGCTTCTGGATCGTGTCCTCGAAGTCGATCGTCGCACCGTCGAGGTACGGGACGCTCATCTTGTCGACGATGACCTCCACCCCGTCGAAGTCGACGGTCGCGTCTCCGTCGAGCATGCGCTCGTCGAAGTACAGCTGGTAGATCAGACCCGAGCATCCGCCGGGCTGGACGGCGACGCGCAGACGCAGGTCGTCGCGGCCCTCCTGCTCGAGCAGGCTCCTGACCTTGGATGCCGCGGCGTCGGTCAGGCCGACTCCGTGGGCCTTGGTCGCGGTCAGCGTTGTGTCGGTCATGGGACTCCTCACGAAGGTGAAACGGGACTTCGGAACGAAATCTGCGTCGATTGTACGTCGCCGAACTGGAAATTCGGCAGAGCGCGGGATCTGCTCAGGATGCGGTGCGCCCGTTGAGCCGCGACAGCAGGAGCGCCTCGGTCAGCACGGCGCGCTTGAACACGCCCAGGTGCAGCGACTCGTTGGGGCTGTGCGCCCGGGTGTCCGGGTCCTCGACGCCGGTCACGAGGATCTGAGCGGCCGGGAACTCGCGGACGAGGTCGGCGATGAACGGGATGGAGCCGCCGATGCCGGTCTCGACCGCTTCGGCGCCCCACGCGTCGGTCATCGCGCGCTTCGCCTCGGTCGCCGCCCACCCGTCGGTGTCGACGAGGAACGGGTCGCCGAGGTCGACGTCCTCGATCTCGATGTGCGCGCCGAACGGCGCGTGCGCGCGCAGGTGGCGCTCCAGCGCCTCGTACGCCTCGCGGGCGGGCTGGCCCGGTGCGACGCGGGAGCTGATCCGCACGGCGACGCTCGGCAGCAGGGTGTTGGAGGCGTTGGCGACGGTCGGCGCGTCGATTCCGGTGACGGTGATGGTCGGCTGCGACCACATCCGCGACAGGATGGGACCGCGACCGACGCTGGTGACGCCCGGCAGGAACGCCGCGTCCTCCGCGAGCTGCTCCTCGGTAAAGGCCGGGGGCTCTGCCGCGGCGTCGTACGAGGTGAGCCCCTCCACGGCCACCGCACCGTCGTCGTCGTGCAGGGTGGCGAGCAGCTTGACCATGGCGAGCATCGCATCCGGCGCCGCTCCCCCGTACATGCCGGAGTGCGATGCGTGCTCGAGCGTCGAGACGGTGAGACGGAAGGTCACATTGCCGCGCAGCGAGACGGTCAGCGCCGGGGTGTTCACGTCGACGTTGTCGGAGTCGGCGACGACGATGACGTCGGCCGCGAGAGCCGCTTTGTTCTGCTGCAGGAAGTTCGCGAACGAGCGGGAGCCGAACTCCTCCTCCCCCTCGATGAAGACGGCAAGGCCGACCTCGAGGTCGTCTCCCAGCACGTCGCGCAGGGCGCGGACGCTGGCGACGTGCGTCATCACGCCCGCCTTATCGTCGGCCGCACCGCGGCCGTAGAGGCGGTCGCCGCGCACGGTCGGCTCGAACGGCGGCGTGTCCCAGTTCGCCTCGTCGCCCTCGGGCTGGACGTCGTGGTGGGCGTAGAGGAGGACCGTCGGACGGCCGTTCTTCGCGGCCCGCGTGGCCAGCACGGCCGGCTGCCCGAGCGCGTCGCCGTCGCCGATCGGCGCCTGCCTGATCTCGACGCTGTCGAACATCCCCGTGTCGGTCAGAAGCGCGGCGACGGCGTCGGCGCTGCGGCGCACGTTCTGCGGGTCGAACGCGGACCACGACACCGAGGGGATGCGGACGAGCTGCGAGAGGTCGGCGACGGCCGACGGCAGCCCCGCCTCGACCGCGGCGCGGGCCTCCGCCTCGATGCCGGGGGTCGGTCCGCCCGACGCATCGTCGGCGGCCGCGGGAACTGGGGTCTGCTGGCTGTCTGTCATGCGGGTAATCTTAAGCGGACCCCACAAGCGAAGGCTCGAAGTTGGCGAAACGACAGAATGCGGCAGGCGAGGCGGAGACGCCCGTCGCCGAGACCCCCGAAGAGACGGCTGCCCGGTTGAAGCAGGGCAAGGGCGCACCGACGCCCTCGCGCCGCCAGCAGGAGGCCGCCCGCAAGCGCCCGCTGGTGCCGACGGACCGCAAGGAGGCGGCACGCGTCGCCCGGCAGAAGCAGGCGGAGGCGCGTGAGAAGGCGCGCCTCGGCATGGCGGCCGGCGACGACCGCTATCTGACCGCACGCGACCGCGGACCGCAGCGGCGGTACGTGCGCGACTACGTCGACGCCCGGTTCTCGATCGGCGAGTTCCTCATCCCGGTAATGCTGATCGTCATCATCCTGACCTTCCTGCCGTGGCCGGAGATGCAGGTCTACGGCCTGTTCGCGCTCTGGGGCTTCTTCCTGATCGCGGTCATCGACTGCTTCGTGCTCGGCTTCCTGGTGCGCAAGCGCATCGCCGCCAAGTTCGGCGCGACGAAGGTCGAGCGCGGCCTGCGCTGGTATGCCGCGATGCGCGCGCTGCAGCTGCGGGTCATGCGCCTGCCGAAGCCGCAGGTCAAGCGCGGCCAGTTCCCGAGCTGACGTGACGATCGTCGCGGCGGCGGACGGCTCCGCCCTCGGCAACCCCGGCCCGGCCGGCTGGGCCTGGTACGTGGACGACGACCACTGGTCCGCGGGCGGCTGGCCGCACGGCACCAACAACCAGGGCGAGCTCATGGCGGTCATCGACCTCCTGGAGGCGACCGCGCACCTGGGCGAAGACCTGCACATCTTCTGCGACAGCCAGTACGTCATCAACGCGGTGACCAAGTGGATGCCGGGCTGGAAGCGCAAGGGATGGCGCAAGGCCGACGGCGCTCCCGTCCTGAACCGCGAGCTGCTGGAACGTCTCGATCGCGCCCTGCAGGACCGGAGCTACCGCTTCGAGTGGGTCAAGGGGCACGCCGGCCACGATCTCAACGAAGCGGCGGATGTGCGCGCTCGCGCCGTCGCGCTTGCGTACCAGAAGGGCGACCCGATCCCGATCGGTCCGGGCTGGCCCGGTCGAGCGGCCGTCGCGGAGGTGCCGGCTCCGGCACGCGCGGCAGCGGCCCCCGCGACCGCGCCCCCTGCAGCCGCCGCACCCGCCCCCGCGCAGGACGCCTCCCTCGAGCTCGACCTCTTCGCCGACCTCGCCGCCGAGGAGACCGACGAGCAGGTCGTCGCGCGACTGGAGCGCGAGCTGCTGGAGCCCGCGGTGCGCTCGGACGCATCCCGTCTCGCCGAGCTGCTGCATCCCTCGTTCGAGGAGATCGGGCGCTCCGGCCGTCTCTGGGGCCGGGATGCGATCATCTCCGAGCTGGCCGTCGAAGAGGACCAGGCGGCCGCCATGGAGCTGCTCGCGGTCGACCGTGTCGCCCCCGAGACGCTGCTGCTCACCGCACGGACGACGGATGCGCGCGGCGCGACCCTGCGCAGCTCGCTATGGGTGCGCAGCTCCGGACGCTGGCGCCTACGCTTCCACCAGGGCACGCCGGAGGCGTAGCAGCCCCCGGTTGATCTGCCGGGCCCAGAGCGGGCCGCGGTAGAGGAACGCGGTGTAGCCCTGCACTAGAGTCGCCCCGGCATCCAGCCGCTCCTGCACGTCCTCAGCGGTCTCGACGCCTCCGACGGAGATGACGCAGAGTTCAGCGGGCACGACGGCTCGGATGAGGCGCAGCACCTCCAGCGAACGTGCCGCGAGCGGGGCGCCGCTGAGGCCGCCCGCGCCCGCTGCCTCGACGACGGAACGATCGGTGTGGAGCCCGTCGCGGGAGATCGTCGTGTTGGTGGCGATGATGCCCGCGAGCCCGAGCTCCACGGCGAGGCGCGCAATGCGCTCGACCTGCTCGTCGGTGAGGTCGGGGGCGATCTTGACCAGCAGCGGCGTCGTGCCCGCGACGTCCTTGACCGCGGTGAGGAGCGGGCCGAGCAGTTCGAGCTCCTGCAGACCGCGGAGTCCCGGGGTGTTCGGCGAGCTGACGTTGACCACCAGGTAGTCGGCGACCGGTGCGAGCGCGCGGGCGCTGGTGAGATAGTCCTCGGTCGCGTCCTCGACGGCGACGACCCGCGACTTGCCGATGTTCACGCCGAGCACGGGACGCCGGGATGCACGTCGCACGCGGAGCAGCCGGTTGGCAGCGGCACCGGCGCCGTGGTTGTTGAAGCCCATCCGGTTGATGACCGCACGGTCCGGGATGAGACGGAACAGCCGCGGCTTGTCGTTGCCGGGCTGCGGCCGCGCGGTGATCGTTCCGACCTCCACGTGGCCGAAACCGAGTGCGCCGAGACCGAGCACGCCCTCGCCGTCCTTGTCGAAGCCGGCGGCGACGCCGAACGGCGAGTCGAATCGCAGGCCGAGAGCCTCGACGGCGAGCGACGGATCCGGGGCCGTGAAGCGCCGGGCCAGCCCGCCGAGCCCGACGGCCGGGAGGGCGCGGATCACCACGAACGCGAGGTGATGGGCCCGCTCGGGGTCGAGCCGGGACAGGACGAGGTCGAAGAATGCGCGATACATGCCGGTTCGAGAATACCTGGCTAGTCGACCTGCACCGGCTCCGCGTGGTGGGCCAGGCGCAGCGAGCGGATGGCCTCCTCGAAGTCGTCGAGCGAGTCGAAGCCCTGGTAGACGCTCGCGAACCGCAGGTACGCCACCTCGTCGAGCTCGCGCAGCTCCGGCAGGATCGCCAGGCCGATGTCGTTGGCCTCGATCTGCGACGCACCCGTCGACCGGATGGTCTCCTCCACCTTCTGCGCCAGCACGGCGAGATCGGAGTCGGTCACCGGGCGGCCCTGGCAGGCCTTCCGGACGCCGAGCACGATCTTCTCGCGGCTGAACGGCTCCGCCACCCCGCTGCGCTTGATCACGCTGAGGCTCGCCGTCTCCGTCGTCGAGAATCGACGGCCGCACTCCGGGCACTGCCGGCGGCGGCGGATGGACAGCCCGTCGTCGCTCGTCCGAGAGTCGATGACGCGGGAGTCCGGGTGACGGCAGAAGGGGCAGAACATGGAGGGATTCTATCGCTCAGCGGGTGCGGAACCGCTGGGTGACCGCTTCTCCGTGCGCCGGCAGGTCCTCCGCCGTCGACAGGGCGACGATCCGGTCGGCGACCTCCTGCAGCGCCTCGCGGTCGTACTGCACGACCTGCTGCGGCCGGAGGAACGAGTACGCGCCGAGGCCGGACGAGAACCGCGCCTGTCCGCCGGTCGGGAGCACGTGGTTCGACCCCGCCAGGTAGTCGCCGAGGCTCACCGGCGACGTCGGCCCGAGGAAGATGGCGCCGGCGTTGCGGATGGAGGCGAGGAGCTCCTGCGGGTCGGCCGTCTGCAGTTCGAGGTGCTCCGGGCCGTAGGCGTTGCTGAACGCGGCGGCAGCGGCCAGGTCGTCCACGAGCACCACGGCGGACTGCGGGCCGCCCAGCGCGGTGCGCACCCGCTCGCTGTGCTTGGTGGCGCCGGCCAGCGCATCCAGCTCGGCAACGACCCGCTCGGCGAACGCCGGGCTGTCGGTGACCAGCAGGGATGCGGCCGCCTCGTCGTGCTCGGCCTGCGAGACGAGGTCTGCCGCGACGTACGCGGGGTCCGCCGTGTCGTCGGCGATCACGAGGATCTCGGTGGTGCCTGCCTCGGAGTCGATGCCCGCCTGACCGCGCACCACGCGCTTCGCGGCGGCGACGTAGATGTTGCCCGGGCCGGTGATGACCTGGACCGGGTCGAGCCCGAGCTCCTCGACTCCGTACGCCAGCGCGCCGATCGCACCGGCGCCTCCCATCGCGTACACCTCGTCGATGCCGAGGAGGCCCGCCGCTCCGAGGATGACCGGGTGGACCGCTCCCCCGAACTCCCGCTGCGGGGGGCTGGCGAGGGCGACGGACGCGACACCCGCGATCTGCGCCGGCACGGCGTTCATGACCACGCTCGACGGGTAGACGGCCTTTCCACCCGGCACGTAGAGTCCGGCACGCTCGACCGGCTCCCAGCGCTGCACGATGGAGGCGCCGGGACGGATGACGGTCTCGGTGGGCGGCGGAACCTGCGCGGCCGTCGCCTCGCGCACGCGGGCGATGGCCTCCTCCAGCGCCTCGCGCACGTCGGCGGGAAGCGCCTCGACCGCAGCATCGATCTCGGCCTGCGGAACGCGGACGGATGCGGGAGCCGCGCCGTCGAAACGCTCCGCCTGCTCGGTGAGCGCTGCGACACCGCGATGCCGTACGTCGTCAATCAGCTCGGAGGCGACCGACATCGCCGCCTGCACGTCCACGACGGGACGGGGAACGAGTCGCTGGAAGGCGGCGCGAGTAGGCTGGACACCGCGGAGGTCGATGGTCTGGATCATGGCCCATCCACCTTATCCGCTCGGGCGAGTCCCTCCCCCGCGGAATGGTCCACACAGATTCGGGCTTGTATCCAACAGTATGAACAGCGCATCCCCCGACCCCACCGACGGCGCCATCACCGACGCGACCCCCGACCTCGCGGCCTTCCGGCAGACGTTCCGGCGGCACGCGGCCGGGGTGGCCATCATCACGGCCCAGCGGGAGGACGGCACGCCCGTCGGGTTCACGGCGACGTCGCTCGCCTCGCTCGCCGCCGTCCCGCCGCTCGCCACGTTCAACATGGCGCTGTCGGCGTCGAGCTGGCCCGCCATCGCGGAGACCGAGCGCGTCGTCATCCACACCCTCGGCGTGCGCAACCGCGAGGTCGCGCAGACGCTGTCGGGCGACAACAGCCGGCGCTTCCTCGGCGACCACTGGTACCGCGGCCCGCACGGGCTGCCGGTGATCAGGGACACGACGGCGTGGATGGTCGGCCGCATCGTCGAGCGCGTGCAGGTGCACCAGAGCGCCGTCGTCGTCGTGCAGATCGAGCAGGGCGGCCTCGGCGAGGACGACGCCCCGCTCGTCTACCACGAGCGCACCTACTGGCGCCCGGGTACCCCGGTCTGACCCGGCGCCCTCCGGACCCCGGTCAGACCAGGCAGTGCGGGCCGAGCAGACCCTTCAGCTCGCCGTAGAGGTCCGCGCTCACCGTCACCGGCTTCGGCACCTCGAATACGCGCGCGACCTGCCCCTTCACCAGCCGCAGCCGCACCTCGCTCTCGCCCGGATGCCGCGCGAGCACCTCGCTCAGCGACATGACGGTGTCGGTCGTCGCGCGCTGATCGGGCATCGTGATGACGAGCGGACCGGAGTCGTTCGCCTGCCCGAGGTCGGGCGTCATCAGCGAGAACGCGTGCAGGTTCATCCCGTCGTCGCGCAGGCTTACCCGGCCGCGGACGACGACGATCGCGTCTCCCTGCAGCTGGGCCGAGTACTCCTGGTACGCCTTGCCCATGAACATCACGGTCAGCTCGCCGCCGAAGTCCTCGACCTGGATCATGCCGTACTGGTTGCCCGACGCCTTCGCCACGCGGTGCTGCACGCTCGTCACGAGGCCCGCGATCGTCACCGTCTCGCCGTCCTGGATGTTCTCCGACGCCACGAGTTCGGCGATCCCCGTGCTGGCGAGCTTCGCCAGCTGCAGTTCGAGCCCGGCGAGGGGATGATCGGAGACGTACAGCCCGAGCATTTCGCGCTCGAACGCGAGCTTGTCGCGTTTGGCCCACTCCGGCCGCTGCGGGATGTGGTGCTGCGTCTGCGACACCTCGTCCTCGCCCCACAGGCTGTCGAAGTCGAACCCGACGTCGCCGTTGGCCTCGTTGCGCTTGATCTTCACGGCCGACTCGACCGCATCCTCGTGCACTTCGACGAGCGCGCGGCGGGTGTGGCCGAGCGAGTCGAACGCACCCGCCTTGATCAGCGACTCCACCGTGCGCTTGTTCGCGGCGTGGATGGGCACCTTGTTCAGGAAGTCGTGGAACGACTCGAAGCGGCCCTTGCTCTCGCGTGCCTCGCGGACGCCCTCGACGACGTTGGCGCCGACGTTGCGGACCGCCCCCATGCCGAAGCGGATGTCCTGGCCGACGGCGGCGAAGTAGAGGTTCGACTCGTTGACGTCCGGCGGGAGCACCTTGATGCCCATGCGACGGCACTCGTTGAGGTACAGCGCCATCTTGTCCTTGGAGTCGCCGACGCTGGTGAGCAGCGCGGCCATGTACTCCGCCGGGTAGTGCGCTTTGAGGTACGCGGTCCAGTACGAGATGACCCCGTACGCGGCCGAGTGCGCTTTGTTGAACGCGTAGTCGGAGAACGGGAGCAGGATCTCCCAGAGCTTGTTGACGGCGTCCATCGAGTAGCCGTTGGCCTGCATGCCCTGTGAGAAGCCCTCGAACTGCTTATCCAGCTCCGACTTCTTCTTCTTGCCCATCGCGCGGCGCAGGATGTCTGCTTGACCGAGCGAGAAGCCGGCGACCTTCTGCGCGATCGCCATCACCTGCTCCTGGTAGATGATGAGGCCGTAGCTGGTCGAGAGGATGTCGGCGAGCGGCTCGGCGAGCTCCGGGTGGATGGGCGTGATCGCCTGCTGCCCGTTCTTGCGGAGCGCGTAGTTGGTGTGCGAGTTGGCGCCCATCGGACCCGGCCGGTACAGCGCGATGAGTGCCGAGATGTCCTCGAAGTTGTCCGGCTTCATCAGGCGCAGGAGGGACCGCATGGGGCCGCCGTCGAGCTGGAACACGCCCAGCGTGTCACCGCGCGACAGCAGTTCGTAGGCGGGCCGGTCGTCGAGCTCCAGGTCTTCGAGCACCAGCTCTTCTCCGCGGTTGTCGCGGATGTTGTCGAGGGCGTCGTTGATGATGGTGAGGTTGCGGAGCCCCAGGAAGTCCATCTTGATCAGGCCGAGCGACTCGCAGGCCGGATAGTCGAACTGCGTGACGATCTGGCCGTCCTGCTCCCGCTTCATGATCGGGATGACGTCGATCAGCGGGTCGGACGACATGATCACGCCGGCGGCGTGCACGCCCCACTGGCGCTTCAGGTTCTCGAGCCCGAGCGCCGTGTCGAAGACGGTCTTCGCCTCGGGGTCGGTCTCGACGACCGCCCGGATGTCGACGGCCTCCTTGTAGCGCGGGTGGTTCTTGTCGAAGATCCCGGTCAGCGGGATGTCCTTGCCCATGACGGGCGGGGGCATCGCCTTCGTGAGCTTCTCGCCCATCGAGAAGGGGAAGCCGAGGACGCGCCCGGAGTCCTTGAGCGCCTGCTTGGCCTTGATCGTGCCGTAGGTGACGATCTGGGCGACGCGCTCCGAGCCGTACTTCTCGGTCACGTACTTGATGACCTCGCCGCGGCGACGGTCGTCGAAGTCGACGTCGAAGTCGGGCATGGAGACGCGGTCGGGGTTGAGGAAGCGCTCGAAGATGAGACCGTGCTGCAGCGGGTCGAGGTCGGTGATCCGCATCGCGTACGCGGCCATCGAGCCGGCGCCGGAGCCACGGCCGGGGCCGACGCGGATGCCGTTGCGCTTCGACCAGTTGATGAAGTCGGCGACGACGAGGAAGTAGCCCGGGAAGCCCATCTGCGAGATCACGCCGATCTCGTAGTCCGCCTGCTTGCGCACCTCCGGCGTGATGCCGTTCGGGTAGCGCTGCTCGAGGCCCTTCTCGACCTCCTTGACGAACCAGGTCTGCTCGGTCTCGCCCTCGGGCACCGGGAAGCGCGGCATGTAGTTGGCGGCGGTGTCGAACTTCACGTCGCACCGCTCGGCGATCGCGAGCGTGTTGTCGCAGGCGTCCGGGTAGTCGCGGAACAGCTGTCGCATCTGCTCCGGGGTCTTCAGGTAGAACTCGTCGGCGTCGAACTTGAAGCGGTTCGGGTCGTCGAGGGTCGAGCCGGACTGCACGCAGAGCAGTGCTGCGTGGCTCTTGGCGTCTTCCGCGTGCGTGTAGTGGAGGTCGTTGGTCGCCACCAGCGGAAGGCCGAGGTCTTTCGCCAGCCGGATGAGGTCGGACATGATCCGGCGCTCGATGCCGAGGCCGTGGTCCATGATCTCCGCGAAGAAGTTCTCCTTGCCGAAGATGTCGCGGTAGTCGGCCGCCGCGGCCCGTGCCGCCTCGTACTGCCCCAGCCGCAGGCGGGTCTGCACCTCTCCG
Source organism: Leifsonia sp. 1010 (assembly GCF_031455295.1). NCBI lineage: Bacteria > Bacillati > Actinomycetota > Actinomycetes > Micrococcales > Microbacteriaceae > Leifsonia > Leifsonia sp. 1010. The sequence continues at coordinate 390,741 of NZ_JAVDSL010000003.1, forward strand.
GACGGGCAGCCGGTCGTCGCGATGATGCCCTTGGAGTATTTGCTGAGCAGCTCGCGGTCCATGCGCGGCTTGAAGTAGTAGCCCTCCATCGAGGCGTACGACGACAGCCGGAAGAGGTTGTGCATCCCTTCGGTCGTCGCTGCCAGGAGGGTCATGTGCGTGTACGCGCCCGATCCGGAGACGTCGTCGCCACCGCCGTCGCCCCACCGGATCCGGGTCTTGTCGGAGCGGTGCGTGCCCGGCGTGAGGTAGGCCTCCGTGCCGATGATCGGCTTGATCCCGGCGTCGGTCGCCGTACGCCAGAAGTCGAACGCGCCGAACATGTTGCCGTGGTCGGTGATCGCGACGCCGGGCATTCCCTGGGCGGCGGCGGACTCCACCAGGGGTTTGACGCGCGCAGCCCCGTCGAGCATCGAGTACTCGCTGTGGACGTGGAGGTGGACGAAGGAGTCGCTCATGAGTGACACCAGCCTACGTCGGACCTACGACTCTCGGAGGACGTCCAGCGCGTGTTGCAGGTCGGCCGGATACGTCGTCGTGAAGGTGACCCACTCCCCCGTCGCGGGGTGGTCGAAGGAGAGCTGGACGGCGTGCAGCCACTGCCGGCTGAGGCCGAGCTTCGCACTGAGGACGGGGTCGGCACCGTACATCGCATCGCCCACGCACGGGTGCCGCTGCGCGGCCATGTGGACGCGGATCTGGTGCGTGCGCCCGGTCTCGAGGTGGATCTCCAGCAGGCTGGCGGAGGGGAAGGCCTCGATGGTCTCGTAGTGCGTCACGGACGGTTTGCCGCCGGCGACGACCGCGAACTTCCAGTCGGAGCGGGGATGCCGGCCGATCGGGGCGTCGATGGTTCCGGTCAGCGGGTCGGGGTGCCCCTGGACGACCGCGTGGTAGATCTTCTCGACCGTGCGGTCGTGGAAGGCGCGCTTGAGCACCGTGTAGGCGTGCTCCGACTTCGCGACGACCATGAGCCCGCTGGTGCCCGCGTCGAGACGGTGGACGATGCCCGCACGCTCGGCGGCGCCGGAGGTGGAGATGCGGAAACCCGCGGCGGCCAGGGCGCCGAGCACGGTCGGACCCTCCCAGCCGACGGAGGGGTGCGCAGCGACGCCGACGGGCTTGTCGATGACCACGATGTCGTCGTCGTCGTGGACGATCGTCAGCTCGGGGACGGCGATCGGCACGATCTCGACGTCGGACTTCGGTTGCCACGACACCTCGAGCCAGGAACCTGCGGAGAGCCGGTCCGACTTGCCCGCCTCACGGCCGTCGACGGTGACGCCGCCGGCCTCGGCGATCTCGGCCGCGAAGCTGCGGGAGAACCCGAGGAGCTTGGCGAGACCCGCATCGACCCGCGAGCCCTCCAGGCCGTCCGGGACGGGGAAGCTGCGCGACTCCATCTAGGCCTGCGGTTTGTCGTCGCGTGGTTCGGGCGCGGGGCGAGCGGTGTCGGCGGCCGCTGCGTCTGCATCAGCAGCAGCATCCGCGTCCACGTCATCCGCATCCGCCTCATCCTCGTCATCGTCATGGGTGTGACGGCCGTCGAGGCCGACCCCGCGGAGGGTGAGGATGAGGAACAACGCCATGCTCGACACGATGGCGACGTCTGCCAGGTTGAAGATCGCCGGCAGCAGAGGGATCTGCAGGAAGTCGACCACATGGCCGACCCCGAAGCCGGGCTCCCGGAACAGCCGGTCGGTCAGGTTGCCGAGCAGGCCGCCCAGCAGCAGGCCGAACAGCACGGCCCAGGCGGTGGAGCGGATGCGCGGGGCGTACCAGATGACGAAGCCGAGGACGCCGACCCCGACGATGGAGAAGATCCACGTCGAGCCGCTGCCGATGGAGAAGGCCGCGCCGGCGTTCTTGACGAAATGGAACTGGAGCAGTTGCCCCAGGACCTCGATCTGCTGGCCCTCGTACAGGTTCGAGACGACCAGGACCTTGGCGATCTGATCGACGAGGTACACGCACAGCGCGACCACCGCCAGGACCGCCAAGGCCCTGATGCTGACCTTGGACCGGGAGGGACTAGCCTCCAAAGCCGGGGAACGCCGGGGGCTGCTGCCCCTGGCCGGAGTCGTCGGAGCCGCCCGCGGGGACCGGCGCCGGGACAGAGCCGCTCGCGCTCACGGGAGCCGCGGAACGGCTGCCTGACGCACCGCCGGGCTGCGCGCCGCCGCCCTGCACCGGAGCGTCGAGGTCGCGGAGCTGACCTTCGATGTAGCTCTTGAGGCCCTTGCGGTAGTCGCGCTCGAACGTCCGCAGTTCGTCGATGCGGCGCTCGAGGCCGGTGCGCTCCTGGTCGAGGGCGCTGATCTGCGCGCGCTGCTTCGACTCTGCCTCTGCGACGATCCGGGCTGCGGTCGCGTGACCCTCGGCGATGAGCTGGTCGCGCTTCTCGACACCCTCGCGCACGTGCTCCTCGTGGAGACGGCGGGCGAGCTGGAGCAGGTTGTTGGTGGCGTTGGGATCGTTCGCGTCGTCCGCGGGCGCCTGGTAGGCGGGAGCGGCCTGCGCCTGCTGCTCGGCCTGCTGCTTCGCCTGCGCGGCCTCCTGCTGGGCCTGCGCGAGGCGCTGCTTGAGCTCCTCGTTCTCGCGCTGGAGGCGCTCGGCCTCGCCGTTGTCGGCCGCCTGCGGCGCTGCGGCGGCGACCGGGGCGGCACCGCCCTGGCCGGCGCTGCGCTGCAGCTCGGCGATCCGCGAGTCGGCCGCCACGAGGCGCTGCTTGAGCTCCTCGTTCTCCTGGTTCAGGCGACGCAGCTCGACGACGACCTCATCGAGGAAGTCGTCGACCTCGTCCTGGTCGTAGCCCTCGCGGAACTTCGTCGGCTGGAACCGCTTGTTGACTACATCTTCCGGAGTCAGCGCCATGGCAAGCCACCTTAGATCGTGAAATTGGAACAGAAACGCGTTCAGCCAACGCTAGCAAAGCGGGCGGGAGTCGCGCACTCCAGCGCCTGTCCGGCGCGTCGGCTCGTCAACGATACAACGGGCCCTCCCCCGAACCGTGGACCGACGCTCAGCGGAATCCCAGGGTCACGTACAAGCCGATGATCACCACGAGCATGGTGAGGCTCCAGCCGAAGTCGATCGCCACCGGGCCCATCGAGACGCGCGGGATGATCCGCCGGAAGAAGCGGATCGGCGGGTCGGTCACGACGTACGTCGACTCTGCGAGCACCAGACCGAAACCGCGCGGGCGCCACTGGCGTGCGAAGACGCGCACCAGATCGAGCACGAACCGGGCCCAGAGGGCGAAGAAGTAGAGCAGCAACGCATAGTAGAGGACGGTCGCGATGAGGGAGACGACAAACACCCTCCCAGTATGGAGGAAAGCGCACCGCGTCCCCTGAGCGTCCGCAATGGACGACGAGGGAGGCGGTGCGCTTGGAGCGTCGACGGGCCGGAGCCCGCAGGTTCAGGCCTGGGCGAAGAAGGAGGCGTCGACCTCGGCGTCCTGGCCGCCGTGCTCGCCCGAGACGACGACGTGGCTGGGCGACAGCAGGAACACCTTCGGGGTGACCCGCTCGATCTTGCCGTAGAGGCCCTGCGAGAGGCCGCTGGCGAAGTCGATGAGGCGGCGGGCGTCGCCCTCGCTCATCTGCGAGAGGTTGATGATGACCGGGATGCCCTCCCGGAAGGACTCGGCGATCGCCTGGGCGTCGCGGTACTGGCGGGGGTGGACCGTGAGGATCTCGTTCATTTCCTGTACCGATGCATTCCGTGCGGTGGACGACTTGCGCAGCGGCGTGACCGGAGCGCGACCGGCCGCGGGAGCGACCGGAGCGGGGTGGGGGACGGCCTGGACCGGCGACGGGGCCGGGGTGTGGACCGGTGCTTCGCGGCGCGGCTGGTGATGAGCCTGCTCCTGCGGCTGCTCCTCGAACTCCAGTTCCTCGTCGGCGAGGCCCAGGTAGACCATCGTCTTCTTCAGCGGGTTGGCCATGGTTCCTCCGTACAGACCTGCGCGTCGACGCCTCGCCACGCACTTCGAACTCTTCGTTTCGAGATTAACGAAGCTCCGGCCGATTCCCGGTAATGGCGGTCCCGATCCGAAGGTGTGTCGCGCCGGCCGCGATGGCTTCGCGGTAGTCCTGCGACATCCCCGCGGAGATCGACGTGGCCTCCGGCGCGAGCGCACGGACGCGGTCGGAGGCGGCACGGACACGCTCGAAGGCACTGGCGGGCGCCTCGCCGAGCGGGGCGACGGCCATGACGCCGAGCAGGTTCAGCCCGGGCGCTGCGAGCACGTGCTCCACCAGCGGTTCGAGGTCGCGGTCGGCGACACCGCCGCGCGCGGGGTCGTCGGTGAGGTTCAGCTGGACGAACACATCCACATCGCGGTCGCCCTCGCCCTCGCGCGCGGCGAGGGCGTCGACGAGCGAGAACCGGTCGACCGAGTGGATGACGGACGCGTAGCGCCGCGCCTGCCGCGCCTTCTTGCTCTGCAGCTGGCCGACGAAATGCCACGTGAGGTCGAGGTCGGCGAGCTCCGCCGCCTTCTCCTGCGCCTCCTGGTGGCGGTTCTCCCCCACGTCGCGGACGCCGAGCTCGGCCAGCTCGCGGACGAGCGAGGCAGGGTGGAACTTCGTCACGACGATGGTCGTCAGCTCGTCGGGCGAACGGCCGGCGGCCCGGGCGGCGTCGGCGACGCCCTCCCGGACCGCGGCGAGCCGCTCGGCCAGCGGACTACTTGAGGAAGTCGGGGATGTCGAGGTCGTCATTCTCGTCGTCGAACGCCGGGTCCTTCTGCTGGGCGGCCTCGGTCACGGGGCTCTCGCCGGTGTGCCAGGCGTCGTTGGTCACGGGCGCGGGGATCTCGCCCGCCTCCACCTCGGCGGAGGAGGCCACCTGCGACTCCTCGGAGCCGGCCTCGATGTAGCTGGCGCGGCGCGCATCCACCGCGGCGGGCCGTGTGCTCGGCTCGCCGCCGTCGAATCCGGCCGCGATCACGGTCACGCGCACCTCGTCGCCGAGGGTGTCGTCGATGACCGCGCCGAAGATGATGTTCGCCTCCGGGTGCACCGCCTCCTGCACCAGTCGGGCGGCGTCGTTGATCTCGAAGATGCCGAGGTTCGATCCACCCTGGATGGAGAGCAGGACGCCGTGGGCGCCGTCGATGGACGCCTCCAGCAGCGGGGAGGCCACCGCCAGCTCCGCCGCCTTGATCGCCCGGTCGGCGCCGCGCGAGGAGCCGATGCCCATGAGGGCGGAGCCGGCTCCCTGCATGACCGACTTGACGTCAGCGAAGTCGAGGTTGATGAGGCCGGGGGTCGTGATGAGATCGGTGATGCCCTGGACACCGGCGAGGAGCACCTGGTCGGCGGTGGAGAACGCCTCCAGCATGCTGATGCCGCGGTCGCTGATCTCCAGCAGCCGGTCGTTCGGCACGACGATGAGGGTGTCGACCTCTTCCTTCAGGCGCTGCACGCCGGCCTCGGCCTGCTGCTGGCGGCGCTTGCCTTCGAAGGAGAACGGCTTGGTGACGACACCGATGGTCAGTGCGCCGATCGACTTCGCGATGCGCGCGACGACGGGTGCGCCACCGGTTCCGGTGCCGCCGCCCTCGCCCGCGGTGACGAAGACCATGTCAGCGCCCGCGAGGGCCTCCTCGATCTCCTCCGCGTGGTCCTCGGCGGCGCGACGGCCGACCTCGGGGTCCGCTCCGGCGCCGAGGCCGCGCGTGATCTCACGGCCGACGTCGAGCTTGACGTCGGCGTCGCTCATCAGCAGCGCCTGGGCGTCCGTGTTGATGGCGATGAACTCGACGCCGCGGAGGCCGAGCTCGATCATGCGGTTGACGGCGTTGACGCCGCCTCCGCCGATGCCGACGACCTTGATCACGGCGAGGTAGTTCTGTTGTGCTGTCACGTCCGGCCTCCACTGGAACCTTCAACCTCTAGCTGAGGCTTAAAGTCTTGCTGAGTATGCAATTCTCGATCCGACGTTAGGTGGGCCGGGCCGCCGCCCCGGTATCCGGTCAGGCGTGTCGGAAAAGTCGTGCCCAACCCGGTCATCCCGTCGTCACACTGTGGGGCGAGGAGACGTCGTACCGCGACGATCCCGGCGCGCTCTTCAGCAGCGCGCCCAGGTCCGCCGCCTTCAGCGACGAGTCCTCCGCGCTCCCCCAGACCACGGTCGCACCGTTGCCCCGGAGGGTGAAGCTCACGTCGTCCTTCGTCTTGGCGGCGATGGTGTCGACCTGCGCCAGCACGTCCGCCGGGAGGGCGCTCAGCACGCTGGCCGCCGCGGCGAACCCGGAGTCGGCATCCACGTCGGCCGCCCCGCCGCTCGCCGCGATCAGCGGGTAGCCGTCCGGCCGCTTCTCGCTGCTCGAGATCGGCACCTTCGCGGCGTCCACCAGCGTGTACGCGGCCCCCCGCTGGATGACGCCGACCGGCTGCCGCTCCACCACGCGCACGATGATCGAGTCGGGCGGGTGGCTCTCCACCGTGTAGCTGCGGATGAGCGGGAACGCGGCCAGGTCGCTCGAGATGCCCGCCTGGTCGAGCAGCGGCAGCGGGGTGCCCAACTGGTCCGAGAGCTTCTTCTCGACGGCCTTCGCGTCCAGGCGGGAGGTGCCGGTCACCTGGATGTGCTTCAGCGCGAGCAGCGGCGAGTACGCGATGAGCGCGACGGAGAGCACGAGCCCCGCCACGACGGCGGCCGCGGCCAGCCACATGATGCGACGGCGTCGCGACCGCTTGGTGAAGCGGCGCACCTCGCCGCGCTCGAGCCGTTTGCGCTCGCGGCGGGCCGCCCGCAGCGCCTTGTCGATCTCCCGGTTGGTGGGGAGCCGGGAGTACGGGGACGTGTCCGTCGAGGTTTCGGTGCGCGGAGTGCGGACCGGTTCGGCTTCGGCGGGCGGCGCCGCCGGTGCGGCCTGTGCGGCAGATGGATCGGCGATCACCGGGATGGGTTCGGTCACCGTGCCGACGCCGCGCGCGGGCGCAGCCTCCCGCCGCTGCTCGTCGCGCGCCTCCGGCTCGTGCCGCAGCGGAGCGGGCGCGGACGCCGGCACCTCCTGCCGGTCGAAACCCTGGGGACGCTTCACCGAGCGGCCCGCTACACGCCGGCGGCGTCCGGGTGCTCCCGGCGCAGCGAGTCGAGCAGCTGGGGCACGATGCGGTAGACGTCGCCGCAGCCGAGGGTGATCACGAAGTCGCCCTCCCGGGCGATCTGAGCGGTGTGGTCGGCGGCCTGCTGCCAGTCGGCGATGAAGGCCACGCGCTCGGGATGCTCGAAGCGATCGGCGACGAGCGCTCCCGTCACGCCGGGCTCCGGGTCTTCGCGCGCTCCGTACACGTCGAGCACGACGGTCTCGTCGGCGTAGCGCTCGAGCGTCTCGGCGAACTCCTGGGCGAACAGACGCGTCCGGCTGTACAGGTGCGGCTGGTGGACCGCGATGATGCGCCCGTCTCCGACGACCGTGCGGGCGGCGGAGAGCGCGGCGGCGACCTCGGTCGGGTGGTGGGCGTAGTCGTCGTAGACGCTGACGCCTCCCACCGTGCCGTGCAGCTCGAAGCGGCGCTCGGTGCCGCCGAACTCGGCGATGGCGGCGAGGGAGGCGGCCGGGTCGAATCCGAGGCCGGTCAGCACGGCGAAGGCGCCGCCGGCGTTGATGGCGTTGTGCCGCCCGGGCACGCGCAGCCGTGCGGAGTAGTCCTCGCCCTGGTAGCGCAGGGTGAACGACACCGGGCCGTCGGTCACGATGGAGTGGACGCGGACGTCCGCGTCCTCCGCCTCACCGAACGTGACGATCCGCTTGTCGGGCGCCTGCTCGCGCAGTCGGCCGGTCACGTGCACGGCTCCCGCGTCGTCGGACGAGACGACGACGAACTCGTCCGCCTCGCGGGCGAACGACACGAAGGCGTCCTCGAACGCCTCCAGCGATCCGTAGTGGTCGAGGTGGTCGGGGTCGACGTTGGTGATCAGGGCGACGGCCGTGTCGTAGAGCAGGAACGAGCCGTCCGACTCGTCCGCCTCCACCACGAAGAGCTCGCCGGTACCGGTCTTCGAGCTCGTGCCGAGGGAGGCGATGACGCCGCCGTTCACGAAGCTCGGGTCCTCGCCGAGGCCCAGCAGCCCGGTGATGATCATGCCGGTGGAGGTCGTCTTGCCGTGCGCGCCGGCCACGGCGACCAGCCGCGAACGGTTGATCAGCCAGGCGAGCGCCTGCGACCGGTGCAGCACCGGCAGGCCCTTCTCGAGTGCCAGCTGGTACTCCGGGTTGTCCTGCCAGAGGGCGCCGGTGACGACCAGCGTGTCGGCGTCGCCGACGTTCGCGGCGTCGTGGCCGATGGCGATCGTCGCACCGAGGTTCCGCAGGGTGTCGATGTTCGCGGAGTGCCGCACGTCCGATCCGGTCACGGTGTAGCCGGCCTCGAGGAACAGGCGGGCGATGCCGCTCATCCCGGAACCGCCGATGCCGACGAAGTGGAGCTTTCCGAGCTCCTCCGGGAGGGCGAGGGTCAGGTCGGGCTTGATCGTCACAGGTACAGCTTTCGGTTACGCGAGAGGGACTCCATCCAGTATGAGGCTACGCGGCGACCCTGCGGATCGGCCCGAGGCTCACCGAGCGGTCTGTGGGTCGCAACACGCCGTTATGCTCACGCCGGAACGGCGTGTTGCGACCCACAGCCGCGCGACCCACAGCCGTGTCAGAGGGCCGAGCGGATGAGGGCGACCATCCGGTCGGAGCCGTCGCGGACCCCGACCGACGCGGCCCGGCGCGCCATCTCGGCCACGCGGGCGCGGTCGGACAGCAGCGGAAGCAGCTCGCCGTCCACCCAGTCCGGGGTGAAGGCCGCGTCGTCGACGAGCACGCCGCCGCCCGCCTCGACGACGCCGGCCGCGTTGAACCGCTGCTCGCCGTTGCCGATCGGGAAGGGGACGTACACCGCCGGGATGCCCAGCGCGGCGAACTCGCACACCGTCGCGGCGCCCGCGCGCGCGACCGCGACGTCGGTCAGCGCGAAGGCGAGATCCATGCGGTCGCAGTAGTCCAGCAGGCGGTAGTGCTCGATTCCGGGGTCCGTCAGTTCACCGCGGCCGCCCTGGATGTGCAGCACCTGCCAGCCGGCGGCCGTCAGCTCGGCGGCGCGCGCGAAGACGGTCTGGTTGATCCGGCGCGCGCCGAGGGAGCCGCCCGTGACGAGCAGCGTCGGACGTTCGGGGTCGAGCCCGAACTCGGCCGCGGCCTGCGGGCGCGCGGCGGCCGCATCCAGCTCCTCGATCTCCACCCGCAGCGGCATGCCGACGAAGGTGGGATGCGGCAGTGGCGTGCCCTCGAACGCCGCGCCGACCCAGGGTGTGTAGCGGGCGCCGAGCCGGTTCGCGAGACCCGGCCGCGCGTTCGCCTCGTGCAGGACGAGCGGGACGCCCTCGCGTCGGGCCGCCGAGTAGGCCGGGGCCGCGGCATAGCCGCCGAAGCCGACGACGGCGTCGATCCCGCGGTCGCGGATCAGGGCGCGGACGGTCGCGATGCTGCGCCGGTACTCGCCCGGGAAGCGCAGCGCGGCCGCGTTCGGGCGGCGCGGGAACGGGAGCTTCGGGATGGTCGCGAGCTCGTAGCCGCGCTGCGGGACCAGACGCGCTTCGAGTCCCTCCTTCGTCCCGAGCACCAGCACCTCGGCATCCGGTTGGTCACGGCGCAGACGATCGGCGACGGCGAGCAGGGGGTTCACGTGGCCGGCGGTGCCCCCGCCGGCGAGAAGGTACCGCGTCATGCCCGGCGGCCCGCCGAACCGGTCTCGGAGGCGGCCAGGGAGTCACGGTGCGACTGCCGCGCGAACGACAGCACGATTCCGATGGCGATCATGGAACTGATCATCGCAGTCCCTCCCGCAGAGATCAGTGGGAGCGGGACGCCGAGCACCGGGATCACCCCCAGCACCACGGCGATGTTGACGAACGCCTGGCCGATCAGCCACACCATGATCGCCGCCGTCGTCACCCGCGCGAACGGGTCGGTCGACGCGTGGATGATGCGCAGGAAGACGACCGCGAGCATCACGAAGAGCAGGAGCACGACCACCGCGCCGATGAGACCGAGCTCCTCGCCGATGATCGCGAAGATGAAGTCGGTGTCCGCTGCCGGCAGCCACGACCACTTGGAGTGGGAGTTTCCGAGCCCGACACCGAAGACGCCGCCCGAGGCCAGCGCGTAGAAGCCGTTCTTGATCTGCCAGTCCACGTCCGGGTTCGCGACGCTCGTCCCGCCGAAGTAGGCGGCGATGCGGCCGACACGGCTCGCGCTCGACAGCGCGACCACGACCGCGAGGGCGCCGACGGCGACGACACCGGTGAGGAGGTAGCGGAGGCGCACGCCGGCGAAGTAGAGGGCGCCGAGGATGAGCGCCGCCATGATCATGGTCGTGCCCAGGTCGCCGCCGAGCAGCACGAGCGCGACCGCGCCTCCCGCGATGGGGACGACCGGGACGGCGACGTGCTTCCACTGGTCGAGCACATCCCGTTTGCGTGCGAGGACGACGCCCAGCCAGACGACGAGAGCGAGCTTGATCGCCTCCGACGGCTGCGCCGTGACCGAGCCGATGCGCAGCCAGTTGCGGTTGCCGCCGATCTCGACGCCCAGCGGAGTGAGCAGCACGAGCAGCTGCAGGAAGCAGGCGGCGCCGAGGAAGAACCAGATCGTCTTCTTCCAGAACCCGCGCGGGATGCGGGAAACGAGGAACATCAGCGGGAGGCCGACCAGCGTGTACGCGCCCTGCGACCAGAAGCGGGAGAAGAAGTTGTCGTCGTCGTTGTGGGCCTCGACCGACGAGGAGGACAGCACCATCACGAGGCCGAAGACGACCATGAACAGCGTGATGCCGAGCAGGAGGAAGTAGTTGGCCGACTCGGAGGTCATCCCCCGGCCCAGCTGGATGCGCGTGGTCAGCGCGCCGATGCGTGCGGCGGCGCTGGGGCGCGACGCCGGCTGGGCGGCGTTCTGGCCTGCGGCGGTCGGGCGCTCAGTCCTGCGCGTCGGGACGCGGGGCGGACTCGTCATCCGCCTCACCTCCCAAGTACTCGTTCACGGCCGACTGGAAGCGGCGGCCTCGTTCTGCGTAGTCGGCGAACTGGTCCATCGATGCCGCCGCCGGAGCGAGCAGCACGGTGTCTCCTTCGTGCGCGAGATCACCGGCCAGCCGAACCGCCGTCGGCATGACCTCTTCAGTCTCGTCGGCGACGACCTCCAGCACCGGAAGGTCCGGCGCGTGTCGTCGGAATGCGGCGAGGAGCGGCTCCCGGTCGACGCCGATCAGCACCGCGCCGCGAAGGCGCCCGACGTGCCGGCCGACCAGCGCATCCACGTCGACGCCCTTGAGCAGGCCGCCGACCAGCCACACCACCGACGGGTAGGCGCGGAGGGAGGCGTCGGCCGCGTGCGGGTTCGTCGCCTTGGAGTCGTCCACCCAGTTCACTCCGGCCTGGACGCGCACCAGCTCGATGCGGTGGGCATCGAGCCGGAAGGCCGTCAGGACGTCGCGGATGACCTGCGGAGCGACCCCGTACGACCGCGCGAGCGCGCTGGCGGCGAGGATGTTCGCGACGACGTGCGGCGCCGAGAGCCCGGCCTCCTGCAGTTCGTCGAGAGTGGTCAGCTCGAGCGCCGCGTTCGCACGGTCGTCGAGGAAGGCGCGGTCGCAGAGGATGCCGTCCACGATCCCGAAGTCGCTCGGGCCGGGCACGCCGAGGCCGAAGCCGATGGCGCGTGCGCCCTCGGTGACCTCCGCCTCCTCCACCATGTGCAGGGTGTTCTCGTCGGCCTTGTTGTAGACGCAGGCGACGCGGGTGTTGTCGTACACCTTCGCTTTGGCGGCGATGTACGCCTCGAGCGACCCGTGCCAGTCGAGGTGGTCGTCGGCGATGTTGAGGCACGCCGCCGAGAACGGCGACAGCTCGCCGCCCGCGTTCCGGTTGACCCAGTGCAGCTGGTAGCTGGAGAGCTCGACCACGAGCACGTCGAATCCCTCGGGATCGCGGATGGCGTCGAGGACCGGGACGCCGATGTTGCCGCACGGTGCGACGCGGTTGCCTCCGGCGAGGATCATCGTCGCCGTGAGCTGCACGGTGGTCGTCTTGCCGTTGGTGCCGGTGACGCAGATCCAGTCGGCAGGGCCCTCGGCTCCGTCGGGACGGGCGACCTTGTCGCGCAGACGCCAGGCGAGCTCGATGTCGCCCCACACGGCCGTGCCGCGCTCCTCCGCCCACAGCAGCAGGGGGTGATCCCAGTGGAAGCCCGGCGACGCGATGACCAGTTGGGGGTCGAACGCGACGAGACGCTCCGGCGGCGCGGTGAGGTCGGGCTCCTCGAGGAGCTCGGCGCCGATGACCTCCAGCAGCATCCGCCGCTCGTCGTCGGCCTTCGCCGCGACGACCAGCACGTCGGCACCCAGCTCGGCGAGCGTGTCCGCGACCGAGAAGCCGGTGACGCCCAGGCCGTACACCGCAACCCGCAGGCCGCTCCAGTCGTGGTGCCAGCTGGTCAGAGCGGCCAGGCGCTCCGCCAGGGCGTCGCCCGCGCGGGCGGTGTCGTCGGAATCGGTCACGTCGCCAGCCACTCCAGGTAGAAGGACCCGACGCCGGCGGCGACGAGCAGTCCGCCGATGATCCAGAACCGCACGACGACCGTCACCTCCGCCCATCCCTTCAGCTCGAAGTGATGATGGATCGGGCTCATCAGGAAGATGCGTTTGCCGTGCGTGAGCTTGAAGTACGCCCGCTGCACGATCACCGACCCGGCCTCGATGACGAAGATGCCGCCGATGAGGATGAGCAGCAGCTCGGTGCGGCTCAGGATGGCGAGGGCCGCGACCGCGCCGCCGAGCGCCAGCGAGCCGGTGTCGCCGAGGAAGATCTGTGCGGGCGAGGTGTTCCACCAGAGGAAGCCGACGACCGCGCCGACGATCGCTGTCGCGACGATCGCGAGGTCGAACGGATCGCGCACGTCGTAGCATTTCGCGACGTTCTCGGGGTTCAGGTTGATGCTCGCGCACGACTGGATCGACTGCCAGAAGCCGATGATGATGTAGGCGCCGATCGCGAGGATGGACGCGCCGGAGGCGAGCCCGTCGAGGCCGTCCGTGACGTTCACGCCGTTCGAGGTCGCCGCGACCAGGAAGTTGATCCAGATCAGGTAGAGGCCGTAGCCGACGATCACGCCGATGGCGCCGTACCGGGTGATCTCGCCGAAGTCGATCGCCGGCAGGTCGCGGATGAAGGACACCGTCATCGTCGCGGGCGTGTAGCCGTTGCCGTTCGGGAAGCGGATCGCGAGGAACGCCCAGACGGTCGCGACGATGACCTGGCCGGCCACCTTGGCCCAGCCGGTGAGCCCGAGGCTGCGCTCGCGCCGGGTCTTCAGGAAGTCGTCGATGAACCCGACCACGCCCAGACCGACCATGAGGAACAGCACGAGGAGCGCAGAGACGCTCGTCTCGTCGCCCGTCAGCAGGAGGGCCGTGAAGTAGCCGAACAGCGTGCCGAGGATGACGACGATGCCGCCCATGGTCGCGGTGCCGCGCTTGGCGTGGTGGCTCTGCGGTCCGTCGTCGCGGATGAACTGTCCCCACTGCAGCCGGCGGAAGAGCCGGATGAAGAGCGGGGTCAGGAAGAGCGTGAACGCCATCGACAGCGCACCGGATGTCAGCAGGGCTCTCACGAGAACGATTCTCCTAGCCGGTCGCCCAGGATGCGCAGCCCGGCCGAGTTGGAGGACTTCACGAGGACCGTGTCACCCGGGCGCAGGGCACCTCGCAGGTGCTCGAACGCGGCGTCCTGCGTGTCGAAGTACAGGGATTCGCCGTCCCAGGAGCCCTCGTTGATCGCCGAGATGTGCATCCGGCGCGCCGCCGGTCCGACGATCACCAGCTGGTCGATGCCGAGCCGGACGGCGAGCAGACCGATGCGGTCGTGCTCCTCACCGGAGACCTCCCCCAGCTCGCTCATCTCACCCAGGACGGCGATGGTGCGGCCGTCCGGTTCGGCGATCTGCGCGAGGGTCTTGAGCGCTGCGGCCATGGAGTCCGGGCTCGCGTTGTAGGCGTCGTTGATGATCGTCACGTCGCTGCCGCCCATGACCTCCATCCGCCACCGCTCGGCCGTCTTCACGGTCTGGAGGGCGGAGACGATGGTGTCGATGTCGACGTCGAGCACGTACGCGGACGCCGCGGCGGCCAGGGCGTTCATGACGTGGTGCTCGCCGAGCACCTGGAACCGCACCGGGCGCGACTGCGCCTCGGAGCCGGGACCGTCGGTCCCGTTGCGCGGCGGGAGGTGAAGCGTGAACGACGTGCCCCGCCGGTCGGAGACGACGTCGGTCGCGCGCACGTCGGCGCGCTCGTCCAGGCCGAACCAGAGCACGCGGGCGACGGTCTTATCCGACATCGTGGCGACGCGCGGATCGTCCATGTTCAGCACGGCGACGTCCGACTCCAGCAGGTCGGTGACCATCTCGGTCTTCGCCTGCAGGGTCTTCTCGATGCCGCCGAACTCGCCGGCGTGCGCGAGGCCGACCTTGAGGACGACTCCGACGTCCGGGCGCGCCATGCGCACCAGGCGGGCGATCTCGCCGATTCCGCTCGCGCCCATCTCGGCGACGAGGAACTGCGTCTCCTCGGTCACCTGGAGCATGGTCACGGGTGCGCCGACCTCGTTGTTGAAGGAGGCGCGCGGCGCGATCGTCGGTCCGACCTGCTCGAGCACGGCGCGGAGCAGGTTCTTCGTCGTGGTCTTGCCGTTGGACCCGGTGATGCCGACGATCTTGAGCAGTCCGAGCGCCCGGACCCGGGCGATGACCTCGGTGGCGAGGTCGCCGAGGGCGACCACGGTGTCCTCAACCAGCAGCTGCGGGACGGGCAGCTCGAGTGGATGGTCGACGACGACGAGCGCGGCGCCCGCCTCGACCGCCTGCGGGGCGAAGAGGTGGCCGTCGGTCACCTCCCCCGGCTTCGCGAAGAAGATGCTGCCGGGCACGACCTCGCGCGAGTCGGTCGTGGACAGCCCGGAGACGACCGTCTCCGGGGAGACGTGGGTGCCGTCGAGCAGCAGGGTGCCGCGGGTGGCCTCGGCGATCTCGGCCAGGGTGAGGGCGATCATCTACAGCCACCCGGCCTCTCGCAGCGCGAGGCGCACGTCGTCACGGGCCGAGTACGGCAGACGCTGGCCGGCGACCTCCTGGTAGTCCTCGTGGCCGGGGCCGGCGTACAGGACGACATCGCCCTCGTCCGCCAGGGACAGCGCGGTGCGGAACGCGGCGCGCGGATCGGGCACCTCGTACAGCTCGAGGTCGGGGACCGCGCTGCGCGCTCCCTCGAGGAGGGCGGCGCGAATGCTCGCCGGGTCCTCCCAGCGCGGATGGAAGTCGGTGATGACCACGGCGTCCGACCCGCGGGCGGCGATGGCGCCCATGTCGGTGCGCTTCGTGGTGTCGCGGTCGCCGTCGGCGCCGAACACCATGACGATGCGGCCATCGGTCACCTTGCGCAGCGCGCTCAGGGTCGAGAGGAACGCATCGGGGCTGTGGCCGTAGTCGATGAAGACGACGGGACCGCGATCGCCCGACAGTCGCTCGGCGCGGCCCGGGATGTACGCGTCGATCCCGCCGTCGCGCTCCAGTGCCGCTCCGATCGCGTCGAGGTCGTAGCCCGACTCGACCAGCATGACGATGGCGAGCGCCGCGTTCGCCGCGTTGTAGGCGCCGAGCAGCGGGATGCTGGTCTCCAGCCGGCGTCCGTCCGGGCCTTCGAGGGCGAACGAGGTGCGGGTGAGCGTCTCCTCGAGCACGGTGAGCAGCCACTCGGATTCGGCCCCGGGCGAGCTGGAGAGCGTGGCGACCGGGATGCGCGACTGCTCGACCAGGGCGCGGCCCCAGTCTGAGTCGACCGTGACGACCCCGCGGCGGGCGCGGTCGGGCTGGAAGAGCTCGAGCTTCGCCGCGAAGTAGTCGTCCATCGCGGCGTAGTCGTCGAGGTGGTCATGGCTGAGGTTGGTGAAGCCGACGACGTCGAACACGATCCCGTCGACGCGGTGGCGGGTCAGTGCCTGCGCCGACACCTCGATGGCGACGGCGCGGACGCCCTCCTCGCGCATCCGGGCCAGCAGCGCGTGCAGCTCGCTCGCCTCGGGAGTGGTCAGCTTGCTCGTGATCGCCGTGTCGCCGATGCGGCGCTCCGCCGTCGAGCTGAGGCCGGAGACGACCCCGAGCTGCCCGAGGATGGCATTGAGCAGGTACACGACGCTGGTCTTGCCGTTGGTGCCGGTGACGCCGAACAGCGTCGCCGAATTCTCGTCGGTGCGGTAGATCCAGGCGGAGACGGCGCCGAGCGCGGCCCGGGGCTCCGGCGTGACGATGACCGGGAGGCCGGACTCGGCCGCGAGGGCCGCACCCTCCTCGTCGGTGAGCACGGCGACGGCTCCCGCCTCCGCCGCGGCGGTCGCGTACGTCGCGCCGTGGGCGTTGCGGCCGGGTACGCCGACGTAGAGGTCACCGGGTTCGACGGCGGAGCTCGCGAGAGCCGCACCGGTCACCTCGACCCCGTCGAGGTCGCCGCGGCATTCCAGCCCGAACTCCGCTACCAGCTGGGCGAGCGGGCGGGCGACGGGATGCTCGGGGCGCAGTGAAGAGGGCGCCGGTCCTGTCACGTGGCTCACTTTCCGTTGACGCTGTTTCTAGTAGTAGGGCGGATAGTCCGCCGGGCTCGACGTGGAGGGCTTCACCCGGTAGGTCTTCAGCACCTGACTCATGATCGTGTGGAACAGCGGAGCGGCGGCTGCCGACGAAGTAATGGTAGTCGGGAACCCGAGGTTGACCGAAACGACGTACTGCGGATCGTCCACCGGCGCGACGCCCATGACCGACACGTAGTACGACGGCAGGTACCCGCCTTTGCCGTCCGGCTGCTGGGCCGTTCCGGTCTTCGCGGCGATGCGGTACCCGGGGATCTGCAGCTGCTTCTTGAGCTCGCCGTCGGTGACGACGGACTCCATCATCCCGAGCGTCGTGGCCGCCGCCTGGGCGGAGACGACCGGCGTCGGCTTGCTGTTCGGGATGTCCGTGACCGAGCCGTCCGGGTGCTCGCATCCCTCGACCAGCGACAGCGGGATGCGGGTGCCGCCGTTGGCGAGCGCCTGGTACGCCCCGACCATCTGCAGCTGGGTCGCCGAGACGCCCTGGCCGAACATCGTCGCGTACTTGGTCTGGTCGTCCCAGTCCTTGACCGGGTGGAGCTCGCCGGCGGACTCGTCGGGGTACGGCAGACCGGTCGGATCGCCGATCCCGAACTTCTTCAGGTAGTCGTACCGCGTCTGGTCGCTGAGCGCGCGGCCCAGCTGCGACATGCCGGTGTTCGACGACATCATGAGCACGCCGGTCAGGGTGAGCCGGAGCGGTGCGTGGAATCCCGAGTCGTGCAGGTCGGCCCCGTTGCCGGACTGCCAGGAGTACGGGGCGAGCACCTGCGAGGTCGGCGTCGCCTTGCCCTGGTCGATGAGCATCGCGGCCGTCAGCGCCTTGAAGGTCGAGCCGGGCTCCCGCGGGTCGGTGAGCGGCTGGAGCCGCCAGAACGACGGATCCGTCGCATCGATGTTGTTGGGGTCGAGCGACGGCACCTGCGCGATCGCCTTGATCTTGCCGGTCTTCGCCTCCGCCACGGTCACGAAGCCGAACTTGGACCCGGTCGCGGCGACCTGCTGCGCCAGGGTCTGCTGCGCGAACCACTGGAGGTCCGAGTCGATGGTCAGCTTGAGCGTGCCGCCGTCCTTCGCCTGCTTCTGCACGACGGTACTGCCGGGGATGGCGACGCCGTCGGCCCCGCGCTGGTAGGTCTCCTCGCCGTTCTCCCCTGCCAGACAGCCGTTCTCGCTGGCCTCCAGCCCCGCGTCGCCGCCCTGCGAGAGGTAGCCGAGCAGGTTGCCGGCGACGGCGCCGTTCGGGTAGCTGCGCGCCTGCTTCTTGGTGAAGGTGAGCCACGGGTACGGGAGCTTGTCGAGCTTGTCGAACGTCCCGACATCCATACCGGCCTTGATGAGGACGTACTGCGACTTCGGATTCTCTTTGAGGGCCGCATCGAGGAGCGCGACGACCGCATCGCCGCCCTGGCCGGTGATCGCACCGATCTTCGCGGCGGCTTCGACCATCTTCGCCCGCCCGCCGGCGATCGCATCCTTCGGCGAGGCCGCTGCCGTGTACGTGTAGATCGTGGTGGCCAGCACCGTGCCGTCGGTGTCGATGATGTCGCCGCGGTTGCCCAGCAGCGGCGTCGACACCTCTTTGGCGGTCACCGACTGCCGCTGCAGCGCATCCGCCCGGACCACCTGGATGTCGACCAGCTTGGCGCCCAGGATGCCGACGGTCGCCGCGACGGCGAGGACCGTCACGGCGGTCCGCCGCCGCAGCATCTTCTTGCTGACCATGCCCCGCATCCGTCCCGTCGTCAGTGCGTCACCGGAGTCGGCAACGCTCCCTGCAACGGTACGGTCGGCGTGGCACCGGAGCCGGTAGCCCCACCCGAAGTTGTGGAATTCCCAGCCTGCCCCGCCGCTGTGGACGGATTCGCCGTCTGCTGCGGCTGCGTCACCAGGGAGACGCCCGCGAGCAGCGAGTTCGGCACGAGATTGCCCTGCGTGCCGGTGACCGTGCCCGCCGCCCCGCTCGCCGGGAGCGGCGCGCCCAGCACCGCTCCGTCGGACAGGCGCAGGTACGCGGGGTTGCTGTTGCTGACCATTCCGAGCGCGTTGGCGTTGGCGGCGAGGTTCTGCGGCGAGGCGACCCGGTTGAGGTCCTGCGACACCGCCTGATACGAACGCTGGAGCTCGGTCTGCTTCGACTCCAGCGTCTGCAGCTGGTAGGCGCCCTGCGAGATCCCGATGCTGAGGAGGAGCTGCGCAACGACGACCGCCAGCAGCGTGGCGACCGCGATCCCCGCGTACAGGGCCCGCGGACGTGCCCGCCGCTGCGACCGGGTCGGGACGACCTCGAGGTGCGTCCGCTTCGGCTCCTCCACCGGTGCGGGGAGGGCGCCGCCGCGCCACAGCGCCGCCGGACGCCGTGCCGCTGTCGGCCTGCGCCCGATGACCGGGGCCGCCTCTGCCAGATTGCCGCTCACGAACGCCTCCTCGTCTCGTCCTTGCTGGTGGATGCGCCACTCGCCGGGCGCACCCGCTCGGCCGCCCGCAGGCGCACCGGGGTGGCCCTCGGGTTGGCGGCCTTCTCGTCGTCGTCGGCCAGCTCCGCACCGCGGATGAGGAGCTTCAGCTCCGGCCGGTGCTCGGGAAGTTCGACGGGCAGCCCTGCGGGAGCACTCGACGTGGAGCGGGCCTGCAGCTCGCGCTTCACGATGCGGTCCTCGAGCGACTGATACGCCTCCACGACGATCCGGCCGCCCACCGACAGCGCGTCGATGGCCGCGGGGATCGCCCGCTGCAGCACCGCCAGCTCCTGGTTGACCTCGATGCGCAGGGCCTGGAAGACGCGTTTGGCGGGATGCCCCTGCCGCTGCAGGGCCACCGGCGTCGCCTTGATGATCAGGTCGACCAGCTGGCCGGAGCGAACGAGCGGCTCGCGCTCGCGCGACTCCACGATCCGGGAGGCGTAGCGCCCCGCCAGCTTCTCTTCGCCGTACTCGCGGAAGATGCGCCGGAGGTCGGACTCGGAGTACTCCGCGAGGACGGTCGCGGCGGTGAGCTCGCTCGTGCCGTCCATCCGCATGTCGAGCGGCGCGTCCTTCGAGTAGGAGAAGCCCCGCTCCACCCGGTCGAGCTGGAGGGAGGAGACGCCGAGGTCGAACAGCACGCCGTCGACCGCGTCGAAGCCGAGCCCCTCGATGGCCTCGCGGATGCCGTCGTACACCGTGTGGACGAGGTGCACGCGGTTACCGAAACGCTCCAGGCGCTCCCCCGCGATCGCCAGGGCCTCGGGGTCGCGGTCGAGCCCGACCAGGGTGACGTCGGGAAATCGCTCGAGGATGCCGGCGGAGTGGCCGCCCATCCCGAGCGTCGCATCGACGAAGACGGCGCCGGGCCGCGTCAGCGCGGGGCCGAGCAGCTCGATGCAGCGCTCCAGGAGGACCGGAGTGTGGATGCGGGAGGTGTCTTCGGAGTCGGTCATGGTCGATCGGGACGGGCCGCCTGCCCCTGATTCCGGATCCCCATCCATTCCGACCTGGCACCGGGGAAGTGGTGTCAGGGCGTATGGCTGGGAGTCCGGCGCCAGGGACGCGGGCTCAGAAGAGTCCCGGGATCACCTCCTCCTCCGTGTTCGCGAATGCTGCTTCCTGTTCGGCCAGGTAGGTCTCCCAGGCCTGGGCGTCCCAGATCTCCGCGCGGCTGCCCGCGCCGATCACGACCAGGTCGCGATCGAGTCCCGCATACGAGCGGAGCGCGGACGGGATGGTCACCCGGTTCTGCTTGTCCGGGACCTCTGCGCTCGCCCCCGAGAGGAAGACGCGCAGGTAGTCACGGGCCTGCTTGCTCGTCACCGGCGCCTGGCGGATCTTCTCGTGGAGCGATTCGAACTCGCGCTGCGAGAAGACGTAGACGCAGTGCTCCTGGCCGCGGGTGAGGACGAGGCCGGACGCGAGCTCATCCCGGAATTTTGCCGGCAGGATGATGCGCCCCTTCTCGTCCAGCTTGGGGGCGTGCGTACCGAGGAACATCGGCTGCCACCCCCACTCTCCTGGCCCAGGTTGCGGTGTGGCTCCACTTTACTCCACTTCCATCCACAAAATCTCGCATTGAGGACAGATTGCCCCGAAATGGGTACGCCGAAGCCCGAAAACACGCGGAAGTAGCTGGTGGAGGAAAGTGGAGCGCATGGGGAGTCCCAGGAGCAACAGAAAAGGGCCGATCAGAAGATCGGCCCTTCGTCGAAGAACGGGTGGAGCGGAGTGGAGGGTTAGCCCTCGCCGCCGTCGTTGCGCTTGTCCCAGCGGTCGTTCATGCGGTCCATGAAGCCCGTCTGACCGCCACGCGCCTTCGCCTTCTTCGGCTCGGCGGCGCCCGGCTCGACCGCGACGCGCTTGCCCGGCGCGATGGCCACGAGGACACCCGCGAACATCACCACGAAGCCCAGGACGCCGACGATCGGCTGCTGGTAGTAGACGCCGGCGATCAGCACGCCGACGCCGACGACGGCGAGCAGGATGCCGAGCACGATCGACCGGTAGGCGGGACGTGCCCGCTTGCCCCCGACCTTCGCGACGAAGTCTG
The DNA here is from genome assembly GCF_031455295.1 of Leifsonia sp. 1010. NCBI lineage: Bacteria > Bacillati > Actinomycetota > Actinomycetes > Micrococcales > Microbacteriaceae > Leifsonia > Leifsonia sp. 1010. The sequence goes on from NZ_JAVDSL010000003.1 coordinate 411,954, forward strand.
CGTCGTTCTGATAGAGACTGCGTTCCATCTCTTCGAGGAGGCGCTGCTCATGTTCCGAAAGCGGCATCCGATTCCCCCTCTTTCTCGCGGGTTCGAGGCTTCAGTGAGGTCGATTCTAGACCTCACGTGTCTGGCTAGGCTAGGCGTGTGTCTGAAAGCATCCGATTCGTCGACCTCATCCAGTCAAGAATCGATGGATTCTTCGATGCGCGTGCCTCCATTCTCGTCTCGATCGCCGATGAGCTCTCTCCCGTAGCGGCGTTCTCAAGGGAATTTCTCAGCGGCGGCAAGCGCTTCCGCGCCCTGTTCTGCTTCTGGGGATGGCAGGCCGTCCGCACCGCGGGAGACGAGGGCGACGACGAGTCGGACAGCGGCGCGGTCACGGCCGGCGGCGCCCTCGACGCCGTGGTCTCCGTCGCCAGCGCCCTCGAGCTGTTCCACGCCGCCGCGCTGGTCCACGACGACCTGATCGACAACTCGGACACCCGGCGCGGCAAGCCCGCCGCCCACAAGCGCTTCGAGCACCTCCACCTGAGCGAGGGATGGGGTGGCTCCGGCGCCACGTTCGGCACGGGCGCGGCGACCCTCCTCGGCGACCTGCTGCTCATCCTCAGCGACGAGCTGTTCGACGAGGGGCTCGCCCAGCTGGTGAGCGCCCCGGCGCGGCGGGCGACGCGAGCCGAGTTCAACCGGATGCGGATCGACGTCACGGCGGGCCAGTACCTCGACATCTTCGAGGAGATCGGCTGGTCGGGCCGCCCCGACTCGGAGCAGCTGGAGCGCGCCGAGCGCGTCATCGTCTACAAGTCGGCCAAGTACTCGATCGAGTCCCCTCTGCTCATCGGAGCGAGCCTGGCGGGAGCGACCGTGGGTCAGCTGGAGTCGCTCCGGGCGTTCGGGCTCCCCCTCGGCATCGCCTACCAGCTGCGCGACGACCTGCTCGGTGTCTTCGGAGACGCCGATGTGACGGGGAAGCCCAGTGGAGACGACCTCCGGGAGGGCAAGCGGACAGTCCTCATCGCGCTCACGCGCCAGGCCATCCCGTCAGGAGCGCGTGCCGCGCTGGACGAGCTGCTCGGCGACCCGGAGCTCACGCCGGAGCAGATCCGGACGATGCAGCTGACCATCCGGGAGTCCGGGGCCGTCGACACGGTGGAGCGGATGATCGCCGACAACGTCGCGCGCGCCATTGACGCGCTGGATGCAGCACCGCTCGGGGCAGCCGCGAAGGGCCAGCTCCGCGAGCTCGCGATCGCGGTCACGCGCCGGAGCGCATAGGCCCCATCGCGAGCCTGGAGCGATTCAGGCCAGCGCTTGGGCCACGCGGCGCACCTCGGCCTTGCGGCCGGCGCGCAGAGCCTCGATCGGCGATGTGCCGAGGCTCTCCTCCTCCGTCAGCAGCCAATCCACGGACTCGTCGTCGCTGAAGCCGTCGTCCGCCAGGACGATCAGGGTTCCCCGCAGCTCGCTGAGCGGCTGGCCGTCCTTGAGGAAGGACGCGGGCACCTTGAGCACGCCGTCGACGCGCTTGGCTCCCAGGTGGCGGTCCTCGATGAGCCGACGGACGCGGCTCACGCTCAGTCCCATCAGCTCGACGAGGTCGGGTACGGTCAACCACTCGGTGGTCTGGACGTGCTCGGTCACCCCACCAGCGTGCCACGGATTGCCGTCCGGCGAGAAGCGGGAGTAATTGTTACGATCATGTAAACCCGTGTCACATCCGTCACTCCTGTTGACTCCTCTCTCCTTGTGTGTCAGCGTGATGGGCGACGTGTCACTCGAAGAGGGGGTCACATGGCTCTGGCAGACACCGGCAGATCGCGCAGCATCCTGGGCACCGTCCCGATCGCGGTCGCGAGCTCGCTCGCGGTGACCCTGAACCTGGTCACGCCCGCACAGGCGGCGCCCCAGGAGGACCGCGCGACCGACCACTCCGGCGACACCGGCGAGATCAGTCCTCTCGAGCGCGCGGCGCTCGGCAGCACCATCGGGATGACGCCCAGCGGATCGACGTCGAGCACGTCCGCTCCGCTCACCTCCGTCGCGGCAGCACCCGCGACCTACCGCGTGCAGTCGGGCGACACCATCTCCGGCATCGCGGCCCGTTTCGGACTCTCGACAGCAGCCGTCCTCGCGATGAACGGCCTCAGCTGGAAGAGCCTCATCTTCCCGGGCCAGGTGCTCGCCCTCGCGCAGGCCGCACCCGCGGCCGCGCCGGCCCCGGCTCCCGCCCCCGCGGCTCCCGCGCCGGCTCCCGCCGCCACGGTGTACTCCGTGGTGCGCGGCGACACGATCAGCGGCATCGCCGGCCGTTTCGGCGTCACCACCCGCGCGGTGCTCGCCGCGAACGGCCTGAGCACGTCCAGCCTAATCTTCCCCGGGCAGAAGATCCGCATCCCGGGCATGACGACCGCCGCGCTCAACACCCCGGCACCGGCACCGGCACCGGCGCCCGTCGCCGCTCCGGCGCCCGTCGCCGCGCCGGCACCGCTGCCGACCGCGTCCGCCGGTCAGGTGGTCGCCCTCACCGACGAGATGCGCGCGAATGCCCAGCTGATCATCCGCATCGGCCGCCAGCAGGGCGTTCCGGACCAGGGCATCGTCATCGCTCTCGCCGCCGCCGCACAGGAATCCGGCCTCCGCAATGTCCGCTATGGCGACCGCGACTCCCTCGGGCTGTTCCAGCAGCGGCCGAGCACCGGATGGGGGACGCCGGAGCAGGTGCTCGACCCGACGCGCGCGACGCTCGCGTTCTACGGCGGAGCGGGAAACCCCAACGCCGGCCGCACCCGCGGCCTCCTCGACATCCCCGGATGGACGCGGATGAGCGTGACGCAAGCGGCGCAGGCCGTGCAGATCTCGGCGTTCCCCGACGCCTACGCCAAGTGGGAGACGTCGGCGCGCACCTGGCTGGCCCAGCTCGGCTGAGCCGGAATGTCACAGCCCGATCACAGCCACCGCGTCCACCGGTGTTTTGCAGGGTTCTCGCCCGGCTCGTTCCCTAGACTCGATCCGTGACCACGAGCCAGACCGACCCGATGATCGGCCGTCTCATCGACGGCCGCTATCAGGTGCGCTCGCGGATCGCCCGAGGCGGCATGGCGACCGTCTACCTCGCGACCGACCTGCGCCTCGAGCGCCGCGTCGCGATCAAGATCATGCACGGCCACCTCGCCGACGACTCCACGTTCAAGAGCCGCTTCGTGCAGGAGGCCCGCTCGGCCGCTCGGCTCGCGCATCCCAACGTCGTCAACGTCTTCGACCAGGGCCAGGACTCCGACATGGCCTACCTGGTCATGGAGTACCTGCCCGGCATCACCCTGCGCGACCTGCTCAAGGACTACGGCAAGCTGACGCCCGAGCAGACCATCGACATCATGGAGGCGGTGCTCTCCGGCCTCGCCGCGGCGCACAAGGCGGGCATCGTCCACCGCGACCTCAAGCCGGAGAACGTGCTGCTCGCCGACGACGGGCGCATCAAGATCGGCGACTTCGGGCTCGCCCGTGCGGCCAGCGCCAACACGGCCACCGGCCAGGCGCTGCTCGGCACGATCGCGTACCTCTCCCCCGAGCTCGTCACCCGCGGCGTCGCCGACGCCCGCAGCGACATCTACGCGCTCGGCATCATGATGTACGAGATGCTCACCGGCCAGCAGCCGTTCCAGGGCGAGCAGCCGATGCAGATCGCCTACCAGCACGCGAACGACGCCGTGCCCGCGCCGAGCAGCAAGAACCCGGCCGTGCCCGCAGAGCTGGATGAGCTCGTCCTCTGGGCGACGGAGAAGGACCCGGACCGACGGCCCCGCGACGCGCGGGAGATGCTCGATCGCCTGCTGGAGGCCGAGAAGGCGCTCCGCGGCGAGGCCGTTCTGCAGCCGACGATGGTGCTCCCGCCCGCGTACGAAATCGACCAGGGCGACACCCAGATCATCAACCCGGCGATCCGCCAGCAGGTCGCGTCCAGCACGCCGGCCGCGGCGACGACACTCACAGCGGCTGCCGCCAAGCGGCGCTCGAAGGGCTGGTGGCTGTTCGCGCTCGTCCTCGTGCTCGCCGGCGTCGCTGCAGGCACCGGCTGGTACTTCGGTGCGGGCCCCGGCTCGCTGGTCGCCGTCCCGAACGTCGTCAACAAGGCGCCGGATGCGGCGGTCTCGCAGCTGCAGAAGCTCGGTTTCAAGACGGCTCAGGCGCCCGAATACAGCACGACCGTCGCGGCCGGGATGGTATCGAGCACGGACCCCGGAGCCGGCGTCCCCGCCGGGCGCGGTAGCACGGTGACGCTGCGTGTCTCGCAGGGGCCGAAGCCGGTGACCATCCCGCCCCTCGCCGGCACGACCATCGACACGGCCAAGAGCGCCATCACCGGCGTCGGGGCGAAGGTCGGAACGGTCGCGGAGCAATTCGACGCCAAGGTGCCCGCCAACACCGTCATCTCGGCGACGCGCGCCGACAACGGCGCGGACATCTCCGGCGGCGGCAACTACTTCGAGGCCGCGGCGGTGAACCTCGTCGTCTCGGTCGGCGCCATCCCGGATGTCGCCGGCAAGTCCGTGGAAGACGCCTCGGCCATCCTGAGCAAGGTCAAGCTCCTCACCTCCGCCGGCCCCGAGAGCTACAGCGACACGGTCGAAGACGGCGACGTGATCTCCGCGCAGCCGCAGCACGAGCCCGTCCGCCCCGGCGACACACTGCTGCTGGAGACGTCGAAGGGACCGGAGCCCGTCACCATCCCCGATGTCGCCGGCAAGACGTGGGATGTGGCCAAGAAGGCGCTCACGGACGCCGGCTTCAAGCTCAAGTACAGCGCCATCGCCGACGTCGCACCGAACGCGTTCGTCGTGTCGAAGGTGTCGCCGGCCGGCGGGACCCAGGCGCCCAAGGGCTCGACGATCACGGTCAACTTCGCCGGGTTCTGAGCGACTGCCGCCGCAACCGGCGCGGTCTGCCTGCGCTGCCGCGCGTCGGAACGGAGGAGATACCGCTTCGCCGCGTCCGTCAACGCAGAAAGCGGAGGAGCACCGCGGCCGTGGGGCCGTGGGCTCCTCCGTTTCTGCGGAGGGTGGAGGTGCTGCGAGCCGGTATCAGCGGGCAGCGGCCGAGAGCTCCTCGGCAACCAGGAAGGCCAGCTCCAGCGACTGCTGGTGGTTCAGGCGCGGGTCGCAGAGCGACTCGTAGCGGGTCGCCAGCGTCTCCTCGTCGATGTGCTCGGAACCGCCCAGGCACTCGGTCACGTCGTCGCCGGTGAGCTCCACGTGGATGCCGCCCGGGTTGGTGCCGGCAGCGCGGTGCGCCTCGAAGAAGCCCTTCACCTCGTCGACGATGTCGTCGAAACGGCGCGTCTTGTAGCCGGTCGGCGTGGTGAGACCGTTGCCGTGCATCGGGTCGGTGACCCAGAGCGGCTTCGCGTCCGAACGCTTGATCGCTTCGAGCAGCGGCGGCAGCGCGTCCCGGATCTTCCCGGCGCCCATGCGCGTGATGAAGGTCAGGCGGCCGGGCTCACGCTCGGGATCGAGCTTGTCGATGAGGCGGAGCATGTCGTCACGGGAGGTGGTCGGCCCGAGCTTCACGCCGATCGGGTTGCGCACGCGCGACAGGAAGTCGACGTGCGCGCCGTCGAGCTCGCGCGTCCGCTCGCCGATCCAGACGAAGTGCGCCGACGTGTTGTACGGCGTGCCGGTGCGGGAGTCGATGCGCGTCATCGGCCGCTCGTAGTCCATGAGCAGCGCCTCGTGGCTGGAGTAGAACTCCACCCGCGTGAGCTCGTCGAAGTCGGCGCCCGCCGCCTCCATGAACTTGATGGCGCGGTCGATCTCGCGGGCGAGGCCCTCGTAGCGCTGGTTGGCCGGGTTCGCGGCGAAGCCGCGGTTCCAGCTGTGCACCTGGCGCAGGTCGGCGAATCCACCCTGGGTGAAGGCGCGGATGAGGTTCAGCGTGGATGCGGCGGTGTGGTACCCCTGCACCAGCCGGCGCGGGTCGGCCTGGCGCGACTCGGGCGTGAAATCGTAGCCGTTGACGATGTCGCCGCGGTAGGCGGGCAGGGTGACACCGTTGCGCGTCTCGGTGTCACTGGAGCGCGGCTTGGCGAACTGCCCGGCCATGCGGCCCATCTTGATCACGGGCACGGAGGCGCCGTAGGTCAGCACGACGGCCATCTGCAGCACCGTCTTGACACGGTTGCGGATGGCGTCGGCCGTCGCTCCGGCGAACGTCTCGGCGCAGTCGCCGCCCTGCAGCAGGAACGCCTTGCCCTCGGCGGCGCGGGCCAGCCGCGTCCGCAGCTGGTCGACCTCGCCGGCGAACACCAGCGGCGGAAGGGTGGCGATCTCGGCGGACGCGGCGGCGGCCGCCTCCGGGTCCGGCCAGGCCGGCTGCTGCTTGATCGGGAGCGTGCGCCAATACTCCAGGCCCTCGATCACGGACTCGTCAGGTCGCACGACGGGCTCTGTGGTCTGTAGCACTGGTCTTCCGCTCACTCGAGGTTGGATGGGATATCCGAGCCTATCGCGAAAGCCGATGCGGCCGTCCTACTGTGACAGCGTCGCCCGCTTCTCCTTGACCGTGCTGGCGTACACGTCGACGTACTCCTGGTCGCCGAGGCGCTGCAGCTCGTACATGATCTCGTCGGTGACCGAGCGCAGGATGAAGCGGTCGCCCTCCATCCCGTCGAACCGGGAGAAGTCGAGCGGCTCCCCCACGATGATGCCGATGCGTCCGATCTTCGGGAGCCGCTTGCCGATCGGCATGATCTTGGCCGTATCCACCATCGCGACGGGGACGACCGGGACGCCGGCCTCCAGGATCATCCGCGCGACGCCCGTGCGACCGCGGTACAGCTTGCCGTCCGGGCTGCGGGTGCCCTCCGGGTAGATGCCGAGGATCTCGCCGCGAGCGAGGACTGCGAGCCCGGTGTTGAGCGACGCCTCCGACGCCTTGCCGCCGGAGCGGTCGATGGGCAGCTGGCCGGTGGCGTTCATGAACGCCTTGGTCGCCCATCCCTTCAGGCCCCTGCGGGTGAAGTAGTCGCTCTTGGCGAGGAAGGACACGTGCCGGTCGACCTCGAGCGGCAGGAAGATCGAGTCGATGAACGACAGATGGTTGCTCGCGAGGATGACCGGACCGTCGGTGGGGATGTTCTCGAGGCCGACGACCCACGGCCGGAAGATACCGCGCAGCAGCGGTCCCACGATCACGTACTTCATCAGCCAGTAGAACATCGAACCGAAGCCTATCCCCGCGCTGCCCCTAGAGCGAGGATGCGTGCAGTCGCGCCAGGTCGGCCGCTCCGACCACCCCGGCGTCGTTCACCAGCTCGGCGATCGCGAACTCGGGCTCCGGGTGGAAGCCGCGGGCGGGAAGATTCTCCAGATACGCCAGCCGGATGGGCTCCAGCAGCAGCTCGCCGGCCTGGGCGACGCCGCCGCCGAAGACGAAGAGCTGCGGGTCGAGGATGGCGCCCAGGCTCGCGCACGCCTGCCCGAGCCAGTCGCCGAGCTGGCGGAGGGCGGCGAGCGCTCCCGGGTCGCCCGCGGTGATCAGGGCGCTGATGTCGTGCCCGGTGAGCGCGCCGGTGCGGCTGCGCACATCCGCGAGTCCCTGGCCGATCCCGCCCGCGTCCGCGAGCTCGTTCGCCATGCGCTGCAGGGCGCGGCCGGAACCGTACTGCTCGATGCAGCCGTGCGCGCCGCAGCCGCAGGGAAGGCCGCCCGGGACGACGCGCATGTGGCCGATCTCCGCTCCCGCGCCGAAACCGCCGCGGAAGAGCCGGTCGTTGCTGACGATCGCACCGCCCACACCGGTCCCGATGGTGAGCACCACCATGTCGGAGACGAGCCGGCCGGCACCGTAGCGGAACTCCGCCCAGCCGGCCGCGTTGGCGTCGTTCTCGATGATCACGGGGATGTCGAGGCGCTCCTCGAGCTTCTCCCGGAACGGCTCGTGGCGCCAGTTGATGTTCGGCGCATAGTAGACGGTCGACTGCGCGGCGTCGATGAAGCCGGCCGCGGCGACTCCCGCACCGGCGATCTCCTCCGGGCCGTCGCTGAGGCGGCGGATCATCGCGACGACGGCGTTCTCGATCTCCTCCGGACGCGTCGCATCGGTGGGGACGCGATCCTCCCGGACGATCGTCCCGAGCTCGTCGACGAGGGCTCCGGCGATCTTGGTCCCTCCGATGTCGATGCCGATGGCGTGCACGTGGGGCCTTCCTGGAGGGATGGTGAGAGGGAGGGGCGGTCTGGCCGGGTCTCGGGCGAGCCGTGGCGGGACCATCTAGAGTGTAATCAACCGAATCGCCCCGAGCCATTCGGCCGCACGCCCGCCCACCGGTATCGAGGGAGCTACCGTGAAACAGATCCTTACCCCCGCGATCGTCCCTGCGGACCCGGACGCCAACGCCACCGGCCTGCTCGTCGACCGCGTTGCGCAGACGCCGGACCAGCCGCTGTTCAGCCTCCCGGACGGCGACGGCTGGCGCGACGTGTCGGCGGCGGAGTTCCACCGCCAGGTGATCGCCCTCGCGAAGGGCCTGGTCGCCGCGGGCATCGAGCCCGGCGACAAGATCGGGCTGATGTCGAAGACCCGGTACGAGTGGACTCTCATCGACTTCGCCGTGTGGTTCGCCGGCGCGGTTCTCGTGCCGATCTACGAGACGTCCTCCCCCACCCAGATCCAGTGGAACATGTCCGACTCCGGCGCCATGGCGGTGTTCCTGGAGAACGCCGAGATGCACGCGCGCTTCGACGAGGTGCACCCGGAGCTCCCCGACATCCGCACCGTCTGGCAGCTGCACCTCGGCGACCTCGACAAGCTCGCCGCCGCGGGTGTCGACGTGCCCGACGAGGAGATCGAGCGGCGCCGCCGCATCGCCAAGGGCTCCGACATCGGGACGCTGATCTACACCTCGGGCTCGACCGGGCGGCCGAAGGGATGCGTCCTCACGCACTCGAACTTCGTCGAGCTCTCGCGCAACTCGGCCGAGGCGCTCAAGCAGGTCGTGCAGCAGCCGGGCGGCGCATCCACTCTGCTCTTCATCACCACCGCGCACGTGTTCGCCCGCTTCATCGCCGTGCTCTGTGTCACCGGCGGCGTCAAGGTCGGCCACCAGGCCGACACCAAGCAGCTGCTGCCTGCGCTGGCGAGCTTCAAGCCGACGTTCCTGCTGGCGGTGCCGCGCGTGTTCGAGAAGGTCTACAACTCGGCCGAGCAGAAGGCCGAGTCCGGTGGACGCGGTAAGATCTTCCGCGCGGCCGCGGACGTCGCGGTCGAGCACTCGAAGGCCGTCGAGGCCGGCTCGGTGCCGTTCGGACTGAAGCTCAAGTTCGCCCTCTACGACCGGCTGGTGTATTCGAAGCTCCGTGCCGCGATGGGCGGCCGCGTGAAGTTCGCGGTGTCCGGCTCCGCGCCGCTCGGCTCGCACCTCGGTCACTTCTACCACAGCCTCGGCATCAAGGTCCTGGAGGGCTACGGGCTCACCGAGACCACCGCGCCCGCGACCGTGAACCGGCCGGACACGTTCCGGATCGGCACCGTCGGTCCGGCGCTCCCGGGCGTCGACCTGCGTCTCGCCGACGACGGCGAGATCGAGGTGCGCGGCATCAACGTCTTCAAGGAGTATTGGAAGAACCCGGAGGCGACCGCCGCGGCGTTCCACGACGGCTGGTTCAAGACCGGCGACCTCGGCTCGTTCGATGAGGACGGCTTCCTCACGATCACCGGCCGCAAGAAGGAGATCATCGTCACGGCCGGTGGCAAGAACGTCTCCCCCGCCGCGCTCGAGGACCCCATCCGCTCGAACCCGCTCGTGAGCCAGGTGATCGTGGTGGGCGACCAGAAGCCGTTCATCTCCGCCCTCATCACCCTCGACACCGAGATGCTGCCCACGTGGCTCGCCAACAACGGCGAGGACAAGGACATGACCCTCGCCGAGGCGTCGGTCAATCCGGCCGTCCACGCCGAGATCCAGCGCGCCATCGACCACGCCAACGCCGGTGTCTCGCGCGCCGAGAGCGTCCGCAAGTTCGTGGTGCTCGCGACGGAGCTGAGCGAGGCGAGCGGCCACCTGACGCCCAAGATGAGCATCAAGCGCAACGTCATCCTCGCCGACTTCGCGGACGTGATCGACGGCATCTACAGCGACAACCCCCGCACCGAGGGCTTCTCCCTCGCCCACTGACCCGTCGTCTCGTTCACGATTTGCGCCAAATCTCGGTTTTCGGCGTCGCAATACCGAGATTTGGCGCAAATCGTTGGAGGCGTTGGACGAATGCGGCTCGGTCGGCGAAGAGGTCGTCGGCGGTGATCCTGAGAACCTGCCAGCCCGCGGCCAGGAGAAGGTCGTGCCGTTTGATGTCGAGGAACCACTGCCGCCTTTCGACCCGGTGTGCGTCGCCGTCGTACTCGAACGCGATGCGCCGGTCGGGTAGCGCAAGATCCGGGTGCAGAACCCGGCCGTCGGCGACCAGCACGGGCTCGTTCACCCTGAGGCCCGTGATGCCGAGCTCCGCCAGGAACAGGCGCAGCAAGCTCTCCGGCCGGGAGTCGGTTCCGAACCGGATGCGGGACAGAGCCCAGGCGCGCGCCTTGCCTCCCTTCGTCCGGCGAACCCGGGCGGAGGTCTCCGCCAACTGATCGATCGTGACGATCGGAGGGCGGTTTCGCGCGCCGACGAGATGGTCGCCGGCAGCGACGAGATCGCTCGGCCCGAGCATTCCGGAGAGCTGGCACCACACGTGAGCGGGCAAGGACACCGGGAGGCCGGCGACGTCCATCCCTTCAAGCGCTCGCAAGCTGTGCCCGGTCACGCCTCGACCGTGCGGGGCCGTGCGTGGAGAGAGCACCGACACGTGCAAGGGGCGACGAGACGCATCGGCCGGCAACGGGATGCCGAGGAGTTCAGCGGCCGTGGTGTGACTGAAGAACGCACGCATCGGCATGACGCGCAGGTACGCCCGACACAGTTCCTGCAGCTCACCTGGACCGTACGACAGATTCACGCCGTGAAACGGATGGTGGATGTCGCCGGCGCGCAAGCGCAACGCGTCGACGCCGTGCCGCTGTGCCTGCGACAGGGTGAAAGGGACACCGACGAGCGGTCGTGGGAGGGGTGGTGGGGTTCGCATCCCGTCATCATGCCGAACACGCCCGCCGCATGACCCCGCAGCCCGCCGATCTGTGGACAGCGCGCGTTCTCCACACCCTGACCGCAGATTGAGATTTGCGCCAAATCGCGGTTTTGACGCCCACATAACCGAGATTTGGCGCAAATCTCAGGAAGGGCGGATGCGGCGGCGGGTCAGACCTCGTCGCGCCAGGAGTGGGTGGGGGCGTAGCCGAGGATGCGGCGGGCCTTGTCGATCGACAGGAGGGTGTCGTTGACGCCGAGTTCGCGCTTCAGCGGCACGCCGGGGAACACCTCGGCGACCAGGTCGTCGTTGGAGCGGCTCATCACGGTGTCGGCGGCGGCGATGATGAAGCGGTCGAAGCCGGTCGTGTCCCACTCCAGCGCGCGGCGGATCGCCTGTGCGCCGTCCCGCGCGTCGATGTAGCCCCACAGGTTCCATTTGCGCGCCCACGGGTCGTCGTCGAACGCGGGGAACGCCGCGTAGTCCTCCGGGTCCATCACGTTCGAGAAGCGCAGCGCCACGATCTTCAGCGCCGGATCCCAGCGCACCAGCTCGATCGCCATCTGCTCCTCGAGGTGCTTCACCAGCGAGTAGGTGCTCTCCGGGCGGGCCGGGTAGTCCTCATCCACGGGGATGTACGGCGGCGGCACGTCGAACGGCAGGCCCAGCACGGTCTCGCTCGACGCGTAGACGACATTCCGGATGCCCGCGCGACGCGCAGCCTGGAACACGTTGTACGTCACGCGGATGTTGTTGTGGAACGTCGCAACATCGCTCAGGATGCCCGGCGCCGGGATGGCCGCCAGGTGCACGATCGCGTCGAAACCGTCGTGCTGGTCGTTGACGCCGAGCATCGCATCCACCGTCTGCCCGTAGTCGGTGAGGTCGACGCGGACGAAACCGGGACCGCGCTCCCCCGCCGCGTCGAGGGAGACGACGATGTCTCCCGACTTCCGCAGCTCGCGCACGACAGTGCGTCCGAGCTTGCCCGATCCTCCGGTGACCGCAATTCGCATGCGGCCAGTCTACGAGCGCCGCGGGCGGCGAGGCGTCAGAACCAGTCCGACTCGCGGACCTGCTTCATCGCCTCCCGGCGGCTCTCCTTGTCGAGCCGGTCGAGGTAGAGCTTTCCGTCGAGGTGGTCGGTCTCGTGCTGCAGCGCCTGCGCGAGCACACCGGTGCCGGAGACCTCGATCTCGTTGCCGTCGAGGTCGAGGCCCGTCACCCGGGCGAACGGGTAGCGCAGCGTCTTGAACCAGAGACCCGGCACGGAGAGGCAGCCCTCGTCCATCAGCTCCGGCTCCCCCGACACCTCGACGAGGACGGGGTTGATGACGTACCCGACCTTCCCGTCGACGTTGTAGCTGAATGCGCGCTCGTTGACGCCGATCTGCGGAGCGGCGACGCCGGCGCGGCCCGGCGGGAGGACGCTGTCCACGAGGTCTTCGACCAGTCCGCGCACGCCGTCGTCGATCTCCCCGATCGGCTCGGACGGGGTCTTCAGAACGGGGTCGCCGAACAGGCGGATCTGACGCTCGGTCACAAGTGCTCCTCGGTGGATCGGGCGGACGGTCGGGATGCTCAGTCGCGCTCCGCGGGCAGGCCCTCGACGACGAGAGCGGCCAGCGTACGCGCCGAGAGGCGGGTCAGCGGCTTGAGGTCCTTCCACGACACCACGGAGCCGGCGGCCAGCTGCGGGTCGTACGGGACACGGACGATCTCGCGGACCCGCGAACGGAAGTGCGCCTCGATCTCCTCCAGCTTCACCAGGTTGGTGGCGTGCGTCGCGGTGTTCAGTGCGACGACGGCGTTGCGGACGAGCTCGCCGTAGCCGTTCGCCTCCAGCCAGGTGAGCGTCTCGGAGGCCAGGCGGGCCTCATCCACACTGCCGCCGGACACGATGACGAGCGAATCCGCCCGCTGCAGCGTCGCGCGCATGACCGAGTGGACGATACCGGTGCCGCAGTCCGTGAGCACGATCGAGTAGAACCGTGCGGAGAGGTCGGCGACGACGTTGTAGTCGTTCTCGTCGAACGCCTCCGAGAGCATCGGGTCGGTGTCGGACGCGAGGATGTCGAGACGCGTCTCATCGCGCGACACGAGTGCCGAGAAGTCGGTGAAGCCGCCGATGCTTGCGGCCTTGTGCACCACGTCCCGCACGGTCGAACGGGTCTGGCGCGGCACGCGCTCGGACAGCGTCCCGCGGTCCGGGTTCGCGTCGATCGCGATGATGCGGTCCTCGCGGGCCGACGCCAGCGCCATCCCGAGCAGCGTGGTGACGGTGGTCTTGCCGACGCCGCCCTTGCGGGTGAGCACGGGCACGAAGCGCGCGCCGCCCTCCAGGTGCTTCTGGATGCGGTGGTCGAGCTCCTTGCGCGCCCGCACCTTGGCGGAGTCGCCGAGGTTCACGGTGCGGAAGGTGACGTTGTAGACGAAGCGCTGCCACGGCCCCTCCGGACCGGGACGCGTCTTGCGATTGACCTCGAGGAGGCGGTCGGCGGTCAGCATCGCGGCGGGCTCGGGCTGGCCGGACTGCTCGCCGCGGAGCCGGTCGCGGCGGGAGCCGGCGAAGGCGTCGGACGCCAGCAGCGGCGGCACGTCGTCGGCGGGAGCCGCTGCACCCTCCGGCGGTTCGGGCGTCGTGGCGAGACGGGAGGCGACGATGGCGACCGACATGGTGGTCGGCTCCGCGGGCGACGCGACGAACCCCGGGTCGACGGGGACCTCGTCGATCGCGACGGCGGCCTCGTCCTCCGGGATCTCGCGCGGCGGCGTCGGCGGGAGGTCGACGGCGATGCTCAGCGTCGACTCCACATCCAGCACCGGCTCGCGCGACGGCGACGGCGACGGCGACGGCTCGAACGAGCGCGCGGGCGTCAGCTCGTCATCCGCGGGCACGAGGTCGCGCGGGGCGTGCTCCTCGGGCGCGTCGGCGTCGGACCTGTCAGCCACGTCGTCTCGTCCTCCTTCTGTCGCGGGAGTGTCCCGCCGACTCGTCATTGTAGGCCGCCCCGGGCCGGGGCGGCCGATCAGCGCCCGCTCAGGCCGGCTGGATCACCACGAGCAGGTCGCCCGCGTCGACCTGCTGGGTCTTCGGGATGGCGAGCCGCTCGATGGTCCCGGCGATGGGAGCCGTGATGGCGGCCTCCATCTTCATCGCCTCGATCGAGGCGACCGCCTGACCCGCCGTGACCGTGTCGCCGACCGCGACCTGGAGGGTGACGACGCCGGAGAACGGCGCGGCCACCTGGCCCGGGTTCGCGGAATCGGCCTTCTCGGCCGCCTTGGTCTCGACGACGATGCTGCGGTCGCGCACGAACACCGGCCGCAACTGGCCGTTGAGCGTGGTCATGACCGTGCGCATGCCCTTCTCGTCCGCCTCGCCGATGGCCTCCAGCCCGACGTACAGGCGCACGCCGCGGCTGAACTCGATGACGTGCTCCGATCCCTGCTTGAGCCCGTACAGGTAGTCGAGCGTGTCGACGACGGAGAGGTCGCCGAACAGCTCGCGCATCTGCTCGTAGATGCGGGTGGGAGCCGGGAAGAGGAGGCGGTTGAGGGTCGCGCGACGCTCCTCGCTCGATCCCTCCAGCGCGCTTCGGTCGTCGGCCGAGAGGTCCTCGACGCCGACCTTGACCGTCTTGCCCGCCAGCACCTTCGTGCGGAACGGCTCCGGCCATCCACCGGGCAGCTCGCCCAGCTCGCCCGCCATGAAGCCGACCACCGAGTCCGGGATGTCGTAGTTCTGCGGGTTCTCGGCGAAGTCGTCCGGGTCGGCCTTGACCGCCGCGAGGTGCAGGGCCAGGTCGCCGACGACCTTCGACGACGGCGTCACCTTCGGGATGCGGCCCAGGATGCGGTTGGCCGCCGCGTACATGTCCTCGACGAGCTCGAAGTCCTCCGCGAGGCCCAGCGCCTTCGCCTGCTGACGCAGGTTGGAGAGCTGGCCGCCGGGGATCTCGTGCTTGTAGACACGACCCGTGGGGCCGGGCAGACCCGACTCGAACGGGCGGTAGACCTGGCGGACCGCCTCCCAGTACGGCTCGAGGTCTTCGACCGCACTGAGGGAGATGCCGGTGTCGCGCTCGGTGTGGGCGAGGGCGGCCACCAGAGCGGAGGCGCTCGGCTGGCTGGTCGTTCCGGCCATGGGGGCGCTGGCCACATCCACAGCGTCCGCACCCGCGCGCGAGGCGGCGAGCAGCGTGGCGAGCTGGCCGCCCGGGGTGTCGTGGGTGTGCACGTGGACCGGGAGGTCGAACCGCTCGCGGAAGGCGGCGACGAGCTTCTCGGCGGCCGACGGACGCAGCAGTCCGGCCATGTCCTTGATGGCGAGGATGTGCGCGCCCGACTCGACGATCTGCTCGGCGAGGCGGAGGTAGTAGTCGAGCGTGTACAGGTCTTCCGCCGGGTCGAGCAGGTCGCCGGTGTAGCAGACCGCGACCTCGGCGATCGCGGAGCCGGTGGCGAGCACGGACTCGATGGCCGGGCGCATCTGCGACACGTCGTTGAGGGCGTCGAAGATGCGGAAGATGTCCACACCGGTCGCGGCGGCCTCCTGCACGAAGGCGTCGGTCACCTGCGTCGGGTACGGCGTGTACCCGACGGTGTTGCGACCGCGCAGCAGCATCTGGATGTTGATGTTCGGCAGTGCCTCGCGGAGGGTTGCGAGACGCTCCCACGGGTCCTCGCCCAGGAAGCGGAGCGCGACGTCGTAGGTCGCGCCGCCCCAGGCCTCCACCGAGAGGAGCTCCGGCGTCATCCGCGCGACATAGGGCGCGACGGCGACGAGATCGCGAGTGCGGACGCGGGTGGCCAGCAGCGACTGGTGCGCGTCGCGGAACGTGGTCTCGGTGACCGCGAGCGCCTTCTGCGCACGCAGGGCCTCCGCGAACCCGGCCGGGCCGAGCTCCAGCAGACGCTGACGCGAGCCGGCGGGGGCCGGCGCGCTCAGGTCGATCTTCGGCAGCTTCTCCGCCGGGTCGGCGCTGATCGGGCGCGGGCCATTGGGCTGGTTCACCGTGACATCGGCGAGCCAGTTGAGCACCTTGGTGCCGCGGTCCTTCGATGCACGCCCCTTGAACAGCTCCGGGCGCTCCTCGATGAAGGAGGTGGAGACGTTGCCGGCGATGAAGTCCGGGTCCTCCATGACCGCCTGCAGGAACGGGATGTTCGTGGCGACACCGCGCACGCGGAACTCGGCCAGCGCGCGGCGGGCGCGCAGCACGGCGGCCGGGAAGTCGCGTCCGCGGCAGATGAGCTTCGCGAGCATCGAGTCGAAGTGCGGGCTGATCTGCGCGCCCGGGTTGATCGTGCCGCCGTCGAGGCGGATGCCCGCACCGCCCGGAGAGCGGTAGGTCGTGATCTTGCCGGTGTCGGGACGGAAGCCGGCCGTCGGGTCCTCCGTGGTGATGCGGCACTGCAGCGCCGCGCCCCGGATGTGCACCGTCTCCTGGCTGAGGCCGAGGTCGGCCAGCGTCTCCCCCGCCGCGATGCGGATCTGCGACTGGACGAGGTCGACGTCGGTGATCTCCTCGGTGACCGTGTGCTCCACCTGGATGCGCGGGTTCATCTCGATGAACACGTGCTGTCCGGCGCGCTCTCCCGCGGTGTCGAGCAGGAACTCGACGGTGCCGGCGTTCTGGTAGCCGATCGAGCGGGCGAACGCGACGGCGTCGCGGTACAGCGCCTGACGGATGTCCTCCGACAGGTTCGGTGCCGGAGCGATCTCGACGACCTTCTGGTGGCGGCGCTGCACGGAGCAGTCGCGCTCGAACAGGTGCATCGTCTCGCCGGTGCCGTCGGCGAGGATCTGCACCTCGATGTGACGCGGGCGGAGCACGGCCTGCTCCAGGAACATGGTGGGGTCGCCGAAGGCGCTGTCCGCCTCGCGCATGGCCTCCTCGAGCGCCGGACGGAGCTCGTCCTTGCTGCTGACGCGGCGCATCCCGCGGCCACCGCCACCGGCGACCGCCTTCGCGAAGATGGGGAAGCCGATCGCATCGGCGCCCGCGAGAAGCTCGTCGATGTCGCGCGACGGCGGGGTGGACTTGAGGACGGGGACGCCCGCGGCGATCGCGTGCTCCTTCGCCGTGACCTTGTTCCCGGCCATCTCCAGCACGGAGGCGGACGGGCCGATGAAGGTGATGCCGGCCGCGCGGGCCGCTTCGGCCAGGTCCGGGTTCTCGGACAGGAAGCCGTAGCCGGGGTAGATGGCGTCCGCGCCGGACTCCTTCGCGACGCGGATGATCTCGTCCACATCCAGGTAGGCGCGGACCGGGTGGCCCGGCTCGCCGATCTGGTAAGCCTCGTCAGCCTTCAAGCGGTGCATCGAGTTGCGATCTTCATACGGGAAGACGGCGACCGTTTCGGCGCCGAGCTCGTACGCGGCCCGGAAGGCTCGGATGGCGATTTCACCGCGGTTGGCAACGAGGATCTTTCGGAACATGGGGACCTTTCGAGCAGGGGTCGACACCACACAGCAAACGGTTAGGTTCTCTAAGACTAGTGAAGGTAACGTGGCTCTCGTGCACGTACTCAGCGTTAGCTCCCTCAAGGGCGGTGTCGGAAAGACGACGGTGACGCTCGGTCTGGCGTCGGCGGCGTTCGCGAAGGGCCTCCGGACGCTGGTGGTGGACCTCGATCCGCAATCGGATGTCTCGACCGGCATGGACATCCAGGTCGCCGGTCACCTCAATGTCGCCGATGTGCTCGCGTCGCCCAAGGAGAAGATCGTGCGCGCCGCGATCGCCCCTTCCGGCTGGACGAAGGGCCGTTCCGGCACGATCGACGTCATGATCGGCAGCCCGTCCGCGATCAACTTCGACGGACCGCACCCGAGCATCCGCGACATCTGGAAGCTCGAGGAGGCGCTCGCCAACGTCGAGCACGACTACGAGCTGGTCCTCATCGACTGCGCCCCGTCGCTCAACGCGCTCACCCGTACGGCGTGGGCTGCGAGCGACCGTGTGGCCGTCGTGACCGAGCCCGGCCTGTTCTCGGTCGCCGCGGCCGACCGCGCACTGCGTGCGATCGAGGAGATCCGCCGCGGGCTCTCGCCGCGCCTCCAGCCGCTCGGCATCATCGTGAACCGCGCGCGCGTCCAGTCACTCGAGCACCAGTTCCGCATCAAGGAGCTGCGCGACATGTTCGGGCCGCTCGTGCTGTCGCCCCAGCTGCCGGAGCGCACGTCTCTGCAGCAGGCGCAGGGCGCGGCGAAGCCTCTACACGTCTGGCCGGGCGAGAGCGCTCAGGAGATGGCGCACAACTTCGACCTGCTGCTGGAGCGTGTGCTGCGCACCGCCCGCATCGGCGAGTACGCGACCGCCCAGTCCTGACCCGGCTAAGAAGCAATCAGCTCCTGAGTTTTTCCGCTCAAAACATCGTTTGAGCGCGAAAAAGTCAGGAGCTGTTGGCTTGGAACGCGGGGTGGCGCGGGAGTTTAGGAAGCGCGGGTGCGCGCGGCGCGGCGAGCGGCGAGTTCGTCCATGGCGTCGGTCTGCGTGTCGAGCTCGACGAGGCTCGACTCGACCTCGCGCAGCACCTTGCCGACCGCGATGCCGAAGACGCCCTGCCCGCGGCTGACGAGGTCGATGACCTCGTCGTTCGACGTGCAGAGGTAGACGCTCGCGCCGTCGCTCATCAGCGTCGTCTGGGCGAGGTCGTTCACGCCCGACTCGCGCAGCTGGTTGACCGCGGTACGGATCTGCTGCAGCGAGATGCCGGTGTCGAGAAGACGCTTCACGAGCTTGAGGACGAGGATGTCGCGGAAGCCGTACAGGCGCTGCGACCCGGAACCCGCGGCACCGCGGACGGTCGGCTCGACCAGTCCGGTGCGCGCCCAGTAGTCGAGCTGGCGATACGAGATGCCGGCCGCACGGGCGGCGACCGCACCGCGGTAGCCGTTCACGTCGTCCATCTCGGGGAGGCCGTCGGTGAAGAGGAGTCCGAGGTCGTACCGGGCGACGCCGTCTTCACGACTCAGTTCGCTCATGTTGTTCGCCTCTCACCCCGGGTTGTGGATCGCGCGTCGCATCCGCGTCGCTTCATCCACGGTACCCATGCGGCGGTCGCCGGGCAACGACATCCGCCCTTTCGGTTTCGGCGTGTCGAGGCGACGGGGCCGTCACGGACGCAGCCGGGCGATGGATGAGCGGATGATGCTGCCGCGCACCACGTCGAGCTGTGCCGCGATCTCGCGGGCGAGTTCGGCCGTGCGGGCCTTGCTGCTCACGTCGTTGCGGCGGGCGATGGGGACGAGCGCGGTCTCGATCAGCCCGATCTCGCGCTCGGCCGCCGCACGGAAACCGCGGAGGTGCCGCGGCTCGATCCCGCTGCGGCGGAGCTCGGCGAGGGCGCGGAGCACGGTCAGCGCCTCGTCGCCGTACACGTCCGAGGCGGGGAGCAGCGAGGCGCTCACGGCATCCTGCAGCAGTTCCACGTCGGCGCCGGCCTCGCGCAGCAGCTCGTCGCGCCGGTAGCGGCGCGTGCCGGCGAGGATGGACCCCGCAGGCGCGGTGCCGGGGAACGCGGGATCGAGCCCCGCATCCAGGTCGGCGAAGTACTTCTTGATGACCTTCAGCGGGAGGTAGTGGTCGCGCTGCATCGCGAGCACGGCGCGCAGCCGCTCCACATCGGCCGGCGAGAACTTGCGGTAGCCCGAGGCCGTGCGGGCCGGCGACACCAGCCCGCGCTCCTCCAGGAAGCGCAGCTTCGACGACGACAGGTCCGGGAACTCGGGAGTGAGCCGCGCGAGGACCTGGCCGATGCTGAGCAGGGCCGGAGCGCCGTCGGCGGCCCTGGTGGCCGGCCGGGCCACTAGCCGTTCGCCGCTGCGGCGAGGTCGTGACGCGAGGCGTAGAAGGTGAGGCGGAACTTGCCGATCTGCACCTCGGCCGAGTCGGAGAGGAGCGCGCTCTCGATCCGGACGCCGTCGTAGTACGTCCCGTTCAGAGAGCCCAGGTCGCGGACCTCGAAGGAGGTGCCGCGGCGGGTGAACTCCGCGTGACGACGCGAGACCGTCACGTCGTCGAGGAAGATGTCCGCATTGGGATGGCGACCGGCCGTCGTGACGTCGGCGTCGAGGAGGAAGCGGGCGCCCGAGTTCGGCCCCCGTCGCACGATCAGCAGGGCGGAGCCGGACGGCAGGGCGGCGATGGCCTCCTGCTCCTCCGGCGACACCTCGCCCGAGGGGTACATCTTCGAGATGAACTCCTCGCCGAAACGCGCGGTCGTGTCCTCGTTGCCCGCCGCGTCCCGCAGGGGGCCCTTGGCGGCGTCGTCGGCTCCGTCGGCCGGGCCGTTCGGGTTAATGTCTTCAGGCACCGTCAACCTCCTTGCCGTCCAGCGTATCCGATCGTGGGCCCCTGTCATCGGCCGGAAGGCGGATTACCCGTGCCGTCTCCCGGATGTACACGATGCCGGCCCACCAGTAGAGGAATGCGCCCCACAGCGCGAAGGCCCAGCCCAGCGGGAGGGAGAAGGGCGCGAGCGGCTCGAACGCCTCGCCCAGCATCAGCAGCGGGAGGGCCCAGAACAGGCAGAAGGTGGCCACTTTTCCCAGGTGGTGCACGGGAAGCGGGCCGAACCCGTGGTTCGCGAGGATGACGCCGAGGACGGCGAGCATCACATCCCGCGCCACGATGACCACGAAGAGCCACCAGGGGATGACCTCGCGCCAGCACAAGCCGATCAGGGCCGCGAAGATGTAGAGCCGGTCGGCGGCCGGATCGAGCAGCTGCCCGAGACGGGACTCCTGGTGCAGGCGGCGGGCGAGGAAGCCGTCGAGGAAGTCGGTCACGCTGGAGAAGACCAGCACGAGGAGGGCGAGGCCGTCCTCCCCGACGATGATCAGCCACAGGAACACGGGGACCAGCGCGAGCCGGAAGAAGCTGAGCACGTTGGGGATCGTCCACACCCGCGAACTCACCACGGCGGTCTCACCCTGCACGCTCCCGAGTCTAGTGAGGACGCGGCGTCCACTCGGCAAGGCGGTCACGCAGGCCCATGGCGTCGTAGGGCGCACGCACCTTCACGTCGTTGTCGAAGTAGGCGTACACATCCCGCCCCTCGCCGAGATGGGCCCCGAGTTCGGCCGCCCAGCGATCGAGCGACTCGTCGGTGTACCCGCTGGTGTACAGCTCCTCGTCGCCGTGCAGCCGCACGTAGACGAATCCGGCGGTGGCCTCACGGATGACCGGATACCGCCCGGCGGTGTCCGCCAGCACGATCGCGACGCCGTGCGCGCGGGCGAGCGCGGTGAACTCCGGGACGTCGAAGGAGGCGTGGCGCACCTCCACCGCGTGCCGCAGCGGTCGCTCCTCCCCCGCGGCCAGGTGCGTGCGGTCCTCCTTCAGCGTCGTCTCGCGGGCCAGCGCCGCCGCCTCGGTCGTGGTGCGCGGCAGCATGCCGAGGAACGCATCCACCTCGCCCGCATCGAACTGCAGGGTCGGCGGCAATTGCCACAGCAGCGGCCCGAGCTTCGGGCCGAGCGCGAGCACGCCGGAGGCGAAGAAGTTGGCGACGGCCCCGCGGGCGTTCTTCAGGCGCAGGATGTGGGTGATGTAGCGGCCGCCTTTGACCGAGAACACGAACTCGTCCGGGGTCCGCTCCGCCCACATCCGGTAGCTCGTCGGACGCTGCAGCGAGTAGAA
Source organism: Leifsonia sp. 1010 (assembly GCF_031455295.1). Taxonomy (NCBI): domain Bacteria; kingdom Bacillati; phylum Actinomycetota; class Actinomycetes; order Micrococcales; family Microbacteriaceae; genus Leifsonia; species Leifsonia sp. 1010. The sequence continues at coordinate 433,723 of NZ_JAVDSL010000003.1, forward strand.
GCTGCCGTTGATCTCGATGGAGTCCAGCCGCTCGGCGGCGTACTCCAGCTCGAGGCGGTGCGGCAGCTTCGGCGGGTAGAACACGCCCCGCCAGGGTGCGTAGGTCCAGCCGGAGATGCCGATGCGCGCGAACGCCATCAGCGGCCCCGGAGCTGCTCGAGCAGTCGTCGTTCGCGCTTGGTCGGGCGACCCGCGCCGCGCTCGCGCAGCACAGCGGCCGGTGCCTCGGTGCGCGGCGGCGGCGGCGGTGTGCGGTCCTCGAAGCAGTCGGCGGCCGCCGCGGCGCTCAGCCGCTTGGTGATGAGGCGGCGCGCGATGTAGATGCGCTCGACGCCGCCGACGAGCGCGCGCACCTCGTCGCCGACCTTCACCGGCTGGGCGGGCTTCGCGCGGTCGCCGTTCACCTTCAGGTGGCCCGCCTTGCACGCGTCGGAGGCTGCGGAGCGCGTCTTGAAGAGCCGCACCGCCCAGGCCCACGAGTCGACGCGGACGCTGGAGCGGCCGCCGTCCGGCGTCGCGTGCGGGGTGGAGCCGGCCATGTCAGGGCACCGGGACCGGGCGGCTCTCGGTGGCCGGCTGCGTCTCCTCCGCCAGCGATGCCTTCCACTTCACCAGGCTCCGGACGGTCCGGCTGCGGTCGGACGCCAGCTTCTCCATCACATCCGCCGGGACGAAGTAGTTGACGGCCACCCAGCCGCGCACGGTCTCGGAGCGGTCGTCGGCGAGTGCGCGCAGGATGTCGCAGGGCGTCGCCTCGTTCTTCGCGACGCAGCCGCGCACCCCGTCGTCGGGGTCCTTCGCGAGCGTCTCGAACAGGTCCGCCGGGGTGTTGTAGCTGCTGGCAACCGCTTCCCGGATCTTCGGGTTCGGGTCGGCGGCGAGCAGCCGCAGGCGTCGGAGTTTGCTCTCCGTCACCTCGGGTGCGGGGTGCAGCGCGGCCGCCTCTTCGGCGGTCAGCATGGCCGGCCGGTGGTTCCGCATGGCCTTACGCTGGGCGGGGGTGTTGAACCGAATGCAGGACATGCCTCCACCGTAGCCCCGGTCGTCAGCCTCAGGCGGGGTGCGTCACCGCGATTCGGGCGACACGCGCGCCGCTCCGGCCCCGCGGCCGGGGAACCACGGGATCACGGGCGAGGTGCGCGCCTGGTACTCCGCATACTCCGGGTACCGCGACCGGCTGATGCTCTCGGTGAACACCGTCGAGCCGATGAACAGGCCGGTGAGCAGCAACGGCCCGATGACCGTCCACTGCAGGAGGGATCCGGCGGCGACGCATCCGAACAGGAAGAGCACCCACCACTGCGCCTGCTCGAAGAAGAAGTTGGGATGCCGCGAGAAGCGGAACAGTCCCGCCTGCAGGAAGCGCGGCGACGGCTCGCGGCCGGCCGCCACCTCCAGCTTCTTCCAGCGGTGGAAGTTCCACTGCTGCTGGTCGGCGATCGTCTCGCCGGTGAGGAAGAAGAGGAACACGGCGGCGAGGATGACGTCGAGCGCGTTCAGCGGCGTGCGGTGCTGGAACGCCGTCCACGCGGGCAGGGCGATGAGGAGCAGCAGCATGTTCTGGTAGATCACGATGAAGAACAGGTTGAAGACCTGGAACGCCGCCGCGCCCATCCGGCCGCGCAGCACCACCCAGCGGTAGTCCTCTCCCCCGGGCGCATAGCCGCCCTTCCGGGCGAAGTTGAAGGTGAGCCGGGCTCCCCACAGCGTCACCAGGATCGCCATGAGGTCGAGGCGCACGTCGGCGAGGCCGGCCGCGCCTGCGAAGACCCATACGTACACCACCGGCACGATCGACCAGATGCGGTCCACCCAGGAGTGCTCGTTGGTGATGAGGGACAGCACCCAGGTCGCCAGGCAGGCGGCGGCCAGGATCCAGAGACAGACGATGAAGGGCTCCACGTGCACAGTGTAGAACTCCCGTGCGGTCGCCGTGACTTCGTCGGGATGCTGCTGAATGAAAGCCGAGGAGTACTCGAACTCTCAGCGCGACACGCCTAACGTGTGACCGTGTCGATTTCCGGTCCCCACGCGTTTCGCGCCGTGCTCCTCCGTGACAACGGGGAGCCCGCGCGCACGCTCACGCTGCCCAGCGACGTGGAAGTGCCGCCGAGCCGCATCCGCGTGCCGTCCGACTTCGTCGGCGCATCGGCGTTCGACGTCTACGAACTCGTCGACGACCGGGCGTGGCCGGAGGAGGCGACGTTCCAGCTCGTGTCGACCGTCCCGCGTTCCACCGACGACCTGCCGGAGCACGAGCGCGACCTGGAGCAGAGCAGCGACCTCGACAGCGACGACGAACGCGCCTGACCCCGCCTGATCCCGTCTGATCAGTTCTGCAGCACGGAGATCACGTTGCCTGCGGGGTCGCGGAACCAGGCAATGTCCGGTCCCCGGTCGGCCGCGCGGCCCCGGAGGACGCCCTTCTCATCGGTCGGAAGCGACGGATCGTCGTAGATGGCGGTCGCCACTCCGCGGGAGTTGAGGTCGTCGACCGCTGCATCGATGTCCTCGACGACCAGGTTCAAGATCGTGAACGTCGCCGGCGAGTGGTCGGGCTTCGGGTAGATGAACACGTGACCGCCGGAGGGCAGCTGGAGGTCGAGGTTGCCCATCGGGCCGTCGCTGATCGCGAGCCCGAGGGTGTCGCCGTAGAAGGATTTGGCTGCCGCGATGTCGTCGACGCTGAAGCCGCTGAAGATCTCGAGTGGGGTGACCATGGCGTCCACTCTGCTCGCGCCGGTCGCGCCGTGTCTAGAGCGGGTTCAGACGAACCGCACGGCCTCCTGCAGCCGGGTCCGCAGTTCGAACGCGCGGTCGACGCTCTCGCGTCCCGCCGCGTTGGCCCCGTCGCGCAGCAGCCGCGGGAGGAGCGACCGGCGCACGAGCATCGAACCGCTCAGCCGGCCGCGCCGCACGACGTCGAAGGGCACGTCGAGGTCGTCGTCCGGCACCACGACGATGTAGCCGGTGAACCGCACCCCGGCCTGCCGTCCGAAGCTCTTCGCCGCGTGGTACAGGTCGTGGAAGGGCTCCTCGTCGGGCGCGAGGCCCTCGCCCACCACCTCGCCCTTGGCGAGCTTCACGGGAGCGCCCCAGTCCGCCGAGCGGATGGCGAACAGTCCGGCCGGACCGAGCACGATGTGGTCGATCTTCGCGTCGGTCGAGGGATGCACGGCCACGTCGTTCCAGATCGTGAAGCCGATGCCCAGCCCGGAGACGGCGCGTGCCGTCGCCTCCTCGGCCAGCGCGACCGCGAGCAGCTGACGGATCTCGCGCGGTGCGGAGCGCACCAGGGCGGGATCATAAGGGTCGCGGTCGTCGGTGCCCCGGCCCATCCACTCGCGCATGAGGGAGAGGAAGCGCTCGCGCGAGCGGCCGCCGGGATGCCCGTAGCTGCGGGCGCGGACGGTCGCGCCGCGCGACGTCCCGCGCGAGGTGTGGAAGGTCGCACTGAAGCCGCCGCCGGCGGAGTCGCCGGCCACCGCATCCACCGTGATGCTCTCGCCGCGGTCGTACCGCGCACGGTCCTCCGGGTCGCCGATGAGCTCCCACGCCTGCTGCACGGCCTGGAACGCGGCCGCAGTGCCGCCGGTGTCGGGATGCGTCTCTCGGAGCAGACGCCGGTACGCGCGGCGCAGGTCGTCGTGGCTCACATCCGGACGGACGCCGAGGACCTCGTAGGGGCTCGGGGCGGCCGGGGAGTCGCTCATCGCTGGGGCGTCGCTTTCGGTTCTGGCGGGGGCGGAGATTACGACGATAGCGCGCGCGACCGCGAAAATGCCGAAATCATATTGCGGCCGGAAACTGACCGCATCGCGCTCTAGCCTGGAATCATCCGATCACGAAAGGGTGTCACCATGACCATCACCGACTGGCGCATCGAGCTCATCATCCTCCCCGTCACGGACGTCGACCGGGCGAAGGCGTTCTACGTCGACGCGCTCGGCTGGAACGCCGACCACGACCAGCGCGTCTCGCCGGAGCTCCGCTTCGTGCAGATCACCCCTCCCGGATCGGCGTGCTCGATCGCGTTCGGCGAGGGCCTCACCGACATGGCGCCCGGCACGATGAAGGGCCTCCAGATCGTCGTGCCCGACGCCGACGCGGCCCTCGCGCACCTCACGGAGCACGGCATCGAGGCGCGCGGCGTGAACGACCTCGCCTGGGGCCGCTTCGTCGACTTCACCGACCCCGACGGCAACGCCTGGACGCTGCAGCAGCTCCCGAAGCGCGACTAGCGCCCTCCGTCTCTCGTGGCGCCTCCGCCCACCGTCGAGTCCGCACAAATTGCACGCCGACCGCCCGATCGGCGTGCAGTTTTTGCGGATTCGGCAGTGGGCGGGCACGTCAGCGGAGGGAGGCCCAGAGGATGAGGAGCATCGTCACGACGAAGCCGCAGGCGTAGTTGATCCAGAGGAAGCGGCGCCAGCCGCGGTTCGCGGTGCTGGAGTCGGCGTCGGTCACCGACCAGAACGGGGCGGCGGCGGCGATGTACGGGAGGGCCAGCACCGCGGCGAGTGGACCCGGCCACGCGGTGAAGAGCATGGCGACGCCGGCCGCGGCCCAGGCGACGATCGCGAGGCGGACGGTCGCCGCCGCGCCGATGGCGGTCGCGATGGATGAGATGCCGCCTTCGCGGTCGGGCACAACATCCTGAACGGCGCCGAACGCGTGGCTGCCGACGCCCCACAGGAAGAACGCGAGCAGCACCAGCCAGAGCTGCGGGGTGAAGGTCGCACCCGCGAGCACCAGTCCGTACAGGGCGGGGCTGACGAAGTGGACGCTCGAGGTGGCCGAGTCGACGAACGGCACCTCCTTGAAGCGAAGGCCCTTCACCGAGTACGCCAGCACCGCGAACAGCGAGAACGCGAGCACCAGCCACGACAGCGGCGACCCGACGATCACGAGGTACACGACGAACGGGATGGTCGTCACGGCCGCCGCGATCAGGGTGCGGCGATGCGCCGACCGGTCGAGCAGCGCACCCTCGGCACCGCCCTTCCGCGGGTTGCGCAGGTCGGACTCGTAGTCGAAGACGTCGTTGATGCCGTACATCGCGAGGTTGTACGGGATGAGGAAGAAGAGCGTGCCGATGACGAACGTCGCGTCGACGCGGCCGGTCGTCAGCAGGTAGGCGGCGGCGAACGGGAAGGCCGTGTTGATCCAGCTGAGGGGACGCGATGCCAGCACCAGCTGCCGGAACGGGGCTGCGGGCGCCACGGCGGTCACGACCGGCTCCCGCGCCGCCGGCTCCCCCGCCGCCGCGTCAGCAGCCACAGGGCGGGCAGCAGCAGAAGACCGGCGATCGGGTACGCGAAGTCCTCGAGCGGCACGATGCCCAGCCGGACCCCGCTGATCTGCGACTCCTGATACGTCATGAATCCCGCGCGGATCATCAGGTTGTCGAAGACCGCGGTCAACAGCAGGATGGCGACGGCCGCGATGCCGATCGGCGCCCACCAGCGACGCACCAGCCGTGCCCGGTCGCGGGCGGTCGCCAGCGCGACCACGAGGACGGCCGCCGCGATCGCGAGGAACACCAGGCTGAGCAGCGCGTAGGTCACCGGGCACGCTCGCTCTCGCGCGCTTCCTGGCGGGACGGCCGGCTCCGCGCATCCATCAGGGCCCGCGCGCCGAACACGGCGACCAGGGTGAGGTAGCAGAGGAAGAGCAGGAAGAAGACCTCCTCCAGCGGCAGCTCCGGGGCGAGCTCGACGCCGGTCATCAGCGGCGACTCTCCCCGGGCGAACACGCCGAGCAGGATACCGGCAGCATCCCACGCCAGGAAGAAGGCGAGGCCGAGGAGGAGCACGATCGTCGCGCGGCGCGCATCCCGCCAGAACACCAGGCGGAAGCGGGCGTCGAGCAGCACCATCGCCGCCAGGGATACGAGCAGGCAGCCGAGATAGACGAAGGTCACGACACCCGCTCCGCCTCGGGGGCGGGAAGCGGTTCGGGCAGAGGACCGGCCCCACCATCGCCGCGCAGCCGCTTCAGCACCAGCTCGGCGCTGATCAGGCACATCGGGAGGCCGATGCCGGGGATCGTGGAGCAGCCGGCATAGAGCAGGTTGTCGACCTTGGCCGAGGCGTTGCCCGGACGGAAGAACGCACTCTGCCGCAGCGTGTGCGCCGGGCCGAGAGCACCGCCGCTCCAGGCGTTCAGCTCGGTGGCGAAGTCCTCCGGTCCGACGGTCCGGCGGAGCACGATCCGGTCGGCGAGGTCCGGGATGCCCGCCCAGGCGGAGATCTGAGCGATCGCCGCGTCGGCGGCCCGCTCGATCGCGCGGTCGCCCGCGCCGTTCAGTCCACCGGCTCCGAGCGAGACATCCGCCGGCACCGGGATGAGCACGAACAGGTTCTCGTACCCCTCCGGCGCGACGTCCGGGTCGGTCGTGCTCGGCATGCAGACGTACAGCGATGCCGGGTCCGGGATGCCGGGGTTCGGCCCGTAGATGGTCTGGAAGTTCGCCTCCCAGTCGGTGGTGAAGAACAGGTTGTGGTGGGTGAGTTCCGGGAGCCGGCCGCGCACGCCCAGCATGGCGAGCACGACGCCGGGGCCCGGGTTGCGGCGCTCCCACTTCTTCTCGGGATGCGTCCGCAGCCCCTCGGGCAGCAACGCGGTCTCGGTGTGGTGCAGGTCGGCGCCGGACACGACCACGTCGGCGTCGACGGTGTGCACGCCGCCGGCCGCATCCCGGTACTCGACGCCGGACGCGCGCGGACGGGGTGTGGCGTCGGTCGTGCGGATCGCGGTGACCCGCGCTCCGGTCACCAGCCGGGCGCCGGCGCCCTCCGCGAGCGCGGCCACCCGGTCGATCAGCGCCGCGAAGCCGCCGAGCGGATAGCGCACCCCGTCGTCGAGGTCGAGGTGGCTCATCAGGTGGTACATGCTCGGCGCGCGGTCCGGTGAGGTGCCCAGGAACACCGCGGGATAGCCGAGCACCTGGCGCAGCCGGACATCGCGGACGAAGCGTGCGGCGTAGCGGTCGAGCGGTTCGAGGAGCAGGCGGGCGAGGCGCGGAAGCCGGCGGATCAGGTCGGAGGCGAACAGCGGCCGCAGATCGGCGAAGGTGCTGTACAGGAAGCGGTCGACGGCCAGACGGTACGTCTCGGCCGCGCCGGTGAGGTACCGGTCGAGTGCCGCACCCGCTCCCGGCTCCTCCCGTTCGAACACCGCGCGGTTGGCCGCGCCGTCGGCTAGGATGTCGAGCGGCGGCCGGCCGTCCTCCGAGAACACGCGGTAACCCGGATCGAGCGTGACGAGGTCGAGCTGCTCCTCGGTGGAGGTGCCCATCAGCCGGAAGAAGTGGTCGAAGACCTCCGGCATGAGGTACCAGGAGGGCCCGGTGTCGAAACGGAAGCCGTCGTGCTCCCACGAGCCGGCGCGGCCGCCGAGGGTCGCGTTCTGCTCCAGCAGCGTGACCCGGTAGCCCTCGCGGGCGAGTAGCGCCGCCGTGGCGAGTCCCGCGATCCCGCCGCCGATGACGACCGCGGTCTGCCCAGTCATGGTCGTTCCCCCTGCGGCGAGCGCGGGAGTGCGGCCGAGACGGTCGCGCGCGTCAGGATGCCGAGCTTCACCCGGGTCGGAACGCTGATGCGGCGGGTCAGCAGTTCGCTCGCTGGCGTCGCGCGGATGCGGTCGCTCAGCTCCGCGAACAGGCCGTGCGCGGCGATGATCGCCCTGCGGCAGTTGTCCGGGAGCTCCGGGATGACGTCGGCCGCCGCCCCGAGGTCGCAGTCGATGTCGACGACCAGGGCGAGCTTCTGCCGCTCCGTCAGCCGCGCCGGGTCGATGCCCGGGAAGTAGCTGCGGCCGAGCTCGGTCCAGTCGACCGCCAGGTCGCGGAGGAAGTTGATCTTCTGGAAGGCGGCGCCGAGCCGTCGGGCGCCCGCCTCCAGCCGCCGGCGCGTGTCGTCCGTCACCGGACGATCGGCCAGGAAGACCTTGAGACACATCAGGCCGACGACCTCGGCCGAGCCGTAGACGTACTCGCGCAGCTCCTCCGCCGTGAAGTCGACGGGGCTGAGGTCTCGGCGCATGGACGCGAAGAACGGACGGGTCAGGTCGACCCCGATGCCCGTCGCCCGGGCGGTCACCGCGAACGAGTGCACGACGACGTTGGCGCTGTACCCGGTGCGCATCGCACGCTCGGTGTCGGCCTCCAGGGCGTCGAGCAGCTCGCGCTGGTCGTCGACGTCGAGCCCGGCTTCGGCCGCGGCCCCGTCGACGATCTCGTCGGCGACGCGGACCAGGGCGTACACATCCTCCACACGCGGACGGATCTGCGCGGCGAGGAGGCGGGTCGCCATCCCGAACGACGTCGAGTAGGCGTGGATGATGGTGGCCGCGCCGGCGTGCGCCGCGTCCGTGTAAGTGGCGAGGTCGGTCGGCACGGTGGCCGTGGGTGCCTCGGGCGCTCGGGTCATGCGATCCTCCCGATGCAGGAGCGTGCCACGTCGGCGAGGGGTTCGGCCAGTGCCGGCGGGATGGACGGGGAGTCGAGCAGCGCGACGGCGCGGTCGACATGGTCGGCGAGCAGCCGCTCGACGAACCGGCGGGCGCCGCACTCCTCGAGCACCGTGGCGAGCCGTCCGGCCTCGTGCGGCGCGAGGTCGCCGCGGCCGAGGGCGGGCGCGACCTCCTCCCACCGGGCGGTGCCTCGGGCGTACGCGATGAGCGAGGTCTCCTTGCCCTGCCGGAGATCGCTGACGATGCTCTTGCCGGTGACGTCCTCCGCGCCGAAGACGCCGAGCAGGTCGTCGCCGAGCTGGAAGGCGATGCCGACGAGCCGGCCGTACTCGGCCAGCGACGCGAGCACGTCCTCTCCCCCGCCGGCGAGCAGCGCGCCCGTCATCAGGGGGCCGGAGACCGAGTAGGCGGCGGTCTTGTGCTCGGTCATGGCCAGCACGTCCTCGAGCGCAGGGGCGTCGTCGCCCAGCCGCTCCGAGAGGGCCACGTCGGCGAGTTCTCCCGCGGCCGTGACGAAGACGCTGTGGTCGAGGATGTCGAGGAGACGCTCGCGCGTCCACTCGTCGGTGTCGGCACGGGCGAGGACGGTGGATGCGGCGTGAAGCAGCAGATCACCGGCCAGGATCGCTCCAGACTCGCCCCAGCGGCGAGCGCGGAGGGCGCTCGCCCCACGGGTGACGGCGTCCGCGGCGAACTCGCCCGCCGTGTTCGGCCGGCCGCGGCGGACGGTGTCGCCGTCGATCACGTCGTCGTGGAGCAGGAACGCGGTGTGCAGCAGCTCGTACGCCACCGCCGCGGTGCACGCGACGTCGCGCTCGACGCCCCCGAGTCCGCGGTACGCGAGGAGGACGAAGCGCGGGCGGATGCGCTTTCCGCCGTCCGCCGCATCCCGGGCCGACTCCCACAGGCGGCGGTACGAGGGGTCGTAGGCGGAGGCGGCCGAGATGCGCTCGGTGAAGAAGCGGTCGATGCGCTGCTCGACCGATGCGAGGTCGTCCGCCAGAGTGTCCGCCGGCGCGGCGGTCACCTCGTCGGCAGTCTGTGCCTCAGCAGTCTGTGCGTCAGGAGTGTGTACGTCAGGAGTCTGTGTCTCGGGGTGCAGCTGTGTCATACCCGGGCTCCCTTGTCTAGCTTGGGTAGCAAATAACCTAGCACGATTCTTACGGATAGGAATAGGATGTCCGCATGACACCGGCTCGGGATGACGCGCGACGCGACGCACGCCGCATCTCCGCTTCCCTCACCGATCCGCGCGTCATCGACCCGCGCCAGGAGCTCGTCCGCCACGACGACCTGAGCGAGGAGGAGCTGGCGCAGATCGTCCGGCTGCTCGCGGCGATGCGCGAGTGGCGCGACGCCGACCAGCGGCTCAGCTTCGAATCGCGCACCCACATGAAGCTCAACGAGACCGACATGCGGGCCCTGCGGTACATCATCGCGTCGATGAACGCCGACGTCCCGGTCACCGCCGGGGCACTGTCCGACCACCTGCACATCTCGACGGCGTCCACGACGAAGCTGCTCGACCGCCTGGAGCGCGCGGGCCACGTCGTCCGGCGCCCGCACCCCACCGACCGTCGTGCCGTCACCGTCGAGATCACGCCGGAGACGCACCGCGAGGTCCGGCGGACCATGGGGCTGCAGCACGCCCGCCGCTTCGAGGTGGTGCGTTCGCTCAGCCCCCAGGACCGTGACACGGTGACCCGCTTCCTTCGCGACCTCAGCGAGACGACGCTGGCGTCGGTTCCTGCTGCGGGTTCGGGCGACCCGGAGACGGCTGCGCAGGACTCGGATCCGCATTCTGCTGCCGCATCGGACGCGCGACGCGGCTAGCCGCCTTCGGGTGCTCCGCCTCGTACACGATGCGGTTGGCCATCCCGTTGAAGATCACGCCGTGGAACGGCAGGATCGCGAACCAGTAGAGGCGGCCGGAGAGACCGCGCGGGAAGAACACCGCGCGTTGGCGATACTGCGATCCCCCACCCTCGCGCGGACGGACCGCGAGCTCCAGCCAGGCACGCCCGGGGACCCGCATCTCGGCGCGCAGCCGGAGACTCCTCCCCCGCTCGATCCGCTCGACCCGCCACCAGTCGAGCGCGTCGCCGGTGTTCAGGTGATCGGCGTCGCGGCGTCCGCGGCGGAGGCCGACGCCTCCGACCAGCTTGTCCGCCCAGCCGCGCAGCGCCCAGGCGAGCGGGAACGAGTACCAGCCGCGCTCCCCGCCGATCCCCTCGACGACGCGCCACAGCATCTCGGGATCGGCGGTCGAGTCGCGCTCGCGCAGGTCGGTGTAGACGGTGTGGCCCGACCACTCGGGGTCGCTCGGCAGCGGATCGCTGGGTGCTCCGGCCACCGAGGCGTCCTGCCAGCTGGTCTCCACCTCCCCCGACCGTTCGCGCGCCAGGGCGAGCCGCACGGCCCTGCGGTAGGGCGTCAGACCCTCCGGCGGCGGCGGGATGACGGCGTCGATGTCGTGCTCGCGCATCACGCAGTCGTACTGCAGCGACTCGATGATGGGCACGGCGAGACTGCGCGGGATGGGCGTGACCAGGTTGACCCACTGCGACGCCAGCCACGGCGTGAACACCGGGAGGGAGGCGATCGGCCGTTGCGGCAGCCCCGCCTCCAGGGCGTACGCGTTCATCATCTGGCCGTAGCGCAGGATGTCCGGTCCGCCGATGTCGAAGGCGCGCGACACGTCCGGCGGGAGCTCCGCCGCCTCGAGCAGATAGTGCAGGACGTCGCGGATGGCGATCGGCTGGATGCGGTTGCGCACCCAGCGCGGCGCCGGCATGTACGGCAGCACCTCCGTCAGGTGCCGGATCATCTCGAACGACGCGGACCCGGAACCGATCACCACGCCCGCCTGGAACACGACGGTCGGGACGCCGGAGTCGAGCAGGATGCGGCCGACGGCCACCCGCGAGCGCAGGTGCCGCGAGAGCTCGCCGTCCGGGTGCAGGGCGCCGAGGTACACGATGCGTCGCACGCCGGCCGCCCCCGCCGCCTCGGCGACCGTGCGGGCGGCGGCGGACTCCTCCTCATCGAAGTCGCCGCGAGCCCGCATCGAGTGGACGAGGTAGTAGACGACGTCGACATCCCGGACGGCCCGCGCGACGGCGTCGGCGTCGTGGAGGTCGCCCTCCATCACCTCCACGTCGCCCGCCCAGGGCACATCCGTCAGCTTCTGCGGCGAGCGCGCCAGCACCCGCACATCGTGGCCGCGGGCGAGCAGCCTCGGGACCAGGCGACCTCCGATATAACCGGTGGCGCCGGTGACCAGGATGCGGGACGGGCTCATGCTGCCGACAGTACGCCCGTGGGCGAACATCCGGGTGTGGCAGCCGTATGCCGTCGCCAGAACCGGGGTGACCATCCTGTACGTTTTTGCTATGGGAAAGCTCGTCTACGGTGGCACCACCGAGATCGGTTTCGAGGACAGGGTTCTGGCGCACCTGCAGATCGTCATCGGCCTGAAGCTCCGCCGCAAGGAGGGCTTCTTCTTCTCCTGGCGCGACGAGCAGGGCGTCGGCGACGGTCGGAGCGCGATCTGGATCGACCCGGCCATCCCGCTGCTCTTCCGCTACAGCGGAGGCCGGTACCCGCGCATCAACAAGACCTGGCTGGAGCAGCTGACGGCGTCGTCGAACAGCTCGCAGGGCCTTCAGCTGACCGAGGAGATCGGCGCGCTGGGCGCCGACGAGGTCGACGCGGACTCGCCTCCGGGGCGCTGAGCGCATCCGCACGCGGAAGGACCCCGCATCCGATCGGATGCAGGGTCCTTCTTCTCGTGCTCTCGCTCTAGCGCAGGTACTCGAGCAGCTCCGGGCAGCGGAGGCGCTTGAGGCTGCGGGTCTCGAGCTGACGGACGCGCTCACGGGTGATGCCGTACACCTCGCCGACCTCGTCGAGGGTCATCGGCTTCTGCCCGTCGAGACCGAAGCGCATGCGCACCACCTTGGCGTCGCGCGGCGGCAGCTCGCGGAGGCGCTCCTCCAGGTCGCGGTGACGGAACTCCACCTCGACGGCCTCCGGCGGGCCGGCGAAGTCCCCGTCCTCGATCAGGTCGCCGAGCTCGGCGCCCTCGTTCTCGCCGACCGGCACGGCCAGCGAGACGGTCTCCGAGTCGCTCATCTGCAGCTTGTGGACTTCGGCGGGGTCGAGGTTCGAGGCCTCGGCCATCTCCTCCAGGGTGGGCGTGCGGCCCAGCTCCCCGCCCAGGTCGCGGCGGATGCGGTCCAGCTTGTCGATCTTCTCCACCGTGTGCACGGGGATGCGGATGAGGCGGGCCGTGTCGGCGATCCCGCGGAGGATCGACTGGCGGATCCACCAGGTGGCGTAGGTGGAGAACTTGTTGCCCGTGCGGTAGTCGAACTTCTCGACGGCGCGGACGAGACCGAGGTTGCCCTCCTGGATGAGGTCCATCACGGGGAGGCCGCGGCCGGCGTAGCGCTTGGCGATGCTCACCACCAGGCGGAGGTTCGCCTCGATGAAGCGCTCGAACGCACGCTTGCCGTCATCGGCGAGGTACTGCAGTTCGCGCTTTTCGCGGGGGGTCAGGTTCGGGCGGATCGCCAGCCGTTCTCCGGCCAGCACTCCCACCTCGATCCTCTTGGCCAGGGCGACTTCCTCGTCGGCGGTCAGCAGCCGCGTGCGGCCGATGGCGTTGAGGTAGTCCCGTACCGGGTCGCTGGTAACTTCGAGCGTCGTCATCGTGTCATCCCATTCAGCCCGTGTACGCACGGGCGACCTCGTTTTAAGTGCTCTCAGTTCGGGTGTCCCACGTCGCCTTCCGGGTCGGTGGTTCGTTAGCCACGATAAGCAATGGACCCCGTACCCCAACAAGGGGTTGACAGGGGCACCGACGGTGCGCTACCTGCCGTTGGAGCAAATCAATCTCGGTTTGTCAAGGCTCTCCCTTCGGATACACAGCACCCGTACAGTCCCCCGAGTGACAGCTCACACATCGCAGAGGAACGCGGCGTCGCTGAAGACGATCCGCACAGCCATCCCCGCTCGCATGGACCGCCTCCCCTGGTCCCGCTTCCACTGGCTCGTCGTCGTCGGACTCGGGACCGTGTGGATCCTGGACGGCCTCGAGGTGACCATCGTCGGAGCCATCGGAAGCCGCCTGACCGAACCGGACAGCGGCCTCGGCCTCACCACCGCCCAGGTCGGACTCGCGGCGGCCATCTACGTCGCCGGAGCCTGTACGGGCTCGCTGGTGTTCGGCTATCTCACTGACCGGTTCGGCCGGAAGAAGCTGTTCATCATCACCCTGGGCCTCTACCTGGTGGCGACGGTGCTGACCGCGTTCGCCGTCACCCCGTGGATGTTCTTCCTGTTCCGGTTCTTCACCGGCGCGGGCATCGGCGGCGAGTACGCGGCCATCAACTCCGCGATCGACGAGCTCATCCCCGCCCGCCGGCGCGGACTGGTCGACCTCGCCATCAACGGGTCGTACTGGCTCGGCACCGCGTTCGGCGCCATCCTCACCGTGTTCCTGCTGAACACCGACATCTTCGCCCCGAACATCGGCTGGCGGATCGCGTTCGGTCTCGGCGCGGTGCTCGGCCTCGTCATCCTGCTGGTCCGCCGCAATGTGCCGGAGTCGCCGAGGTGGATGTTCATCCACGGCCGCGACGAGGAGGCCGAGAAGCTCGTCGACGAGATCGAGGAGAGCGTCGAGAAGGACACCCACCAGAAGCTCGAGGCCGTGCCCCGCGATCGCGAGATCGAGATCCACCAGCGCCGGTCCACCGGTTTCGGCGAGATCGTCCGGGTCGCGATCACCCAGTACCCGAAGCGGTTCGTGCTCGGACTCTCGCTGTTCATCGGCCAGGCGTTCCTCTACAACGCCGTGTTCTTCACCTACTCGCTGGTGCTCACCAAGCTGCTCAACGTGCCGGACGACGTGGCGCCCTGGGCGCTCGTCCCGATCGCGATCGGCAACTTCCTCGGGCCGTTCCTGCTCGGGCACCTGTTCGACACGGTCGGCCGGAAGTTCATGATCACCCTCTCGTACGTCGGCAGCGGCGTCCTGCTGGTCGGGACGGCCATCCTGTTCGACTCCGGGGTGCTGGACGCGTTCTGGCTCACCGCGTGCTGGATGGTCGTGTTCTTCTTCGCGTCGGCCGGTGCCAGCGCGGCGTACCTCACCGTCAGCGAGATCTTCCCGATGGAGACCCGGGCCATGGCGATCGCGTTCTTCTACGCGGTCGGAACCGGCATCGGCGGCATCATCGGCCCGATCCTGTTCGGGAACCTGATCGAGGGCGGCATCCACTCGGTGGTGATCGGGTACTACATCGGGGCCGGGCTGATGATCGCGGCCGGGCTCGTGGAACTGTTCCTCGGCGTGAACGCGGAGGGCAAGTCGCTCGAGGAGATCGCGTCCCCGCTCTCCGCCTCGACGAAGGCGCAGGAGCCCTCCAAGCGCTGACCCCGTCCCCAGCCGCCAGCTCCTGAGTTTTTCGCCCCCGCGACGGCGTGTCGCGAGGAAAAACTCAGGAGCTGTTGGCGTGTGAGGGGCGTGTCAGCTGGTCGAGAGGAGCTCGAGGAGGGCGGGCTCGGGAGCGCGGCCACCGGACGTGTCGATGACCTCGCCGCTGCGATAGCGGTCGAAGATGCGCGGGTCGATGTAGCTGTTCCGCGCGATCGCCGGGGTGTTGCCGAGGGCGGCGGCCGCCTCGTTCACGGCGGCGCTGATCCGCTTCTTCCTCTGCGAGTCGGAGCCGGCGACACCCAGCTCGGCGAGCGCCTCCGCCGCGACGATCGTGCCGTGCAGCGTCCGGAAGTCCTTCGCGGTGAACTCGCCGCGCGTCTGCCGCCGGATGTACTCGTTCAGAGACGCCGGGCGGATCGCGTGCCAGGTGGTGTCCTTCCACGACAGCAGCCGCGAGCGCTGGCCGCGGAGCGCCTGGATCTGCCGCAGCAGCTCCGCCAGGTCGGCGTCGGTGATCGTGCTCGTCCACTTCTGCGCCGACTTCGCGGGGAACGTCAGCGTGATGTCGTCGTCCTCGATGCGCGCGTGACGGCAGAGCAGGGTCGTCAGCCCGCGGCTGCCATTGGCGTGCAGGTACTCCTCGCTGCCGATCCGGACGCTGCCGAGGTCGATGATGCGGAAGGCGGCGGCGAGGATGCGGTCGCGGCCGAACCCCTCCTCACGGAGGTCCATGGTCACCTTGCGGCGCGCCGACGGGAGGGTCTCGGCCAGCTGCGCGGCCCGCTCGAACTTGACGCGGTCCTGGTGCAGCCTCCACGAGTCGTGATAGCGGTACTGGCGGCGGCCGGCCTGGTCCGTGCCGACCGCCTGGATGTGCCCGCGGGCGTCCGGCGAGATCCACACATCCTGCCAGGCGGGAGGGAGCACGAGCGACCGGATGCGCTCCAGCTCCCGCTCGTCGACGATCGTGTTGCCCGCCTCGTCCTCGTACACCGGTCCCGAATCCGTCATCCGCCGGTGGTAGCCGGGGCCGGACGGGTTGCTGCGCTTCAGCCGCGTCACGCGGGCTTCTTCGCAGACTTCTTGGCCGGGGCCTTGCGCGTGGATGCGGTGGACGACTTCGACGAGGCGGACTTCGACCCGGAGGCGGAACTCTTCCGCGCCGCCGGCTTCTTCTCGCCGGACTTGTCGCCGGAGGACTTCGACGAGCGGCTGCGCTCGACGCTGCGCTGCAGAGCCTCCATCAGGTCGATGACCTCGCCGCCGCCCTTCTTCTCCTCCTCCTCGCCGAAGGTGGCGGCGGTGTCGACGCTCTCCCCCTGCTCCAGCTTGGCGTCGATGAGCTTGCGCAGCTCGTCCTGGTACTCGTCGCTGAACTTCTCCGGCTGGAAGTCGCCGGCGAAACTCTCCATCAGCGCGCTCGACAGCTGCAGCTCGCGGTCCGAGATGCGCGGGGTCTGATCGAGCGCCGGGAAGTCGGCCGCCCGGATCTCGTCGTGCCAGAGCAGCGTCTGCAGCACGAGCACGTTGCCGCGAACGCGCAGGGCGCCGAGCCGGGTCTTCTGGCGGAGGGCGAACTCCACGATCGCGGTGCGCTCCTCGTCCTCCAACGTCTTCCGCAGCAGCGCGTACGCCTTCAGCGACTTGGAGTCCGGCTCCAGGTAGTAGCTGCGGTCGAACATCAGCGGGTCGAGCTGGTCGTTCGGGACGAACTCCACCACATCGATCTCACGGCTGCGCTCCGAGGGCAGCGAGGCCATATCCTCGGCGGTCAGGATGACGGTGCGCTCCCCGTCGTCGTACGCCTTCACGATGTGCTCGTACGGGATCACCTTGCCGTCGATCTCGCAGCGCCGCTGATAGCGGATGCGGCCGCCGTCCGCGTCGTGCACCTGGTGCAACGGGACGTCGTGATCCTCGGTCGCGCTGTATACCTTCACCGGAACGTTGACCAGACCGAAGGTGATCGCGCCCGTCCAAATGGCCCTCATGTGCCCATCGTGTCCGGCAAGTGTCGCATTTTCAAGCCATGATCAGGGAATGCGCCGGAACGCATCCGCGACCGCACGGCCCGGGCGTACGGTGAGGGCATGGCCGCCCAGGACACCGAGGTCGTCGAAATCGACGGCCACCGCCTCAAGCTGACCAACCTCGACAAGGTCATGTACCCGGAGACGGGGACGACGAAGGCCGACATCTTCGGCTACTACAACGCCGTCGCCGACGCGATGATCCCGCACATCCGGGACCGGATCGCGACCCGCAAGCGCTGGGTGCACGGGGTGGGGACGCCCGACGACCCGGCGGAGGTGTTCTTCCAGAAGAACCTCGACCCGTCCTCCACCCCGGACTGGGTGCGCCAGGCGTCCATCACGCACAAGACCAGCACCAACACGTACCCGTTGGTCAACGACCGTGCGACGCTCATCTGGCTGGCGCAGATCGCGTCGCTCGAGATCCACGTGCCGCAGTGGCGGGTCGGGCGCGGCGGCGAGCGGAAGAACCCCGACCGCCTGGTGCTCGACCTCGATCCCGGCGAAGGCGTCACCCTCGTCGACTGCGCGGAGGTCGCCCGGCTGGCCCGCGCCATCCTCACCGACATGGGGCTCGACCCGATGCCGGTCACGTCCGGCTCCAAGGGCATCCACCTCTACGCCGCCCTCGACGGGTCGCAGACCAGCGACCAGATCAGTGCGGTGGCGCACGAGCTGGCACGCGCTCTCGAAGCCGACCATCCCGACCTCGTCGTGAGCGACATGAAGAAGTCGCTGCGCGCGGGCAAGGTGCTCGTCGACTGGAGTCAGAACAACGGCGCGAAGACGACGATCGCGCCGTACTCGCTGCGCGGCCGGTTCCATCCCACCGTGGCGGCCCCGCGCACCTGGCGCGAACTCGCCTCCAAGAGCCTGGAGCACCTCGACTATCGCGAGGTCATGCAGCGCCTCAAGCGCCGCGGCGACCCGCTGGCGGAGCTCTCCGCCGGCCACGGGAGCCACGCGTCGGAGCCCGACCGGCTGTCCACCTACCGCTCGATGAGGGATGCGACCAAGACGCCCGAGCCGGTGCCGGCCGAGCGGCCCGCTGCCCGGGAGGGACGCTCGTTCGTCATCCAGGAGCACCACGCCCGGCGCCTGCACTGGGACTTCCGGCTCGAGAACGACGGCGTGCTGGTCAGCTGGGCGCTGCCGAAGGGCACACCGACCGACACCAAGCAGAACCACCTCGCGGTGCACACCGAGGACCATCCGCTCGAGTACGGGAGCTTCGCGGGCGACATCCCGCACGGCGAGTACGGGGCCGGCCACGTCGACATCTGGGACCAGGGCGACTACGAGCTGGAGAAGTGGCGCGACGACGAGGTGATCGCCACGCTGCACGGCCAGCCGGACGGCGGGCTCGGCGGGGAGCCGCGCAAGTTCGCGCTCATCCGCACGGCGCAGGGCGGCGACGAGAAGAACTGGCTCATCCACCTCATGAAGACGGAGGGGCAGGACGGGCACGCGGAGCCGGAGTCGGAGCCGAAGCGTTCCTCCGCTGCCTCCTCGCGCGACCCCGGCCCCGCGATCACCGGCGACCCCGTCTCCCCCATGCTCGCCACGCTCGGCTCGCAGGCGGACGTGACAGACGAGGACGAGTGGGCGTTCGAGATGAAGTGGGACGGCATCCGGGCCATTGCGGAGGTGCGCGGCGGCCGGCTGCGGCTGACCACCCGCAACGGCAACGACGTGACCGTGACCTATCCCGACCTCGCCGGGCTCGTCGACCTCGCGGGCGACCACGACCTCGTCCTCGACGGCGAGATCGTCACCCTCAATCCGAAAGGGCGGCCCGACTTCGGGCTGCTGCAGACGCGGATGGGACTGACCCGGCCCGGCGACGTTCAGGCCGCGCTCAAGCGGGCGCCCGCGCACTACATGGTGTTCGACGTCCTGGAGGTCGACGGGAAGAAGCACACACGCGACACCTACGACGAGCGTCGCGAGCTCCTCACCGAGGTGCTGCGGCCGGGTCGAGGCGACCCGGTGCAGGTGCCGCCGGCGTTCGACGGCGACCTCGACCACGCCATCGCATCCAGCCGGGAACTCGGGCTCGAAGGAGTCATGGCCAAGCGTCGCGACAGCACCTACGCGACCGGCCGCCGCTCGCGCTCCTGGATTAAGATCAAGCACCATCTCACGCAGGAGGTCGTCATCGGCGGGTGGACGCCGGGCAACGGCCGCCGCGCGAACACCATCGGCGCACTGCTGCTCGGCATCCCGGACGGCGACACCCTGCGCTACGTCGGCAAGGTCGGGACCGGGTTCACCGACCGGGTGCTGGACGATCTCGCCGCCAAGCTCGGAGCGCACGAGCGCAAGACGCCGCCGCTGGAGGGCGTGCCGTCCGCCGACGCACGGGGCGCGCACTGGGTGCGGCCGGAGCTCGTCGGCGAGGTCGAGTTCGCCGAGTGGACCGGCCCTGGGCGGCTGCGCCAGCCGTCCTGGCGCGGACTCCGCCCCGACAAGCGGCCCGACCAGGTCGTGCGCGAGTCCTGACCACCGTCGAAGTGCACGTCGTGGCGGCTATTTCGCGCGAGTAGCGACCACTACGTGCACTTCGACGAGGGATTCAGGGGGTGGGCGCGAGCGCGTCGTAGCGGCGGAACGAGCCCTGGATGCGGGCGATCACTCCGACCAGTACGACGATCAGCAGGCCGCCGAGGAGCGGCGGGAACCAGAGGGCTCCGGTCACGGCGAGCACACCGATGTAGAGGTCGCCGAGGCGCGGGCCGCCGGTGACGACGACGGTGAACACGCCCTGCAGCCGGCCGCGCATCGCATCCGGCGCGGAGGCCTGCAGGATCGTCATCCGGAAGATCGAACTGACGTTGTCGGCCGCCCCGGAGGCGGCGAGCAGCACGGTCGCCGCGATCAGAGCGGGCAGGTTCGCCTGGACCAGGGACGCGCCGCCGCCGGCCGTGCCGGTGAACGCGACCACCGCGAGCACGATGCCGAAGCCGAGGATGCTGGCCCCGTAGACGATGATCGCCCGCTCGACCGCGCGGCCCTGCCAGCGGACGCCGCCCAGCCGCCCGGAGAAGACGCTCGAGAGCAGCGTCCCGACCGCTCCTGCCGCGGTCAGGATACCCACCGTGATCGGGCCGCCGCCGATCAGCAGCGCACCCACCGCGGGGAACAGCGCACGCGGCTGACCGAACGTCATGGCGATGACGTCGAGGACGAACGTCATGCTGAGGTTCGGCGCGGTGCGGAGGAACCGCAGACCCTCCAGCACCGAGGAGAGGCCGGCGCTCTTCCGCTCACCCTCCGGCACGATGGACGGGAGGGTGAAGATACCGAGGAACGCGGCCGTGAAGAGCACCGCATCCACCGTGTAGGTCCAGGGGATGCCGACCGTCGCGACCAGGAGGCCCGCGAGCGCCGGACCGACCGTCACCATGACGCCCATGCTGATGCCGCCCAGCGCGCTGGCGGCGGGGAGCAGACTCACCGGCAGCAGCCGCGGCGTGATCGCCTGACGGGTCGCCCCGATCATCACCCCGGCGACGGCGTTGATCGTCGTGATCACGTAGAGCGGCCAGACGACGGGGATGTGCATCCAGGCCAGGAGCGCCAGCGCGGCGGTCGACGACCACGCGACGATGGCGGTCACCAGCGCGACGGTGCGCCGGTCGAAGGCGTCGGCGAGGACGCCGCCGTAGAGCCCGAAGACGATCATCGGGAGCAGGGCGAACAGCGCCACCAGCGACACCGCGAGCGTCGAGTGCGTGAGGTCGTAGATGTGCAGGCCGACCGCGACGATGGTCATCTGCGAGCCGATGCCGGAGATGGCGCCGCCCGCCCAGAGCCGGGCGAAGGCCGGGGATTCACGCAGCGGCGAGAGGTCGACGAAGTGACGGCGCCGCGACAGCGTCTCGGCCGGTGGCGCCGACGGGTCCGCCGGCGCGGTCGGGTCGGGGAGGCCGGTCCGGTCGATGCCGGTCCGGTCGATGCCGGTCCGGTCGGGGCTCGTCCGTTCGGGGCTGGGGTGCGGGTCCGTCCCGCGCTGCCGGTCCGTGCTCAGAAGCGAGGCTGCTTGCTGAGGCGCACCGCGGCGGTCGAGAAGACGACGCCCGCGAGCATGATGACGACGGTGATCGCCTGGAGCAGCACCTGGAAGAACGGGGTGAACGGCGTCACGGAGACCCAGAGCCACAGGATCGCGCCGATGAGCGTGATCACGTAGCTGAACGTGCGGCGGGCGTAGAGCGCGTTGAGCGACACGACGGTGGCCGCGACCGAGACCTGGAAGAAGGGCAGGAAGTCCTCCGCGTTGCCGGTCCAGGTGGCCACGAGGCTCCAGATGCCGATGACGAGCGACGCCAGCACGACGATCGTGGCGAGGAGGTTGCCGAGGGCGGTCGGCAGGGTCGTGCTGAGGCTGCGGACGAGCGTGCCGTGCTCGTCGCTGCCGACGACGTCGCGCTGCTGTTCGTTGGGCTGGGAGATGACGTGCGTGCTCACGCCGTCGATCCTAGCGCCCGCGGCGACGTCGCGCAGAGGCCGTCCACAGGGCGGGTCGTGCGCAGTCGTCCACATCTCCCCGTCCTCCGCGGTTGTCCACAGACGGCGGGGATGCGCGCCTCGCCGGACCGGCTCGGCGTACGTTGGCGGTATGGCAGCATCCCGTCGTCGCACCCGATCGCGCACCTCGCGCCGCACTCCCCGGCGCCTCTCGCTCCCCGCCCGCCTGAAGCGGTGGGATGCGAGCGTCGCGTCGCGCATCAACGCGCGCACCACGGGCGCCGTGTCGGACGGCTTCTGGCGCGGCCTCACCCTCGCGGCCAATCACGGGAAGCTGTGGTTCGCTGCGGCGGCCGTCCTGGTCGCCCTGGGTCGACCGCGGGCTGCCGCTCGAGGACTCGCCTCGCTCGGCCTCGCGAGCTTCGTCGCCAATTTGGTCGGCAAGCGGCTGATCGGCGGCGACCGGCCCGCGCTCACGTCGATCCCGCTCGCCCGACGGCTGGAGCGCTCCCCCACCTCGCCGTCGTTCCCGTCCGGTCACACGGCGAGCGCCGCCGCGTTCGCCACCGGAGCGGCGCTGGAGTGGCCTGCGGCCGGCGCGGTCCTCGCGCCCCTCGCGGCGGGAGTCGGCTACTCGCGGCTGCACACCGGGGCGCACTGGCTGTCGGACGTCGCCGGAGGCGCCGCGATCGGCGCCGGGGCCGCCGTCGCGCTGAAGCTCGCCGCTCCGGCGGTGAAGCCCGTCGTGCGTCGCGACCCGCCGACGGCTCGCATGATCGACCTTCCCGCCAGCGAGACCGGCGATGGCGTCTTCATCGTGGTGAACCCGGGATCCGGTCGCGGGCTCGGCGGCCCGAAGCCGGGGCCGCTGCTGCGGGAACGGCTGCCGCAGGCCGACATCCACGAGCTCGCGGACAGCGACGACATCGGCGAGGTGATCGGACGCCGTCTCGAGGCGGAGACGCCGCCGCGCGTGCTCGGCGTCTATGGCGGTGACGGCACGGTCGCCGCGGTCGCGCAACGCGCTCGTACGGCAGAGATCCCGCTCCTGGTGTTCCCGGGAGGGACGTTCAACCACTTCGCGAAGGCCGCCCTGCTCGACACGGTCGACGCGACGTTGCAGGCACTCGCCGCGGGCTCCGGCCGCGAGGTCGATGTCGCGGACCTGACATTCGGGACGGGTGAGACGATCACGGTGCTGAACACGGCGTCGGTCGGCATCTACCCGTCGTTCGTCGAAGAGCGCGAGAAGCACGAGAAGCGGCTCGGCAAGCCGATCGCTGCGCTGATCGCGGCCATCCGGGTCGTCCGCCGCGGCGATCCCCTGGAGATCGAGATCGACGGCCGGGTGCGGACGGTCTGGTCGGTGTTCGTCGGCGTCGACCGGTACTACCCGGTCGCGGTGGCGCCGATCGAGCGGCGGCGCCTCGACGATCACCTGCTCGACGTGCGCATCCTCTTCGCCGACGGCAAGCCGCGGTCACGCGGCGCGGTCGCCCTCGCCTTCGGAGGAAGGACGGACGCCCTGGTCGCCCGGCTGCCGTTCCTGCAGGGGCCGCCCGCGCTCGAGGCGCGCACCGTCGACGAGATCACCATCGCAGCCCGGGGCGACGACCCCGGCTACGCGCACGACGGCGAGGCGTCGACCGAGACACCCGGCGACCCGCGGAAGATCACCCTCCGCGTGCGACCGGCGGCGCTGAAGGTGTACTCGCCGAAGGCGTGACCGCCACCCCGTAATGGGCCGCGGCGGCGCGACGCGGACGCCGCTCAGCGCACGGCCGCCTCCCGTGCCGGGAGCGGCTCGGGAGCAGCGGGCCCGACATAGCGCGACGACGGCCGCAGGATCTTCCCGTCGGCCGCCTGCTCCAGGATGTGCGCCGTCCACCCCACCACCCGTGCGGCGGCGAACGTCGGCGTGAACATCGATCGAGGGATGCCGCACAGCTCCATCACGACGCCCGCATAGAACTCCACGTTCGTGTGCAGCTCTCGGCCGGGCTTCAGCTCCGCGAGGAGCTCCTGCACCCGGCGCTCGACCTGCACCGCGAACTCGACGCGCGGTCCGCCGAACCCCTCCGCGAAGTCGCGCAGCATGCGCGAACGCGGATCCTCGGTGCGGTACACCGCATGTCCGAAGCCCATCACGCGGCCGCCCTCCGAAAGCGTGCGCCGCACCCACTCATCCGTCCGATCCGGCGTTCCGATCTCGTCCAGCGTGTCCAAGGCGCGGCTCGGTGCGCCGCCGTGCAGCGGCCCGGACAGCGCGCCCAGCGCCCCGCCGACCGCCGACGCGAGATCCGCCCCCGTCGACGCGATCACCCGGGCGGTGAATGTGGAGGCGTTGAACCCGTGATCGATCGCCGCCGTCATGTACGCGCTCAGCGCACGCTCCTCCTGCGGCGTCGGCTCGCGACCCGTCACCAGCTGGAGATACCCGGCGACATACCCGAGATCGTCCCGGGGCTCGAGCGGCTCGCGTCCCTCCGCGAGCGCGTGCAGTGAGGCGAGAAGGACGGGCGTGATCGCGGCGGTGCGGATCGCGTCCTCCACCCGGGCCTCCGGGCTCTCGTCGTACAGCGGACGCGCCCGGTCCGCCGCACCCACCGCGGTCAGTGCCATGCGCAGACCGGCCAGTGCATCTCCGCCCGTCGTCAGCCGCGCGATCGCCGGCAGCAGGTCACGCACCTCCGACGGGATCGATCGGGCCGCCACGATGCGGGCACGGAACGCGTCCAGTTCCAGCGAAATCGGCAGCGACCCGAAGAGCAGCAGGTGCCACGCCTCCTCGAACGTCCGCTCGCGCGCGAGGTCGACGGCCGAGTACTGCCGGTAGTGGTAGAAGCCTTCGTGACCGCGCACATCGCCGAGTTCCGTCCGCGCCGCCACCACGTTGGTGAGGCCGCGGGGAACGTCGATGAGGGTGTCGTCCATCCTGTCCATATCGGTAGTGTGAATGTGCATGCAACACATCGTCAACGTTGATCGGATCAATATGGATGCACTCCCCCGCCTGACCGCCGACCAGACCGCCGAGCGGCTCGGCGTGAAGCTGGAGACCCTGTACGCGTACGTCGCGCGCGGTCGGCTCGGACGCGAGCGCACGGCGGAGGGATCGACCTTCGACCCTCTGGAGGTCGAGCGGTTCGCGGCGAGCAGACGCCGCCGTCCATCCGCCGACGGCGGCCACTCCGAGGGTCGCCCGTTGATGGTGATCGAGACGACCTTCGCCCTCATCGAAGACGGCGAGCTGCGCTATCGCGGCCGGCCGGTCGACCATTTGGCTGCCGAGCCGTTCGAGACGGTCGCACGCTGGGCGCTCACGGGCGAGTGGGATGCGACGGCGCGATTCGCGCCCGGAGCGGGCGTCGCGGCTGCGCGGGCTGTGGCCGGCGCCCTGCCCGCTTCAGCCGGGGACCGCGACCGCCAGCTCGTCGCCGTGAGCGCCCTCGCGGCTGCCGATCCGCTGCGCGCCTCGCTCGACCCGGTTGTCGTGGCATCCGCCGCCGAGCGACTCGTGGCCGGGATGGTCGAGGTGCTCGAGCCGAGACGGCGCGACGACGGCGACCCGCGACCAGCTGCGCTCTCGGCCGGAAGCCCCGACCTCGACCTCGCCTCCCGCTTGTTCGCACGGCTCTCCCCCGCGGCGCCGTCGGCCGACGACATCCGGCTGTTCAACGCCGCCCTCGTGCTGCTGCTCGACCACGACACCGCCGTTTCGACCCTCGCCGCCCGCGCAGCGGCCTCAGCTCGCGCCACCCCGTACGGCGTCGTCGTCGCGGGACTCGGCGCGCTCGACTCGCCGCTGCACGGGAACGCCAGCCGGGCGGCGCACCGACTGCTGGCACGCGTCGTCTCGGGAGAGGACCCGGCCCGCGCGGTCGCCGATGCCGTGGTCGCCACGCACGGACCCGTTCCGGGATTCGGCCAGCCGCTCTACCCGTCGGGCGATCCGCGGGCGCGCATCCTGCTCGGGATGCTGACGGACGACTCACGCCATGCTGAGGTCACGGCGGCGGTGAGGGCCGTCAGCGACGTCGTCCGCGAGCGCACCGGCGCGCATCCCAACGTCGACCTCGCGCTCGGCGCCCTCACCCTCACGACGGGCATGAGCGACGACGCCGGCGAGGTCGTGTTCGCCACCGCCCGCACCGTCGGCTGGATCGTGCACGCCCTCGACGAGTACGCGCAGCACCCGCTGCGGCTGCGTCCAGTCGGCCGGTACGTCGGCCCGTGACGGGCGACGCCTCCCGGGAAGGCATCCGTGGGGGGGGCCACCCCCGGGCCGGGCGGGCGCAAACGGCGGGTGGGGGCCCCCGGGAAGGGGGGGCCGCCGCCCCGCCCCGGGCCCCCCCCCGCCTGCGGCGGGACGCGCCCCCC
>NZ_JAVDSL010000005.1 GCF_031455295.1 Leifsonia sp. 1010
GGGGGCGCCCCCCGCGCGGGCGCGGGGGGCGGGCCCCCCCCCCCCCCCCCCCCGACCCCTTTGCGGCCCTTATGGCCGCACCCCCCCCCGCCTCCCCCACACCCCCCACGAATCTTCGGAGGAGGAGCTGGAGTCAGCGCTCGGGACGCAGCGTCAGGGTCTGGTCCGCGGCCTTTTTCACCGCGGCGAGGGTGAACGGCCACGGGCGCGTCTTCCCCTGCGCCCACAGATCGGTCTGATCCGTGTAGTGCGCGTCGAATGCGTGACCGGACGCTCCCGTGAGGTTGATCCACGTGCTCTTGTCGAAGTCGGAGAGGTCGACGACCATCCGCATCGACGGCACGCGCTGCACAGCGAACCCGAGCGTCGCATCCCAGCCCGTCGCATCCACGACGCTGCTGCCGCCGCCCACATGCCAGGGCCCGCGGTTCAGCAGCGCCTCGATCGGGGCGATGCCCGACTCCCCCAGGCTGGCGTTCTTCAGCGTGAGCGTGTGGAGACGGTCCCAGCGCCACGACGACACGTCGCCGCCCAGCTGGTGTGCGGTCTCCTTCCACGCCTGACCGGCCGCGTAGGCGATCATCGAGTCGCGGTCGGACGTGCCGAGGTCCGAGTCCGCCCACCACGACGACTCGGGCTGGCCGAGCAGCGAGGCGACGACGGTGAACCAGCGGTCGCCCCCGGTCGGCGCCGTGGCCGCCGGGATCTTGCGGGCGAACATGTCGTGGAGCAGCTCCCGCCAGAACACCGCGAAGTACGCGGCGGGTGCGCTGTCCGCATCGTCGCGGTAGTCCCAGTCGGCGAGCAGCCGGGCGGCCTGCTGCACGTCGGCTGACGCATCCGGATTCTCGGCCACCGCGCGGATCACCGGGACAAGATTCGCCGCGTTCGCGTCGTAGGTGTCCGCCTGGATCTCCGACATGTCCTTCGACGTCAGCTTCTTCCCCTGCGCCATCAGGGCGCTCAGGCGCACCTCGATCTGGTTGGCGCGGTACCCCTGGTCCCAGTCCGCCGTGATCAGCCTCGGAAAACCCGGCCCGACGGCGGCGTTGTTCGCCGTGACGATGTACCCGGCCGGCGGGTCGAACACCGACGGCAGCTCCTCGAACGGGATGGTGCCCGTCCAGCCGTACCCGCTGCTCCAGCCGGGCATCGGCATCGTCCCGTCGCCACCCGAGCGGACCGGGATGAGGCCGGGCGCCTGGTAGCCGATGTTGCCGTCCACGTCGGCGTAGACCAGGTTCTGCGACGGCACCTGGAACTGCTGGGCCGCCGCCCGGAAGCTCGGCCAGTCGCGCGCGGTGTCGAAGGCGAAGATCGCGTTCGCCGTCGTACCGGGGGTCAGTGCCGTCCACGCCAGCGACAGCTGGAACTGCTGCGCCGGCACACCGAGCTTGCCCGCCTGGTCCTTGGCGATCACGGCGTACGCATCGCCGATGTCGGTGACGATCGGCCCGTGCCGGGTCGACCGGACGGTGATCGTCACACCCTTACCGCCGGCGACGCGGATGCGCTCCGTGCGCTTCTCGAGCGGCAGCTGCTGGCCGTCGTACTCGAACGTGTCGCCGGTGACCTTCTCGACGAACAGGTCGGCGACGTCCGGGCCCAGGTTGGTGAACCCCCAGGAGATGCGGTCGTTGTGGCCGATGATGATGCCCGGGAAGCCGGAGAAGCTGAAGCCGGACACGTCGAACGGACACTCCGGCCCCACCGTCGTGCAGTGCAAGCCCATCTGGTACCAGACCGACGGCAGGGCGGCGCCGAGGTGCGGGTCGTTGGCGAGGAGGGGCTTGCCGCTGGCGGTGTGCGTGCCGCCGATCACCCACGAGTTGGATCCGATGCCGTCGCCGGCCGGACCCATCAGCTGCGGGAAGGAGTCGACGCTCGCGGCCACCTGCTCCAGCTGCGACGCGTAGGCGGTCGGCGCAAGCGCCGAGGCGTCACCCGAGGATTTCTCCGGCTCGCCGGCGGCCCCCGCTGCGGCATCCGGCGTGACGGTCCGCGGGTTCCCGCCGCCGAGGTCGGTGATCGTCGGGTGGCCCGTGTACGGATAGCCGGGATGCAGTTCCGCGACCTGCTCCGGCTTCAGCTTGGTCGCCAGCAGCGCGCGGTCGATCTCGTCCTCGAGGTTCGACCGGAGGTCCCACGCCATCGCCTTGAGCCACGCGATCGAGTCCGCCGGTGTCCAAGGCTCCGGCTTGTACGACGGATTCTGCAGGCCGAGGATGGCGTACTCCAGCGACAGCCCGGCCCCCGACCGCTGCTTGAGGTAGGCGTTCACGCCGTCCGCGTAGTCCTGGTAGTACCGCAGCGAGGTCGGGTCGAGCAGCTTCACCTCCTGCTCGGCGACGCGGCGCCAGCCGAGCGTACGGATGAACGTGTCGGTCGGCACCTGGCTCGCGCCGAACATCTCCGAGAGCCGGCCCGCGGTGACGTGACGGCGGAAGTCCATCTCCCAGAAACGGTCCTGCGCGTGCACGTACCCCTGCGCGCGGAACAGGTCATCGGCGGTGGATGCGGACAGCTGCGGCACGCCGGCGTCGTCGCGGTACACCGTGACCGGCTTCGTGATGCCCGGCACATCCACCGACCCGGCGGTCTGCGGGAACGAGCGCGTGATCGTCCACACGCCGACCCCACCCCCGACGACGACCAGCACCAGAAGCGCCGCGAGCACGCCGCCGATCACCCTCAGGACCCGATGGTGCCGCCTCAGTCGGGGGGTGTCGTCGCCCACGTCGCTCCTTCGTCGGCCGGTACCGCCGTCTCTGAAGGAGGGTATCCCTCCGAGATGACGTCGAGTCGTGGATGCGGCTCAGCGGCCGAGATCGCGCTCCGGCGAGCCGACGTACAGCTGCTGCGGACGGCCGATCTTCGTCTGCGGGTCGAGGTTCATCTCGCGCCAGTGCGCGATCCAGCCCGGCAGGCGGCCGATCGCGAAGAGCACCGTGAACATCCGCGTCGGGAAGCCCATGGCCTTGTAGATGACGCCCGTGTAGAAGTCGACGTTCGGGTACAGCTTGCGGTCGACGAAGTACTGGTCGGCGAGGGCGACCTCTTCCAGCTCCTTCGCGATGTCGAGCAGCGGGTCGTGTACGCCGAGCGCCTCGAGCACCTCGTCGGCCGACTGCTTCACGAGCTTGGCGCGCGGGTCGAAGTTCTTGTAGACGCGGTGGCCGAAGCCCATCAGCTTGACGCCGGACTCCTTGTTCTTGACCCGCTCGACGAACTTCTGGACGCTCTCGCCCGAGTCGCGGATGCCGGCGAGCATCTGCAGAACGGCCTCGTTCGCTCCGCCGTGCAGCGGGCCGTAGAGGGCGTTGATGCCGGCGGAGACGGACGCGAACAGGTTGGCCTGCGTCGACCCGACCAGGCGGACGGTCGAGGTGGACGCGTTCTGCTCGTGATCCTCGTGCAGGATGAGCAGGCGCTCGAGAGCCCGCGACAGCACTGGGTTCACCTCGTACGGCTCCGCCAGGGTGCCGAAGTTCAGACGCAGGAAGTTGTCCACGAAGCTCAGCGAGTTGTCCGGGTACAGAAACGCCTGGCCCAGGCTCTTCTTGTGCGCGTACGCGGCGATGACCGGGAGCTTCGCGAGAAGCCGGATGGTGGAGAGCTCGATCTGCTCCGGGTCGTGAACGCTGAGCGAGTCCTGGTAGAAGGTCGACAGCGCAGACACCGCGCTCGACAGCACCGACATCGGGTGCGCGTCGTGCGGGAGGGCGTCGAAGAAGCGGCGCAGGTCCTCGTGCAGCAGCGTGTGCCGGCGGATGCGCTCGTCGAACTCCGCGAGCTCCGACGCCGACGGCAGCTCGCCGTGGATGAGCAGCCAGGCCACCTCGAGGAACGTGGAGTTCTCGGCCAGCTGCTCGATCGGGTACCCGCGGTAGCGCAGGATGCCCTGCTCGCCGTCGATGTAGGTGATCGACGAGCGCGTGGCGGCCGTGTTCACGAAGCCGTAGTCCAGGCTGGTCAGCCCGGTCTGCTTCGTGAGCGTCGAGAAGTCGATGCTCGAGGCCCCGTCGACGCTCGGCCGGATCGGGAACTCGGCGACACCGCCGGGATAGGTCAGAGAGGCCGTCGCGAGGTCGGCCTCCGCTTCGGCCTTCTCGGT
Organism: Leifsonia sp. 1010; assembly: GCF_031455295.1. NCBI lineage: Bacteria > Bacillati > Actinomycetota > Actinomycetes > Micrococcales > Microbacteriaceae > Leifsonia > Leifsonia sp. 1010. The sequence goes on from NZ_JAVDSL010000005.1 coordinate 4,115, forward strand.
GCCAGTGCTCTCGGTGCCGAGTCCGCTCACAACGCCTCCTGGTGGGTTAGTCGCCCATATGGGTGGTCAAAGGTGCGCGCCGATCGTGGCAGCGCTGCCCGGCGCCGTCCGCTCGACGGGCCGTGCCGGTACAGCCTAACGAACGCCGGCGACAACTGCGGCATCGGGCAAAGGCACCGGCGACCCGTTAGAGATTGTCTCCAAACCCCTGCAGCCGCTCCGCCGCCGCGGCCACCCGCTCGTCCGTCGCCGTGAGCGACAGGCGCACGTGCTCCGGGTAGACGTCGCCGTAGAAGTGGCCGGGGCCGGCCAGGATGCCGAGGTCGGCGAGCCGTCCGATGCTCTCCCAGGCGTCGCGTCCCTCCGTCGCCCACAGGTAGAGGCCGCCCTCGCTGCGGTCGATGCGGAAGCCCGCGGCCTCGAGCGCCGGCTTGAGCAGGTCGCGGCGCGCGCGGTACCGCGCCTTCTGCTCCTCCACGTGCCGCTCGTCGCCGAGCGCGGTGACCATCGCGGCCTGCAGCGGCGCCGGCAGCATCAGGCCCGCGTGCTTGCGCACGTTGACCAGGCGCCCGATGATGGCGCTGCACCCCGCGACGAACGCCGCGCGGTAGCCGGCGAGGTTGGACTGCTTGCTGAGCGAGTAGACCGCGAGGACGTTGCGGCGGTCCTGCCCGATGACCCGCGGGTCGAGGATGCTCGGAACGCGCTCCGCATCCCACGGCGCCTCCCAGCCCAGCTCGGCGTAGCACTCGTCGCTCGCGATGTAGGCGCCCAGCTCACGGGCGCGCGCAACGGCCGCGCGCAGCTCCGCGACCGAGAGGATGCGGCCGTCCGGGTTGCCGGGAGAATTCAGCCAGATGAGGCGCGTGCCCTCCGGCCACTCGGCCGGATCGTCGCTCGCGACGGCGGTCGCGCCGGCCATCGCCGCGCCGATCGCGTACGTCGGGTACGCGGCGCGCGGATGCACCACGATGTCGCCCTCGCCGAGGCCGAGCATGAACGGCAGCAGGGCGACGAGCTCCTTCGAGCCGATCGTCGGCAGCACGTTCTCGACGGTCAGCCCGCGGACGCCGCGTCTGCGGTGGAACCAGTCGACGATCGCCTCGCGCAGGGCGGGCGTCCCGACGGTCTGCGGGTACGCGTGCGCATCCGTGGCGCTGGCGAGGGCCTCGCGGATGAGGTCCGGCGTCGGGTCGACCGGCGAGCCGATCGACAGGTCGACGAGACCGTCCGCATGCGCCCGCGCCCGCTCGGCGTAGGGCGCCATCAGATCCCAGGGGTAGTCCGGGAGCTCCTGCAGCGCCACGTCAGCGCTCCTTCGGCGGCGTGGCCATCGATGCCGTCATCGGTGCGCCGCGGATCAGTGCGCCTGCGGCGGCAGTGCGGCGATCAGCGGGTGGTCCTTGGAGATCACACCCACCTTCGACGCTCCGCCGGGCGAGCCGATGTCGTCGAAGAACTCCACGTTCGCGCGGTAGTAGTCCTTCCACTCCTCGGGCAGGTCGTCCTCGTAGTAGATCGCCTCGACCGGGCAGACCGGCTCGCAGGCGCCGCAGTCGACGCACTCGTCGGGGTGGATGTACAGCGACCGTTCGCCCTCGTAGATGCAGTCGACCGGACACTCGTCGATACAGGCCCTGTCCTTCACATCGACGCACGGGAGAGCGATGACATAGGTCACAGTGGATCGGATCCCTTCAGGTGGAGCTGTCCCTCTAGCTTAGGCCGTCGCGGACCGACTGCCGGGTCTTCACATCGGGCCAGGCGATCACGATCGCCGCGATCAGGATGGGCCCCGCGAGCCAGATCTGGCCGGCGAGGTCGTTCTGGATGAGCACGGAGCCGCCCGCGCTCTGCTGCGCGAACAGGAGGATGACGGCGATGCAGCCCAGCGCCGCGAGCAGCGCGGGCAACCGGCTGTGACCGAGGAGGCGCAGGCCGACGAGCAGCGCCGTGAAGGCCAGCAGCGAGCCGATGAGCCCGAGCGGGATGGGGATCCCCCAGGTCACCGAGTACTGGTGCGCGACCGTCCCGATCGCCCCGAAGACCGCTCCCGCCAGCACGAGGAGGATGGCGCTGACGATCCGGCTGAGCATCCTCGCATACTATCTGGACACTTCCAGGGCGGTGCTCTACGCTCGATTGAGTAAGGTTAGCCTTACCAATCACGAACCCCTCCCCCGACGAAGGTCACCTGTGCTCGCGAACTACCTGATCGGCCTCCGCGAAGGCCTCGAGATGGCGCTCATCGTCACCATCCTGGTGGCCTACGTGGTCAAGCTCGGCCGCACCGAGGTGCTGTCGAAGCTCTGGATCGGCGTGGGGATCGCGCTCATCGTCCCGCTCGGGATCGGCGCCGTGCTCACCTGGGGCCCCTACGGCATGAGCTTCCAGGCGCAGGAGATCCTCGGCGGCTCCCTGTCGCTCGTCGCGGTCGGGTTCGTCACCTGGATGGTGTTCTGGATGGGCAAGACCGCCCGCAGCATGAAGTCCACCCTCCACAACCGGCTCGACTCCGCGCTCGTCGGCGCCGGCTGGGGCGTCGTGCTCCTCGCGATGCTGAGCGTCGGACGCGAAGGGATCGAGACCTCGCTCTTCGTCTGGGCGACGGTCGCGAGCACCGGCGGCAGCTGGGAGCCGGCCGTCGGCGCCCTCCTCGGCATCGCCACCGCCGCGGTGATCGGCTTCCTGCTGTACCGCGGCATGGTGAAGATCAACCTCGGCAGGTTCTTCACCTGGACCGGCGCCTTCCTCGTCCTCGTCGCCGCCGGCGTGCTCGCCTACGGGCTCGGAGACCTGCAGGAGGCCGGCCTCCTCCCCGGCGGAGGCGTCCACGCGTACGACATCAGCCGCGCGATCCCCGCCTCCAGCTGGTACGGCACGCTGGCCGCCGGCATCCTCAACTTCAACCCGTCGCCGACCGCGCTGCAGGTCGCCGCCTGGTTCACCTATCTCGCCGTGGTCGGCTACTTCTACATCCGGCAGCACCGTTCCGCCGCACGACCCGCGCCCACGGCACCCGCCGCCGCGTCGGCCCCGCACGCCCCGATCGCGTCGTGATCCCCTCTTCTTGATCCCTCACTGCACCACAAGAGAAAGAACAGCACACCCATGCCCCGACAGCGCCCGGTGACCACCCGCACGCTCGCCTCCCGCTCGACCCGACGCCGCCTCACGGCCGTCGCCGGATCCCTCGCGGGGACCGCCGCCCTGGCCGCCGCGCTCACCGGCTGCGTCCCGAACCAGGCCACCGCCTCCGACGAGGCCATCGCGGTCACCCTGAGCGACGACAAGTGCACGGTGTCCACCAACACCGCGAAGGCCGGACCGATCACCTTCCAGGTGACCAACACGGGCACCGACGTGAACGAGTTCGAGCTGCTGGCCACCGACAAGCTGCGCATCGTCGGCGAGAAGGAGAACATCGGCCCGGGCACGACCGTCAACTACGTGGTCCAGCTCGCCGAGGGCGACTACTACTCGGCCTGCCGCAAGGGGATGGTGGGCGAGCCGGCGCACGTCGCGAAGTTCACCGTCGCACCCGGCACCGGCAAGACGGTCTCGCAGAGTGAGAGCAAGCAGGTGGCCCAGGCCGTCGCCAACTACACCGGCTACGTGAAGGACCAGGCCGGCGCGCTCCTGACCGCCACGAAGACCTTCGCCACCGCCTACGCCGGCGGCGACGACGCTGCCGCCCGCGCACAGTACGCATCGGCACGCTCCTTCTACGAGCGCATCGAGCCGACCGCCGAGCAGTTCGGCGACCTCGACCCCGCCCTCGACCTGCGTGAGGCAGACCTGGCTGAGGGCCAGGAGTGGACCGGCTGGCACCGCATCGAGAAGGACCTGTGGGCTCCCGCCGGGTACACGCCGTCCGACGCCGCGACGCGCACGCAGCTCGCCGACAAGCTCGTGACCGACACCCAGCGGCTGTACGACCTCGTCCACGCGAAGGACTTCACGCTCACCATCGACCAGATCTCCAACGGCGCCATCGGCCTGATGGAGGAGGTCGCCGGGTCGAAGATCACGGGCGAGGAGGAGGCCTTCTCGCACACGGACCTGCAGGACTTCCAGGCCAACCTCGAGGGCGCCCAGGTGGCGTACGGCGTCGTCCGCGACATCGCCGAGCAGAAGGGCAGCAACGGCAAGGATGTCGTGGCGAAGCTCGACGGCGAGTTCAAGACGATCGAGAAGACGCTGGCCCAGTACCGCTCGGGCGACGGCTTCGTCAGCTACACGGAGCTCAGCACCGAGCAGGTCAAGGAGCTCTCCGACCAGGTCAACGCGCTCAGCGAACCGCTCAGCCACCTGACCTCGATCATCGTCAAGTAGGGCGCGTGACGCAGGACCACCACGACGCCGAGCGCCCGGAGACCGACGAGGTCACCGGGCGCTCCGGCCTGTCCCGTCGAGGCATGCTCGGCCTCGCCGGCGCGACGGTCGGCGCCGGGCTCGTCGGTATCGGCGCGGGTGTCGCGGCCGATCGTGTCGTCGTCGGCGCGACCGCCGCCTCCGGCACGACGTACCCGTTCTACGGCCCCCACCAGGCCGGCATCACCACGCCCGCGCAGGACCGCCTCCACTTCGCCGCCTTCGACACCGCTCCCGGCCTCGACCGCGACGGTCTGATCGAGCTGCTGCACGACTGGACGACCGCCGCCGCGCGGATGACGCAGGGGCGGCCCGCCGGCAAGTACGGCCCGGCGTCCGGACCGATGGATGCTCCGCCGGACGACACCGGTGAGGCGCTCGACCTGCCGCCCGGCGGTCTGACGCTCACCTTCGGCTTCGGGCCGACCCTCTTCCGCACGGCGAGCGGCGAGGACCGGTTCGGAATCGCCTCCCGCCGCCCCGAAGCCCTTGTGGACCTGCCCCGCTTCCCGGGCGACGCGCTGCAGGAGTCGATCACCGGCGGCGACCTGTGCGTGCAGGCGTGCAGCGACGACCCGCAGGTGGCTGTTCACGCCATCCGCAACCTCTCGCGCATCGCCTTCGGGCGCGCGGCGATCCGCTGGTCGCAGCTCGGCTTCGGCCGCACGTCGTCGACCTCCCGCGCCCAGGTGACCCCGCGCAACCTGTTCGGATTCAAGGACGGCACCGCCAACATCAAGTCGGAGGACCAGACCGTGGTCGAGGACCAGGTGTGGGCCTCCGGCAGCGACGGCGCCGGGTGGATGGCCGGGGGCTCCTACCTCGTCGCCCGCAAGATCCGCATGGTCATCGAGACCTGGGACCGCCAGCAGCTCGGCGAGCAGGAGCGCATCATCGGCCGCGACAAGGGCGAGGGGGCGCCGCTCTCCGGCGGCACCGAGTTCAGCGACCCCAACTTCCTGGCGCTGGCGAAAGACGGCGGCACGAAGATCGACCCCGATTCGCACGTGCGGCTCGCGCATCCCACGATGAACAGCGGCGCACAGCTGCTCCGTCGCGGCTACAACTTCGTCGACGGCAACGACGAGCTGGGCCGCCTCAACGCCGGGCTGTTCTTCATCGCGTTCCAGCGCGATCCGCGGAAGCAGTTCATCCCCATCCAGCAGCGCCTGGCGCAGAACGACCTGATGAACGAGTACGTCCGCCATGTCGGCTCCGGCGTGTTCGCGGTGCCGCCCGGTGCGAAAGAGGGCTCGTACGTGGGAGCCGGGCTCTTCGCCTAGCCCCTTCCCCAGCCTCTTCGCTCAGCCGGCCGACGGCGTCGGGCTCGGCGTTCCGCCCTTCGACACCGAGTAGTTGGCGACCCACCCGTTGTTGCCCGCATCCGTCACGACGACGAGCACGCCGTACGTGCCGTTGCTGAACGTGCCGGTGCCGCCGCCGTTCGGGCCGCGGGTGCCGAACTGGCCGGAGAAGCCGGCGTCGGTGAGCTGCTTCTCGATCGCGGTATAGGCGTCGCCGTTCTCGACCTTGACGGTCACGTTCCACACCTTGTCGGCGCCGGAACCGAGGCCTGCGCCGAACACGACCTCACCATCGGCGAGCGGGACCTCCTTCGGGAAGTCCGCGGGGACGGATTTGCCGCCCAGGTCGACGTTGCCGCCCGACACATCCTTCACGACGCCCTGGAAGCTGCACGCGGTGAGCGCGGGAGCGGCGCCCAGGAGCAGGACGGCAGCGAGGGGCAGGGCGACGAGGCGGCGTTTCATGCTGCCATTCTTCCGGATGACCGCCCGGCCCTGGCTAGGCAGTGCCGTCGGCGGCCATCCACGCATGGACAACGGCCGTGGCAGCGCAAGACCTCATGCCTCCCGAGATCGATTCTTGGCATTCAGTGTGGCTGCAACATTTCCAGTCGCCGCAGATATGTTCCCTGCTGGGAAACGGATCTGCTGGGTCCCGTCGAGATTACTAAAGAGGTCTACGCCCTCCTCGACGATGGCAATGGCGTTGGTCCACCCCAACCGCCCCTGAAAGAAGCCCACCTCGTGTACGACGTTCTGTCTAGCCCGCCAGCGCCCGTCTGCCATCTCGTCTGCTTTGGTGAGAACGATAAGAGCGACGGTAGCTTGAGTCGCCATGTCTTCAAGGACGGTATTGATCGTTTGGCCAGCTCGCGGCTGACCCTCAAATGCAGAGACGTCGAACCCGTGGTGATCGCGAAGCTCGTCCCTGAGGACTCTCCACTGCTGATCGTTACCGTGGCCCATGATGACGCGGAAAGCTGGAGGAGGTGGGGGCGGCTCAAGATGCTCGCGCAACACGGGTTCGATGTCATCAGCGAGTCGTTTTTCGCTTGCTGCCGCAGCGTCCGCGGCTTCACTGTTGAAGAAGCCGTGACCCGATGAGGCATCGATAGAAACCGTTACAAGCGATCTTCGCCATTGTTCACAACGAACACTGATTAGGTCCGGCGTAACGATGGTGAAGTTGAACGTGTCGTAGTCGGCATCAAGCCAATCCAAGCTCGTTCGCGCGAGCGGCTGACGACCGGAGTTCTCGCTTACGATGCGAGCGCCCTTTTCCGCACTCTCAACCTCGATCGCCATCCCGGGCTCCACACCTTCGTTCTTGGCGCGAGCCTGCTCCGCCCGGAGGGCAGCCGGCACCTCAGGGAATGACGGATCATCTATCTGCCTCTGAACTGACTCGGCAGCCCTATGGCTCGCGAGCGAGACAACCTCCCACCATGCGGACTTGTCCATTGCAACACCGCTTAGACGAATGGTGATCGACACGCTTGGGATTGTATCGGCCCGGTGCTCTGAGGCTCTGCGCCTGATCGAAACGAGAGCAACCTAGCCGATACCCAGGCACTTTCGCGTCAGCGGCTACACAGTGCCGCTCATCGGTCGCCGGCTTGACGCGACACGCCGCTCCGGCCTCAGCCGGAACGGCGTGTCGCGTCAACTGGGTAGCAGGTCAGACGGCTGCGGCGTCCTGGCGCTTGAGGCGGGCGGCGGCGCGACCGCGTGCGGTCGCATCCAGCTCGACCTTGCGGATGCGTACGGCCTCCGGGGTCACCTCGACGCATTCGTCGTCGCGGGCGAACTCGAGCGACTCCTCGAGGGTCAGCTGACGGCTCGGCGTCATCGACTCGAACGTGTCGGCCGTGGAGGAGCGCATGTTGGTGAGCTTCTTCTCCTTGGTGATGTTCACGTCCATGTCGTCGGCGCGTGAGTTCTCGCCGATCACCATGCCCTCGTAGACCTCCTCCGTGGGGTTCACGAAGAACGTCATGCGCTCCTGGAGTGCGATGATGGCGAATGGCGTCACGACGCCCGCGCGGTCGGCCACGATCGAGCCGTTGCTGCGGGTCACGATGTGACCGGCCCACTCGTCGTAGCCGTGCGAGATCGCGTTCGCGATGCCGGTGCCGCGGGTGGTGGTGAGGAACTCGGTGCGGAAGCCGATCAGGCCGCGCGACGGGACGATGAACTCCATGCGGACCCAGCCGGTGCCGTGGTTCGCCATGTTCTCCATGCGGCCCTTGCGGGCGGCGAGCAGCTGCGTGATCGCACCCAGGTACTCCTCGGGGGCGTCGATGGTCAGGTGCTCGAACGGCTCGTACGTCTTGCCGTCGATCTTCTTCGTGACCACCTGCGGCTTGCCGACGGTGAGCTCGTAGCCTTCGCGGCGCATCTGCTCGACGAGGATGGCCAGCGCCAGCTCACCGCGGCCCTGCACCTCCCACGCGTCGGGACGGCCGATGTCGAGGACGCGGAGCGAGACGTTACCGACCAGCTCGCGGTCGAGGCGGTCCTTCACCATGCGCGCGGTCAGCTTGTGACCCTTCACCTTGCCGACGAGCGGCGAGGTGTTGGTGCCGATGGTCATCGAGATCGCGGGCTCGTCGACGTGGATGGCGGGAAGCGGACGCACGTCGTCCGGGTCGGCCAGGGTGTCGCCGATCATGATGTCGGCGAAACCGGCGACGGCGACGATGTCGCCCGGGCCGGCGGACTCGGCCGGGTAGCGGTCGAGCGCCTTCGTGATCAGCAGCTCGGTCACGCGGACGTTGTGCACGTCGCCGTCGTGACGGACCCAGGCGACGGTCTGACCCTTCTTCAGGGTGCCGTTGAAGATGCGGAGCAGCGCGAGACGGCCGAGGAACGGCGACGCGTCGAGGTTGGTCACGTGCGCCTGCAGCGGGGCCTCGGGGTCGTAGCTCGGCGCCGGGATGTGCTCCAGGATCGCCTCGAACAGCGGCTCGAGGTCGTCGTTGTCGGGCAGTTCGCCGTTCGCCGGCTTGTTGCGGCTCGCAGCGCCGGCGCGGCCGGACGCGTAGACGACGGGGACGTCGAGGATCGCATCCAGGTCGAGGTCCGGGACGTCGTCGGAGAGGTCGCTCGCGAGGCCGAGCAGGAGGTCCTGGCTCTCGCCGACGACCTCGTCGATGCGGGCGTCGCCGCGGTCGGTCTTGTTGACCGCGAGGATGACGGGGAGCTTCGCCTCGAGCGCCTTGCGCAGCACGAAGCGGGTCTGGGGCAGCGGGCCCTCGGACGCATCCACCAGCAGGACGACGCCGTCGACCATGGAGAGGCCGCGCTCGACCTCGCCGCCGAAGTCGGCGTGGCCCGGGGTGTCGATCACGTTGATGGTGATCGGGCCGTTCGGGGCGTGCTTGCCCTTGTACGAGATCGCCGTGTTCTTGGCGAGGATGGTGATGCCCTTTTCGCGCTCGAGCTCGTTCGAGTCCATCGCGCGCTCCTCGACGTGCGCGTGCGCGTCGAAGGAGTTCGTCTGCTTGAGCATGGCGTCGACCAGCGTGGTCTTGCCGTGGTCGACGTGGGCGACGATCGCGACATTTCGCAGATCATCGCGGCGGGCGACGGCGTTCTCGGACATGCGTACAGACTCGACTCTCGTCAGAAGGAAGAAGGGGAACGGTCCATTCTATCGTGGATCCGCTCCCCTTCTCCTGTGTCCGCTGTCAGCGAGCCGTCCGGCGCATCGAAACGGAGGACATCCGCGCGGTCAGCGCCGCCTGCACCTCCCTTCGTGCGCAGCAGCGGTGTGTCCTTCCGGATCTCCTCCGTTTCGCCCCGCCCGAGAAACGGAGGAGATCCGACGCGACGCTCCGGACGATGTCGTGAAGGGAGGAGTTCTCGTGCGGCCCCTGCAGGGCTTCCTCCGTAAACGCAGAGAGGGCCGGTCCTGGTGGACCGACCCTCCCCCGTGTCGAAGCGGCTCAGAGCCCCTGGGCGACCGGCGGCTCCGGCTGCTGCGGCTCCGGCACGACCGTCGGCGTAGCCGCGGTGTCGTCGGAGCCGGCGGCGAGCAGCTCCAGGCGCAGGGCGCGACGGGCGCGCTGCTGCTCCGGGTCCGGAAGCGGCACGGCGGCGAGCAGTCGCTGCGTGTAAGCCTCCTTCGGGTAGCGGAGGATCTCGTCGCGCGTGCCCACCTCGACCAAGCGGCCGTGGTGCATCACCGCGATCCGGTCGGCCAGCACGTCGATGACGGCGAGGTCGTGGGTGATGAACAGGCAGGCAAAGTTCATCTCCTTCTGGAGGGTCTGCATCAGCTGCAGCACGCGCGCCTGCACCGACACGTCCAGCGCGCTCGTCGGCTCGTCGGCGATGAGCACCTGCGGCTTCAGCGACAGGGCTCGGGCGATGCCGACGCGCTGCTTCTGACCTCCCGACAGCTCGTGGGGGAACCGGCTGCGGTAGGCGCGCGGAAGCTCGACGCTGTCGAGGAGGCGGTCGACCTCCTTCGAGAGCTCCGCGCCCTTGAGGTTCTTCGCGAGGCGCAGCGGCTCGGCGATGGAGTCGGAGATCTGGAGGCGCGGGTTCAGCGACGACGACGGGTCCTGGAACACGATGCCGACGTTGCGGTGCAGCTTGCGGATCTCGTCCCGGCTCGGGCTGCTGATGTCCTGCCCGGCGACGACGAGCTGACCCGAGTGGATGGGCAGCAGGCCGATCGCGGCGCGACCGAGGGTCGTCTTGCCGGAACCCGACTCGCCCACGAGACCGACGACCTCGCCCTCGTGGATCTTCAGGTCGATGTCGCTCGCCGCGCGGAACGCGGGCACGCGGCCGTGCTTCGGGTACTCGATCGCGACGTTGCGGAAGTCGACGACGACCTCGCGCTTGTCCATCTCGGCCTTCTCGTGCTCGGCCTGCGCCGCGCGCTCGTTGGCGCGGATGCGCTCGGCGAACGACGCATCCGGGTTCTCCGTGCCCGCGGCGAGGGCAGCCGTCGTGTCGATCTCCTCGTCCTCACGCTGCCCGAGGTGCGGGACGGCGTCGAGCAGGGCGATCGTGTACGGGTGCTTCGGCTCGGAGAAGACCTCCGCCACCGTCCCGGACTCGACGATGTCGCCCTTGCGCATCACGACGATGTTGTCGGCGAGGTCGGCGACGACGCCCATGTCGTGCGTGATCAGCAGAATGGCGCTGTCGAGCCGGTCACGGAGGCTGCGCAGCAGCTCCAGGATCTCCGCCTGCACCGTCACGTCGAGCGCGGTGGTCGGCTCGTCGGCGATCAGCAGCTTCGGGTCGCACGAGATCGACTGGGCGATCATCGCGCGCTGGCGCTGGCCGCCGGAGAGCTGGTGCGGGTACGAGTTGAACGCCTTCTTGGGGTCGGGCAGCTCGACCATGGCGAGCAGCTCGAGCGCACGCTCCTTGGCCTCGTGCGGCGACATCCCGAAGTGGATGCGCAGCGTCTCGACGATCTGGAAGCCCACGGTGTAGACGGGGTTCAGCGCCGTCATCGGCTCCTGGAAGATCACGGCGACCTGACGACCGCGCACGCGCCGCATCTGCGGCTGGCTGAGGCCGGTCAGCTCACGGCCGTCCAGCTTGATGGAGCCGCGGACGCGGGAGTTCTTCGGCAGGAGGTCGAGGATCGCCATCGAGCTCGCACTCTTGCCCGAACCGGACTCACCCACGATCGCGAGCACTTCGCCCGCCTTGATCTGGTAGTTCAGGTTCTTCGCCGCGGGCACCCAGACGCCGTCCACGCCGAAGTCGACGGAGAGGTCGTTCACCTCGAGGACGGGGCCGCCGGCCTGCGCCGTCGCCCGGACCGGGTTGGTCTCGGTCATGATTCGTGGTTCCTTTCGGGGGCGTTCCGGCGGGATGAGAGCATGGACCCATGCCCTACGTCTCCCCCGCCGAACGCGAGGTTTTCGTGTCCCGGTTCAACCGGGTCCTTGCCGTTCTGATCTGGGCGGCCGCTGCCGCCCTGACCATCGGCCTGCTGGTCAGCGTCCACGACGCCCGGCTGCTGTACATCGTGCCGGGCGTGCTGTTCGCGTTCGTCGCCTGGGCGATGCTGTGGCGTCCGCAGCTCACGGTCGCCGACGAGGGCATCACGGTCGTCAATGTCACGCGCACCGTCCGCATCCCGTGGGAGGCGCTGATCGCGGTCGACACCAAGTACGCGCTGACGCTGTACACCCCGGGGCGCAAGATCCCGGTGTGGGCCGCTCCCGCGCCCGGCACCGGCAGCACGCTCCGCGCCACACGCAACGAGACGAAGGGCCGCATCGGCCGCCCGCGCGTCGAGGACAGCGTGCGCCGCCCCGGCGACCTGCTGGGAACCGAGTCCGGCGCTGCGGCCGAGGTCGTGCGCCGCCGCTGGGGCATGCTCCAGGACGCGGGGGCCATCGACGCGGGCCGCGCCGACGAGACGCCGGTCACGGTGCGCTGGCACCTGGTGGAACTCGCGGTGCTGGTGCTGCTGCTTGCGGGCACCGTCGCCGCGCTGCTCCTGGCCTGAGCCGGCCGGGAGCAGCGCGACGCGGGCGGGCGTCACAGCACGTCCTCCGCGAGGGCCGCTCCGGTCTTCGGGCTCCGGCCGTCGCCCTCGCCCTCCTCCGGCTCCTGCTCGCGCATCTTGCGGAGGTTGAACCGGCGGTGGCGCGGGTCGAACGCGTCGCGCAGGCCGTCGCCGACGAAGTTGACCAGCAGCGCCAGCGTCACGATGAACGCACCGGGCCACCAGAACAGCCACGGACGCGTCTGGAACGCGGACTGGTTCGAGCTGATCAGGAGGCCGAGCGAGACGTCCGGCGGACGGATGCCGTAGCCGAGGTACGACAACGCGGTCTCGAGCAGGATGGCCGAGGCCATGATCAGGGTCGAGGCCACGATGACGACGCCGATGGCGTTCGGCAGGATGTGCTTGAAGATGATGCGCGAGTCGGAGGCGCCGGCCACGCGGGCCGCCTCCACGAACTCCCGCTCGCGGAGGGACAGGAACTCGCCGCGCACCAGACGGGCGATGCCCATCCACGAGAAGAACCCGAGCATCAGTGCCAGGAAGAACGCGCCGAGCCCGCCGAACGCGTGCCCGACGACCGAGCCGATGACCAGCGCCGGGATGACGATGAACACGTCGGTGATGCGCATCAGGATCGCGTCGACGACGCCGCGGAAGTACCCGGCGACGGCACCGACGACGACACCGACGACGCTCGCGATGAGTCCGAGGACCACCATGACGAGGATCGAGTTCTGGATGCCGCGCATCGTCAGCGCGAAGTAGTCCTTGCCGATGCGGTCCTGGCCGAACGGGTGCTCCCAGGTCGGGGCGCCCTGCTGAACCTGGTCGTTCAGCTCGGTGTAGTTGTACTTCCACCACCCGGGGATCGGGCCCAGCCCGATCGCCGAGATGGAGAACACCAGGATCAGGATGAACAGGATGGCGCTGGCGACGGCGACCTTGTTGGAGAGGAACCGCTTCCAGACGAGCTTTCCCTGGCTGACGGGCGGGGCGCTGGGCGCCTCCAGCTCATCGGCGATTCGTGTGTCGTTGACGGACATTTATCGGACCCTCACTCTCGGGTCGAGTGCGGCGTACGCGAGGTCTGCCAGGAAGTTGAACAGGATGGCCATGGCCGCGATCACGAGGAAGTACGCCATGACGGGGTTGAGGTCACCGCGGCTGAGGCCGAGGTTGAACAGCGAGCCCATGCCCGGGATGGCGAACACGCGCTCTGTGATGACCGCACCACCGAGCAGCGCTCCCACGTCGAAGGCGACGAGGGTCGTGATCGGGATGAGCATGTTGCGGAAGGCGTGGCGCACGACGACCGTCCGCTCCGGCAAGCCCTTGGCGCGCGCGGTGCGGATGAAGTCCTGGTTGAGCACCTCGAGCATCCCGGCCCGCGAGTAGCGGGTGTAGGAGGCGAACGAGATGAGCAGCAGGGCGATGGTCGGCAGCACCAGGTGCGTGAAGGTGTCGAGGCCCGTGACCCACATGTCGCCCTCGAGTCCCGGCGTCGACGAGCCGACCGTCGCGATGGGGCGGCCGTTGGTGTCCTGGAAGTACTGGGGCCACGCCTGCATGAAGCGGTCGACGATGATCAGGAAGCCCGAGACGATCGTGACGATGACCGCGATCCGCATGTTCTGACCGCGGTCGTAGCCGCCGACGAACCAGCCGATCGCGAGGCTCACGATGATGGCCACGATCGCGAGGATGATGATCGTGCCGATGGTCGAGACGTCGAAGAGCGGCTGGAGCGCGAAGTAGCAGACCAGGCTGATCGCACCCGCGATGGCCGCCGAGATGAGCGCCCGCCGGTTCTGCAGTCCCGAGATGAGCGCCGTGGCGCCGATCACGGTCGCGGCGATCAGCAGGATCATCACCACCGGGCCGAGACCCGGCATGAGGAACCAGTTCATCGCCGACATCAGCAGCAGGACGCCGGCCGTCGCGACGGCGGAGATGACGAAGGTCAGCAGGCGCCGCCTCCGGTCACCGCCGATCAGCGACTGCCAGATGAGTCCGGCCACCAACCCGATCAGCACGGCCACCCACCAGGGGATGGTCGGGTGCGCGAGGAAGTTGTTGAAGCCGATCGCGACGAACTCCTTCAGCAGGACCGCCACGAGGAACGCCGGGAGCGAGTACAGGAAGAAGCTGAGGAACGTGACGACGTTGTCGAGTCCGCTGTACTGCCGCAGGGCGGTGACGATGCCGATGGTGACACCGAGGAGGATCGCGAGGATGAGGGCGAACGTGACCAGCTGCACCGTCGACCCGAGGGCCTGCGGGAGGATGTCGGTCACCTTCGCGTTGGAGACGGTGGACCCCAGGTCGCAGGCGTTGGCGAACGGGATGAGGCACTTGGCCGCACCGCCCAGCCAGAGCAGCCAGCGCAGCGGTGGCGCGACGTCGAGCTGCAGGAGCTGGATGCGCGCGTTGATGAGCTGCGTCTTATTGGGGGAATTGCTGCCTCGGAGATCCTGGAGCGGGTCGGCGCTGTAGGCGACCAGCATGTACATCAGGAACGAGGCGGCGATGATGATGAGCACTGAGACCAGAAGGCGTCTCAGGATGAAACTCGCCATAGGTTCAAAACCTTCACTGACAGGACGCGCCGATCGGGGGTGCGGCGGAGGGGGGTTTGCCGCCAGGCGCGTATCTCACGGGGTGGACGGATCACGTCCACCGACTACATGATACGGGGCGCCGGCCGGAACCGACGCCCCGCCGCAGTAAGAGTGCCCGGGGTTCACCCGGGCACTCTCACTTACGGAGCTGTTACTTCTTGGAGGACGACTTGACCGACCACTCCCAGAAGTTCCAGAACGGGCCGGACTGCCCGCCGTTGTACTTGACGCCGTCAACCCGCGCGGTGGTCGCGAAGACACCCGGGAGCTGGAACAGCGGCAGACCGTAGCCGTCGGTGAAGGTCTGCTTGTCGATCTGGTACTCGATCTTCGTCAGCTCATCCTTGTCCAGGGTGGTCTGCGACTTGAGGGCCAGGTCGTTGGTGCCGGTGTAGCGGTTGTAGTTTCCGCCACCCTGCGAGGCGAACACCTGCGGCAGCTGCGTGGTGCCTGCACCCGGGCTGATCCAGCCGAAGAGCGAGGCGTCGTAGTCGCCACCCGGGAGCAGCTTGCTCCAGTCGGGCGAGCCGGCGTCGACGACCTTGATGCCGGCCTTGGCGGCCGAGGCCGAGATCGACTGGAACTCGTCGACACGGTTCGGGTTGTTCGTGTTGTAGAGGATGCGCACGGTCGGGGTGGCACCGGCGAGCAGCTGCTTGGCGCCCTCGATGTCGACCTTGTCGTACTTGTCAGAGCCGTTCTGCTTGACGCTGCCCTCGTACTGCTCCTGGTTCGGCAGGAAGATCTGCGAGTTCAGGACCTTGGCCTTCGAGTCGACCGGGGTGACGATCGAGTCGAGGATCTGCTGACGCGGGATCGTCTTGAGGAACGCCTCGCGGACCTTCTCGTCCTTGAACACGGGCGAGCCGAAGTTCAGGTCGAGGTGGTCGTACGACGCCTGCGCACCGGTGAGGATCTTCGCGCTGGTCTGCTTGAGCGCGGTGATCGTGTCGGCGGACGCCTGCGGGTTGATGATGTCGACCTCACCGTTCTGGAGAGCGGTGACCTGGGCGTTCGCGTCGGGGATGATGCGGAACACGATCTTGTCCACGTTCGGCTTCAGACCGCCGGCGTAGTACTTGTTCGGGGTCATCGTGAGCGACTGGCCGGGGGTCCACGACGAGACGACGAACGGGCCGGAGGAGACCAGCAGGTCCTTGTCGGTCGGGAACGCGGTCACGTCGTAGCCGGTGTTGACGAAGTCCGCCGCCTTCTTCAGCGTCGGGTCGGCCGGAGCCGGGTTCGCCGGGTCGCCCTTCGGCAGGCCCTTCAGCAGCTTCGTCAGGTCGGCGGCCGAGGAGAGGCCCGCCTTCTTGGCGACGATGTGCGCGGGCTGCGCGATCGGGTTGACGAGCTCCCAGTCCACGTACGGCGTGGCGTACTTGAGGGTGATCGTGCGGTTGTCGTTGCTGACCGTCGGGAAGTCGGTCGCGTCGATGCCGGCGGTCGAGCCCGCGATCTGGAAGTACTGGGTGCCGCTCGTGACGTTGCCCTCGTCGTCGAACTTCGCCGAGTCGTAGTGGCCGGAGGCGATGGCCCACGCGAGGATCATGTCATCGGCGGTGACGGGCTCGCCGTCAGACCACTTGTCGTCCTTGTTCAGCGTGTACTTGACCGTCAGCGGGTCGTCCGAGGTCTTCTCGAACGTGCCGAACTTGTCGTCGTGGACGATCTTGTAGTTGTTGTCGATGTACTGGAAACCGGTTCCGTAGGAGCCGTTGAGGTAACCGACCTGGCCGTTGGTGTCCAGGTTGCCCTGCGGCGTCTGCGAGTTGAACGAGGTGAAGTCGTTCACGACCGCCACCGTCACGGTGCCGCCCTTGGCAGCGGACGAGGTGCTGGTGCTCCCGGACGTGGTGCAGGCTGACAGCGCGAGTGCTGCGACGCCTGCGACGGCGACCGCGCTGACCGCGAACCTGCCCTTTCTTCCGTTGATGTGCAATGTTCCTCCTGTGCGAAGTGTGCGTCGGAACGGGCATGCGAGAAGCCTGGTCCGCGCGGGATAAGAATGACCCTAGGTATCGCTGCCAGCTATTGCAAAACAGCGCGGGAAAACGTTACAGAGTGGTAACTCAGTCGGTGGATTCGTGCACGATGCGCACAAAAACGGTGGATTTGATCGTGCAATGCAACGATTGAATGGTTTGGCGTCGGGGCTGGCAGGATGCCGGTATGGCTGACGCGCTGACCTGGGCCGGAGAGACCCC
Organism: Leifsonia sp. 1010; assembly: GCF_031455295.1. Classification (NCBI taxonomy): domain Bacteria; kingdom Bacillati; phylum Actinomycetota; class Actinomycetes; order Micrococcales; family Microbacteriaceae; genus Leifsonia; species Leifsonia sp. 1010. The sequence goes on from NZ_JAVDSL010000005.1 coordinate 21,108, forward strand.
CGTGGAGCGCTCCGCGCGCCCGCGCCTGTGGTGGGAGGTCGCGATCGTCCTCGGGCTGTCGCTCGGCCAATCGGCGATCTACTCCATCGTCACGATCATCGACCGGGCCACCCAGAGTACGCCGCTTGCGGATCAGAAGGCGGAGGTGAACCCCGCCCAGTCGAGCCGGGAGGTCTTCGACTTCCTGTACCAGGTGCTGGGCAACCTGTTCCCGCTGTTCGCCGTCGCCCTGGTCGTATACCTGCTCTGGCAGCCGCAGCGCAGCGGCTTCCGGCGGATCGGCTTCGACCTCACGCGTCCCGCCCGCGACCTCGGCGGCGGGGCGCTGCTGTTCCTCGTGATCGGCATCCCCGGCATCCTCTTCTACGCCCTCAGCCGGCTGCTCGGGATCACCGTGACGGTGGAGGCATCGACACTCGACGCGCACTGGTGGACGGTGCCGGTGCTCATCCTCGCGGCGCTCCGTGCCGCGCTGCAGGAGGAGGTCATCATCGTCGGCTACCTCTTCACGCGCCTCCGCCAGCTGGGCTGGGGCACCTGGGCGATCATCCTCGGCGCCGCGGTGCTGCGCGGCAGCTACCACCTGTATCAGGGCTTCGGCCCGTTCGTCGGCAACGCGATCATGGGGATCGTCTTCGGCTGGTGCTACACGCGCTGGGGCCGCGTGATGCCGCTCGTCGTCGCCCATACGATCATCGACATCGTCTCGTTCGTCGGCTATCCCCTCGCCGTCGCCCTCTTCCCCCACATCTTCGCCTGACAAGCCAACAGCTCCTGAGTTTTTCGCGCGAAACGAGCAGGAATCGCGGAAAAACTCAGGAGCTGTTGGCGTGGGTCAGGCGAAGGCCTCGGGAGGCGGGCAGGCGCAGAAGAGGTTGCGGTCGCCGTAGGCCTGGTCGATGCGGCGCACCGGGGGCCAGTACTTCGCGCGGACGAGGGCGGGGACGGGGTAGACGGCCTGCTCGCGGGAGTAGGGGTGCGTCCACTCGGACGAGACCGCCGACTCCGCGGTGTGCGGAGCGTTCCGCAGCGGGTTGTCGTCCGACGGCCAGTCCCCCGCCGCAACGGCGTCGGCCTCCGCGCGGATCGCGATCATCGCGGCCACGAAGCGGTCGAGCTCGGCGAGGTCCTCGCTCTCGGTCGGCTCCACCATGAGGGTGCCGGCGACCGGGAACGACATCGTCGGCGCGTGGAAGCCGTAGTCGATGAGCCGCTTGGCGACGTCGTCGACGGTGACCCCGGTGCGCTCGGTCAGCGGACGCAGGTCGAGGATGCACTCGTGCGCGACGAGACCGTCCTCCCCCGCGTAGAGCACCGGGAAGTGCTCCCGCAGCCGCGCAGCGACGTAGTTGGCCGACAGCACGGCCGCTCCCGTCGCGTCCTTGAGCCCCTCCGCACCCATCATCCGGACGTACGCCCAGCTGATCGGCAGGATGCTCGGGCTGCCGTACGGGGCCGCCGAGACCGGCGCTCCGCCGTGCTCGACGCGGCCGCCCCCCGCGATCGGGTGCGTCGCGTCCTGCGCGAGCGGGTGGCCGGGCAGGAACGGCGCGAGGTGCGCCTTCGCCGCGACCGGGCCGACACCCGGTCCGCCGCCGCCGTGCGGGATGCAGAACGTCTTGTGCAGGTTGAGGTGGCTGACATCGCCCCCGAAATCGCCGAACCGGGCGTAGCCGAGCAGCGCGTTGAGGTTCGCGCCGTCCACGTACACCTGGCCGCCGGCGTCATGCACGGCCTGGGTGATCGCGACGACCTCGTGCTCGTACACGCCGTGCGTCGACGGGTAGGTGATCATCAGCGCGGCGAGGGTGTCGGCGTGCTCCGCGATCTTGGCGCGCAGGTCGTCGAGGTCGACGTTGCCCAACTCGTCCGTCGCCACGACGACGACGCTCATGCCGGCGAGCACCGCGGAGGCCGCGTTCGTGCCGTGGGCGGACTGCGGGATGATGCACACGGTGCGCTGCAGGTCGCCGCGCGACCGGTGGTAGCCGCGGATCGCGAGCAGACCGGCGAGCTCGCCCTGGCTGCCGGCGTTCGGCTGCAGCGAGACGGTGTCGTACCCCGTCACGTCGGCAAGCCACTCCTCCAACTGGTCGATGAGCTCCAGCGAACCGGCCACGTCGGCGGCCGGGGCGAAGGGATGCAGCGCGGCGAACTCGGGCCAGGTCACGGCCTCCATCTCGGTCGCCGCGTTGAGCTTCATGGTGCACGAGCCGAGCGGGATCATGCCGCGGTCGAGGGCGTAGTCGCGGTCCTGCAGCAGGCGCAGGTAGCGCATCATCGCGGTCTCGGAGTGGTGCGTGTTGAACACCGGGTGGCTGAGGTACTCGGACTCCCGCGCGAGCACCGGGTCGTACGACGCCTCGCCGGAGAGGGTGAGCGTCGGAGTGCCGTCGATGGTGCCGCCGAGCACCTCGATGAGGTCGCCGAGCGGGAAGGCGCCGTCGCGGAGGTCTTCCGCCGACTCCTCGTCGATGCTCAGCGAGACGAGCCCGGCGTCGGTCGCGTGAAGCAGGATGCCGCGGTCGTGCGCGCGGGCGACGACGGTGGCCGCGTCATCCACCTCCACCTGCAGCGTGTCGAAGAACGAGCGCGACACGACCTCGACACCGGATGCGCGGAGCGCCTGGGCGACGGCGGCCGTCGTCAGGTGCACCTGGCGACCGATCGCACGCAGTCCGGCGGGGCCGTGGTAGACGGCGTACATCGCCGCCATGACGGCGAGGAGCACCTGCGCGGTGCAGATGTTGGAGGTCGCCTTCTCTCGGCGGATGTGCTGCTCGCGGGTCTGCAGCGTGAGCCGGTACGCCGGCTTCCCGACCGCATCCTGCGACACTCCGACCAAACGGCCGGGGAGCTGCCGCTCGAGGCCCTTGCGGACCGCCATGTAGCCGGCGTGCGGGCCGCCGAAGCCCATCGGGACGCCGAAGCGCTGGCTGGTGCCGACCGCGACATCCGCTCCGAGCTCGCCGGGGGCGCGCAGCTGGGTGAGGGCGAGCAGGTCGGCGGCGGCGACGATGACAGCCCCCGCCTCCTTCGCCGTACGGATGACGGCGCTCGGGTCCCACACGCGCCCGGAGGCGCCCGGGTACTGCACGAACAGGCCGAAGGCGTCGCTCAGCTCCGGGGCATCCGCCGGGAGGCTCGCCAGGTCGAGCACGACCAGCTCGATGCCGACCGCCTCCGCCCGGTTGCGCAGCAGCGCCAGCGTCTGCGGGAAGGTGTCGACGTCGACGACGAAACGCGGCGACTTCGCCTTGGATGCGCGGCGCGCCAGCAGCATCCCCTCGACCACCGCGGTCCCCTCGTCGAGCATCGAGGCGTTCGCCGTGTCGAGCCCGGTGAGGTCGGAGACCATGGTCTGGAAGTTGATCAGCGCCTCCAGCCGGCCCTGTGAGATCTCCGGCTGGTACGGCGTGTACGCGGTGTACCAGCCCGGGTTCTCGAGCACGTTCCGCTTGATCACCGCGGGCGTGATGGTGCCGTAGTAGCCGAGGCCGATCATGCTGCGGTTGACGGTGTTGCGGGCGGCGAGCGCGCGCAGCTCGCGGAGGGCGGCGCGCTCGCTCAGCGGAGCCGGGAGCACGGACTCGCGCCCGGCGTCCACGCGGATGGAGTCGGGGACGGCCGCGAGGACGAGGTCCTCCACGGAGGCCCACTCGCGGGATGCGGCCGCGCCGATCGCGGACAGCATGGCGCTCTGCGCGTCGCCGTCGGTGCCGATGTGACGCGTCGGGAAGAGGTCGGTCATGTGAGGTGGGGGAACCTTACTCGCCGGTGAGGGCGGCGTACTCGTCGTAGCTCAGGAGGTTGTCGGGCAGCTCGGTGAAGCGGACCTTCACCAGCCAGCCCTCGCCGAACGGGTCGGAGTTGACGAGTTCGGGGGCGTCGACCACGGCGCTGTTGGCCTCGGCGACGGTGCCGTTCACCGGGGCGAACAGCTCGCCGACCGACTTGGTCGACTCGATCTCGCCGACCACGCGGCCGGCGGTGACGTCGCTGCCCTCCTCGGGCAGCTCAACGAACACGACGTCGCCGAGCTTCTCAGCGGCGTAGGCGGTGATGCCGACCGTCGCGACGTCGCCGTCGACCAGGAGCCACTCGTGCTCGGGCGTGTACTTCAGGTCTCGTTCTGCGGCCATGGCTAGCGCTTCTTTCTGCTGTAGAAGGGGAGGGCGGTGACGGTGAACGGCAGGCGGGTGCCTCGCACATCCACGTGGAGCACGGTGTTCTCGCGAGCGAAACGCGGCGCGACATAGGCCATCGCGACGGGCATGCCGAGCGTCGGGGAGAGCGCGCCGGAGGTGACGATGCCGACCTCGGCGTCGTCACCGGTCGTGTCGTCGTGCGCGAAGACCGGGTAGCCGGCGCGGGCGGCGCGCTTGCCCTCCCCGGTGAGGCCGACGAGCACGCGGGCCTCCGGGTCGGGCCCCTCCTCGCTGGCGGCGCGCCCGACGAAGTCGGTGTCCTTCGCGAGGTTGACGACCCGGCCGAGTCCCGCCTGCGCCGGCATGGTGTCGAGGCCGAGCTCGTGACCGTACAGCGGCATCCCTGCCTCGAGGCGCAGGGTGTCGCGGCTGGCGAGGCCGGCGGGGACGAGGCCTTCCTCGGCTCCGGCCTCGAGCAGGGCATCCCACAGGGCGCGCGCGTTGTCGGGCGCGAGGTAGAGCTCGAAGCCGTCCTCGCCGGTGTAGCCGGTGCGAGCGATGAGCACGGGATGCGTCTCGAACTCCGCCGGGAGCGACCAGTAGTACTTGAGGGCCGAGAGGCGCTCGCCGAAGTCGGAGCCGCCGAGCGCCCCGGCGTCGGCCGACAGGCCCGGCGTCGCGAGCAGGATGGAGAGGGCGGCCGGCCCCTGCACGGCGATCAGGGCAATGTCGTCGGACTCGTCGAAGACCTCGACGTCGAAGGGCGCGGTGCGGTCGCGCAGTTCGGCGGCCACCGCATCCCGGTTCGACGCGTTCGCGACGACCATGTAGCGGTCGTCGCCGGTGCGGTACACGACGAGGTCGTCGACGATCCCGCCGGAGCGCGACAGCAGGAGGCTGTACTTCGCCTGGTCCACGTTGAGGGCGGACAGCTTGCCGGCGAGCGCGTAGTCGAGCGCCTGACCGGCCTCCGGGCCGAGGAGCACGATCTCGCCCATGTGCGACAGGTCGAAGAGGCCGGCGGCGGTGCGCACGGCGTGGTGCTCGGCGAGGTCGGAGGAGTAGCGGACCGGCATCTGCCAGCCGGCGAAGTCGGTGAAGGAGGCGCCGGCCGCGGTGTGGGCGTCGTGGAGCGGGGAGGTGCGCTCTTCGTCTGTACCGTTGGGCGTGCTCTGCGAGGTCATGAGTTCTCCGATCGCCGGCCGTCGGCCGGGGGCTGCGGGGGCCGGCATCGCCGCTCCCGGGAAGAACTCCCCCTCTGTCATCCGGCCTGAGAGTTTCACCTCGCCTCCCGATGGGATGCGCGGCTTTCACCGTGGGCGAGGACGGCGGGCGCCATCCTGCTTTTCAGAGTGGCCAGTCCGATGCGGTACGCGTACCTGAGAGATTGTCGGGGAGGATTGCTCCTTCGGTGCCGCGCTCGCGCGCGACTCTCCCGCATCGACCTCGTTGGCCCGGTATTCGGTTGTCCGGCCAGCATATCCGCTCCCGCCGCCGCGCGCGCACGCGAAGATTTGCGCCAAATCTCGGTTATGGGCCCGTCATAACCGAGATTTGGCGCAAATCTCAGCGCGGGAGGCGGCGGAGGGGGCAGAGAACGGAGGCGCGAGGGCGGCGTTTGGTGTTCTGGTCGGGATGACACTAAGATGATCAGCACGTTAGAGTCATGTTGACCTTTAGGTGACGGGAGCGGGCCATGACGGCACGGCACGAACGCGCGAGTGCGATCCTCGCCGTGTCGACGGTCATCTTCGCCCTGCGCACCGACGACGAGACCGGCGGCGTGCCGCAGGTGTGGCTGCCGCTCGTGCGCCGCATCCGCGAACCGTTCGAGGGACGCTGGGCCCTGCCGGGCGGGCCGCTGCGGGTCGGCGAGGACCTCGCCTACGCGGCCGCCCGCACGCTCAACGACACCACCGGCCTGACGCCCAGCTACCTGGAGCAGCTGTACGCCTTCGGCGACGCCGACCGCTCCCCCGGCGCCGAGCGCGTCGTCTCCGTCGTCTACTGGGCGCTGGTCCGGAGCGAGGAGGCCGAGCGCGCCAGTGTCGGCGAGAACGTGCGCTGGTTCCCCGCCGACGACCTCCCCGAGCTCGCCTTCGACCACAACGTGATCGTCGAGTACGCCCTCTGGCGCCTCCGCACGAAGATGGAGTACTCCCGCATCGCCCACGCGTTCCTCGGCGAGCGCTTCACGCTGGCCCAGCTGCGCGGCGTGCACGAGGCCGTCCTCGGCCGAGCGCTCGACCCGGCGAACTTCCGCCGCACGATCGAGTCCTCCGGGGCCGTCGTCGCCACCGACGAGTACCTCACCGGCACGCCGCACCGTCCGCCGCGGCTGTACCGCTACAACGACCAGATCGACCTCGCCGACGCGGGGCCGCTCCCCCGCCAGCAGCACCCGTTCGAAGGAAGAAACGCATGACCATCGCTTCGGTCGACACCACCATCCGGCTCATCGCGTCGGGGCAGCTCGACGGCGACACCTGCACCCCCGACCTGGTGGAGGCGCCCTGGACGTTCGACAACGCCACCCCCTCCTACGGGCCCGGCGCTTCGCTCGGCGACCCCATCCCGGCGAACGCGCCTCGGCAGGGCGAGCTGCCCGAGGAGTACCGCACCGCCACGGCCCAGGAGCTCGGCGACCGCATCCGCGCCGCCAAGGAGACCCTCGGCGACCGCGTCGCGGTCATGGGCCACTTCTACCAGCGCGACGAGGTCGTCCAGTACGCCGACTTCGTGGGCGACTCCTTCCAGCTCGCCAACGCGGCCAAGGCCCGGCCGGAGGCGGAGGCGATCGTGTTCTGCGGCGTCCACTTCATGGCCGAGACGGCCGACATCGTGTCGCGTCCCGAGCAGAAGGTCATCCTCCCCAACCTCGCCGCCGGCTGCTCGATGGCCGACATGGCCGACCTCGACTCGGTCGAGGAGTGCTGGGAGCAGCTGGAGGAGCTGTACGGCACCGAGCCGGACGCCGACGGCCGCGTGCCGGTCATCCCGGTCACCTACATGAACTCGTCCGCCGCGCTGAAGGCCTTCTGCGGCGAGCACGGCGGCATCGTCTGCACCTCGTCGAACGCGGCGACCGTGCTGGAGTGGGCGTTCGAGCGCGGTCAGCGCGTTCTGTTCTTCCCCGACCAGCACCTGGGCCGCAACACGGCGAAGGCGATGGGCATCCCGGTCGAGCGGATGCCGCTGTGGAACCCGCGCAAGGCGTGGGGCGGGACGGACGCCGAGACGCTGCAGGACGCCCAGGTCATCCTGTGGCACGGCTTCTGCTCGGTGCACAAGCGCTTCACGGTCGGCCAGATCGAGCACGCGCGCGCCGAGTTCCCCGGCGTCCGCGTGATCGTGCACCCCGAGTGCCCGATGGATGTGGTGGATGCGGCCGACGAGTACGGCTCCACCGACTACATCGTCAAGGCGATCCAGGCGGCACCCGCGGGCTCCACCTTCGCGATCGGCACCGAGATCAACCTGGTGCAGCGGCTGGCGGCGCAGTTCCCGCAGCACACGATCTTCTGCCTGGACGCAGTGGTGTGCCCGTGCTCGACGATGTACCGCATCCACCCCGGGTATCTCGCCTGGGTGCTGGAGGGGCTCGTCCGCGGCGAGGTGCTCAACCAGGTCACGGTTCCCGCGTCCGTCGCGGAGCCCGCGCGGGTGGCGCTCGAGCGGATGCTGGCGGCGCGGCCCGACACCACGATGGCGGCCTGACATGAGCCGCGTGGTCGTGGTCGGGAGCGGGATCGCGGGGCTGACCGCGGCGCTGCGAGCGCACACGCTCGGCCACGACGTCACGGTCGTGACCAAGTCGTCGTCCGTCGCGTCCGGAAGCACTCCGTACGCCCAGGGCGGCATCGCGGCGGCGCTCTTCCCCGACGACTCGGTGGAGGCGCACGTCGCCGACACCCTCCGCGCGGGAGCCGGGCTCAACGTCCGCGAAGCGGTGGAGGCGCTCTGCTCCGACGGCCCCGACCGCGTCCGCGAGCTGATCGCCCGCGGTGCGGCGTTCGACCGCGACGGCGACACGCTCGCCCGCGGCCTCGAGGCCGCCCACTCCTCCGCCCGCGTGCTGCACGCCGGTGGGGATGCGACCGGAGCCGAGTTGGAGCGGGCGCTCGTCGCCGCGGTGACGGCGGCGCGCATCCCGGTGGTCGGGGGCGCGTTCCTCCGCGACGTCGTCGTCGAGGGCGGCCGGGCGGCCGGGGTGTCGCTGTGGGTCGACGGCGAGGCTCTCACCATCGACGCCGACGCGGTGGTGCTGGCCACCGGAGGCTGGGGCCAGCTGTACGCGCACACCACCAACCCGTCGGTCGCCACCGGCGACGGCGTGGCGGCGGCGTGGCGGGCCGGGGCGATGCTCGCCGATCTGGAGTTCACGCAGTTCCATCCGACCGCGCTGTACGCGGGCGATGGCGCGGAGGACGGCGCGACGCACGACGCGACGGACGACGCGGGAGCGGGCGCGTTCCTCGTCTCCGAGGCCGTGCGCGGCGAGGGCGCCGTGCTGCGCAATGCCCGCGGCGAGCGCTTCATGCTCGACGCCCATCCCGACGCCGAGCTCGCCCCCCGCGACGTCGTCGCCCGCGGCATCGCGGTCGAGATGGCCGCGCAGGGCGGTCGCCCGGTGATGCTGGACGCGACAGCGCTCGGCGCGGAGTTCCTCGCCCGGCGGTTCCCGACGATCGACGCCGCCTCGCGCGCCGCCGGTCACGACTGGGCCCGCCATCCGATCCCGGTCACCCCGGCGGCGCACTACGCGATGGGAGGCGTCGCCACCGACACGGAGGGTCGCACCAGCGTCCCCGGCCTGTTCGCCGTCGGCGAGGTCGCCTGCACCGGGGCGCACGGCGGCAACCGGCTCGCCTCCAACTCCCTGCTCGAAGGTCTCGTCTTCGCCCACCGGGCGGCCGGGGCGATCGACGCTCCGTGGGCCGAGCCTCCCGCGTGGACGCAACGCGCGGTGCGGGTGGAGGCGGACGCCCCTCGATCTGTCGCGGCCGGTGCACCGCATCCCGTTCTCCGCACCTTCGACCGCGACCGCCTGCGCGCGCTCATGTGGGAGGCCGCCGGCGTGCACCGCGACGGCGCACGCCTCGCCGCGGCCGCCGCCGAGCTCGCCGCCACGGCGATGCCCGACGCCGAGGCCGGAGCGACGTCCGGAGAGGATGCGAACCTCCTCACCCTCGCCCGTCTCGTCGTCGCCGCAGCGCTCTCCCGCGAAGAGTCGCGCGGGGCGCACTTCCGCTCCGACTTCCCGCTCACCGGCTCCGGCGAGTCCACCCACACCGTCCTGCTCCCCCAGCCGACCCGTCTCGAGGTTCCCGCAGCATGCTGACCCGCCAGCTCATCCACACCGCCGTCCTGGCCGCCCTCGTCGAGGACGCCCCGTGGGGCGACGTCACCAGCCAGCTGCTCATCCCCGAGACGGCTCGCGCGACCGCGCGCCTGGTGGCCCGCGAGCCGGGCACCTTCGCGGGCGGCGAGGTGTTCGCGGCCGCGATGACGCTCACCGATCCGGCGATCGCCGTGACCGTGCACGTCGCCGACGGCGCCACGTTCGCGGCCGGGGATGCGCTCGCGACGGTCGAGGGACCGGCCCGTTCGGTGCTCCAGGCCGAGCGCGTCGCCCTCAACTTCGTCCAGCGGATGAGCGGCATCGCCACGCTCACGGCCGCCTTCGTCGCCGAGGTCGCCGGCACCCCCGCCCGGATCGTCGACACCCGCAAGACCACTCCGGGCCTGCGCGCGTTCGAGCGGCACGCCGTCCGCGCGGGCGGCGGCCACAATCACCGCTACTCCCTCTCGGACGCGGTGATGGCGAAGGACAACCACCTCGCCGTCCTCACCGCGCAGACCGGACTGTCGGTGACGGATGCGCTGCTGCGGGTGCGCGAGCAGCTGTCGCACACCACGCACCTGGAGGTCGAGGTCGACCGCATCGACCAGATCGAGCCGGTGCTCGCGGCCGGGGTGGACACGATCATGCTCGACAACTTCACCCTCGACGAGCTGCGCGAAGGCGTCGCCCTGGTCGGCGGCCGGGCCATCGTCGAGGCCAGCGGCAACGTCAGCCTCGCGACCGTCCGCGCGATCGCGGAGACCGGCGTCGACGTGATCTCGTCGGGCGCGCTCACCCACAGCGTCCGGTCGCTCGACCTCGGACTGGACGTGGTGGTGGAGTGATCTACCTCGACGCGGCCGCCACCTCCCCGGTCCGCCGGGAGGTGCTGGAGGCGATGTGGCCGTACCTGACGGGCGACTTCGGCAACCCGTCGAGCCACCACGCCGTCGGCGAATCGGCCGCCCGCGGGCTCGCCGACGCGCGCTCCACCGTCGCCGACTGGCTGGGCTGCCGCGCGTCGGAGGTGACGTTCACCTCGGGCGGGACGGAAGCCGACAACCTGGCCGTGAAGGGCATCGCGCTGGCGAACCCGCGCGGACACCACATCGTGACGACGCCGATCGAGCACGAGGCCGTGCTGGAGTCGGTCGACTATCTGGTGCGGCTGCACGGGTTCGAGGTGACGTTCGTGCCGGTCGGGCCGGACGGCCTGGTCACGGTGGAGGCGTTCGCCGCCGCGGTGCGACCGGACACGACCCTGGCGAGCGTGATGCTCGCCAACAACGAGGTCGGCACGGTGCAGCCCGTCGCCGAGCTTGCCGCGATCGCGCATGAGAACGGCATCCCCTTTCATACGGATGCGGTACAGGCGGCCGGTTGGCTGCCGCTCGACGTGCGGACGCTGGGGGTGGATGCGCTCAGCGTCTCCGGCCACAAGCTCGGAGCGCCGAAGGGCGTCGGCGCGCTGTACGTGCGGGGGCGCATCCCGCTGGAGCCGATCATCCACGGCGGAGGTCAAGAGCGCGGCCGCCGCTCGGGGACCGAGAACGTCGCCGGCGCGGTGGCGCTGGCCACGGCTGCGCGGCTCAGCGCCGCAGGGCTCGAGGAGCGGGCGACGACGGTCGCTGCGGCGCGGGACGCGTTCGTCGCCGCGGTGCTCGCTGAGGCGCCGGGCGCATCCCTGACCGGGCATCCCACGTCGCGGCTTCCCGGGACGGCGTCGTTCGTGTTCCCCGCCATCAACGGGGAGGCGGTGCTGCTGGAGCTGGAGCGGCACGGTGTCGTGTCGTCCAGCGGCTCCGCGTGCGCGGCCGGCAGCGAAGACGCGTCGCACGTGCTGCTGGCGCTCGGGTATCCGGAGGACGTCGCCCGCACGGCGGTGCGGTTCTCGTGGGGGCCGGAGGTGACGGCGGGTGATCTCGCCGCGGTGGCTCCGGCCGTCGGCGAGGCCGTGCGGGCCGTCGCGGGGCTCGGCGCCTAGGGCTGTACGCGGGGGCGGGCGATAATCCTCCCGGTCGGGGTGGAAATCAAGCGTCTGTGTGGTGCTTCTGTGCCGGCCTACCGTGTCCATCGACCGATGACCACCCGCCGCGCGCGGGCGAACCGGAAGAGGCACGACATGACCGATCGACCGTTGCCGCCCGAAGACCGGGCGACCGCTGAAGCTGCGCGTGACCGTGACGCCGTGCGTGACCGTGAGGCCGTTCGCGACCGCGAGGCCGTGCGGGACGGCGTCGGTGCCCCGGCCACTGCCCCCGCTGCGCCTGCGACGGCTCCCGTCGACGGCATCCACCCGGACGGGACGTACGGGGACGGGACGCACACCCTCCGCGAGGACGTCGTCGCCCGCGAGCGCAGCGAGTTCGGCGGGATGAAGTTCGGCTCCGCCTTCTTCGGCTGGCTGACCGCGACGGGAACCGCCGTGCTGCTCACCGCGCTGGTCGCAGCGGCCGGCGCGGCCGTCGGCCTCGGCACCGCGGGGAGCGCCGACCGCGCGATCGACCAGGCCAACGCCAATGCGTCGACGGTCGGGCTCGTCGGTGCAATCGCGCTCGTCGTCATCCTGTTCGTCGCCTATTTCTGCGGCGGATACGTCGCCGGGCGGATGGCGCGCTTCGACGGCGTCAAGCAGGGCATCGCGGTGTGGCTCTGGGCGGTCATCATCGCCGTGGTCGTCGCCGTGCTGAGCCTCATCTTCGGCAGCCAGTACAACATCCTGGGCAACCTGAACAGCTTCCCGCGCATCCCGCTCGGCGAAGGATCCGTCACGCTCACGGGCATCATCACGGCGATCGTCGTCGCGTTGGTGAGTCTCGCCGGGGCCATCCTCGGCGGCGTCGCAGGGATGCGCTACCACCGACGTGTGGATCGGGTCGGCCTCGGGCGCTGAGCGGGCGTTTTATTCCACAGTTCTGCGGTCAGCGAACTCATCCACAGTTCAGGTCACGGACACCCCGCGCGTCGGTGGTCCCCGATAAGTTGTACCGGTGACTGAGAAGACCTCACCTGTGCCTTCGATCGATGCCGGCGCGATCGGACAGCCGGCCGCGCCCGCCGCAGGGCCGTCGGCCACGCCGCGGATGTCGCCGCGCGACCAGCGCGTGATCTGGCTGCTGCTCGCGGCCACGTTCGTCGTGATCCTCAACGAGACGATCATGACGGTCGCCATCCCGAAGCTGATGGACGACCTGCACGTCGACGCACTCGCGGCGCAGTGGCTCTCGACGGCATTCATGCTGACGATGGCGGTGGTGATCCCGATCACGGGCATCCTGCTGCAGCGGTACACCACGCGGCAGATGTTCATCGCGGCGATGTCCCTGTTCTCGCTCGGGACCTTGTCCGCAGCCCTGGCTCCCGGGTTCCTGGTGCTGGTCGCGGCGCGCGTAATCCAGGCGTCGGGCACGGCGATCATGATCCCGCTGCTGATGACGACGCTGATGACCCTGGTACCGCCGGCGATGCGCGGGCGCACCATGGGCAACGTGTCGATCGTCATCTCGGTCGCGCCGGCGATCGGGCCGACGATCTCGGGCCTCATCCTGAACTTCCTGCCCTGGCGCTGGATCTTCCTCATCGTGCTTCCGATCGCCCTGGTCATGCTGCTCATCGGCATGAAGTTCGTCGAGAACGTGACGGAGACCGAGAAGGTGAAGATCGACGTGCTGTCGGTCATCCTGTCGGCGCTCGGGTTCGGCGGTCTGGTCTACGGCCTGACGCTCTCCGGTGAGTCGGGCGGTGCGTCCGCCAGCCCGGTCATGTTGTGGGGCTCGCTGATCGTCGGCGTGCTGGGTCTGGCCGCGTTCATCACGCGTCAGCTGCTCCTGCAGCGGAAGGACCGGGCCCTGCTCGATCTCCGGACCTTCAAGTTCCCGATCTTCACGATCTCGATCGTGCTGATGGCCATCACCACCGCCTCGATGTTCGGCGTGATCATCGTGCTGCCGCTGTATCTCCAGCACGTGCTGCACCTCGACACGCTGGCGACCGGACTCATCCTGCTTCCGGGCGGGCTGATCATGGGGCTCGCGGCGCCGTTCGTCGGCCGCCTGTACGACCGGTTCGACCCGCGCGTGCTCGTCGTCCCCGGCTCGATCCTGGTCAGCCTCGTGCTGTGGTCGCTCACGATGGTCACCGAGCACACGCCGGTCGGTCTCGTCATCGCCGCGCACGTCACCATGAGCCTCGGCCTCGCGATGATGTTCACGCCGCTGTTCACGGCGGGTCTCGGTGCGGTGCCGCCGCACCTGTACTCGCACGGCAGCGCCATCCTGGGCACCATCCAGCAGGTCGGCGGAGCGGCGGGCACGGCTCTGCTGATCGCGGTGCTGACGCTGCAGGGCACGGCCCTCGCCGCGGGCGGTGCGGGCGTGGACGCCGCGCAAGCCGGAGGCATCCGGGCGGCGTTCGTCGCGGGCGCGATCATCTCGCTGTTCGCGGTCGTCGGCTCCTTCTTCCTCCGGAAGCCCGCCGACTCCCCCTCGGAGGACGTCGCCTTCGCCCACTGACCTGCTCCCCCGTATCCCCACCGTCGAGTCCGCGATCTTTGCACGCCCGCCCCGCGCGGCGTGTGCAAAGTCTGCGGACTCGACGGCGGCGGAGGCGCGGAGCGGTGGTGCTCGGAGGGGCGCGCGAGTCAGAATGAGACGGACCGCACGGGAGGAGACCGCCGTGTCCATCATCGAGAGCCCGCAACCGTCCGACGCGACCGGTGCCGTCGCCGAGCTGTACGCCGAAGACCTCGACGACCTCGGATACGTCCCCGAGTACACGCGGGTACTGAGTACTAACCCCGAGGCGTTCCACGCGTTCGAGGATCTCGTCCACACGATCGTTCCGACCCTCGGCAAGCGCCGGTACGAGCTGGTCACGCTCGCGGCGGCCCAGGCGCTCCGCTCGCAGCACTGCCGTCTCGCTCACGGCCGCAAGTCCCTCTCGATCATGGACGAATCCGAACTCGAGCGCATCGCCCGCGACTACCACGACGCCGGGCTGAGCGAGGCGGACGTCGCCATGATGGAGTACGCCGAACGCCTCAGCACGGACTCCTCCGCCATGACCCCCGACGACGCCGGCCGGCTGCGCGACCTCGGCTTCACGGACCGCGAGATCGTCGACATCACGCTGGCCGCCGCAGCGCGCAACTACTTCAGCCGCGCCATCCAGGCGCTCGGTGTCGCCGTCGAGGTCCCACCGGACCTGAGCGAGCGACTGCGCGGGGCGCTCCTGGCGCCGCTGTGAGGGACACCACCCGCGCCCGGGCCTTGAGCGCGCTCCAGGGCCTGGCGCTCGGCGACGCCCTCGGCATGCCCACCCAGTCGATGTCGCGCGAACGCATCTTCGCCGATCACGGCACCCTCCGCGGTCTGGTCGCGGCCGGTCCACACCAGCAGATCGCCGCCGGGATGCCTGCCGGATCGATCACGGACGACACCGAACAGGCTGTCCTGCTCGCGCGCCTCCTCATCGACGGGCGTGGAACCGTCCGCCCGAGCGTCTTCGCCGCCGAGCTGCTCGCCTGGGAGCGGACCATGGAGTCGCGCGGCTCCCTCGACCTGCTCGGTCCCAGCACCCGCGCCGCCCTTCAGCGCCTGCAAGACGGCATGCCACCAGAAGAGGCCGGCCGGTTCGGGGCCACCAACGGAGCGGCGATGCGGATCACCCCGGTCGGCATCGCCGTGCCCGTCGAACCGCTCGGCGCATTCGTCGACGCGGTCGTCTCGGTGAGCGCACTCACTCACAACACCGGTATCGGCATCGCGAGCGCGGCCGCGGTCGGCGCAGCGGTGAGTGCCGGCGTCGACGGCGCCGACACCCCGGAAGCGCTGGATGTGGCGGTCGCGGCCGCCCGCGAAGGAGCACGGCGCGGTCACTGGGTCGCGGGCGGCGATATCGCCGCCCGGCTCGAGTGGGCCATCCCCTCCCTTCTCGGTCTCGCGCCGCGTGAGCAGGACGACGCCCTCTCGGACGTCATCGGCACGTCGGTCGCCGCTCAGGAGTCCGTGGTCGCCGCGCTCGCGCTCGTCGCAGTGACCGTCGCCGGGTCCGAGCCCGCGCATCCCGATCCCGACGCGGCCTGGGACACGCTCTGCCGCGCCGCCGCGCTCGGCGGCGATACCGACACGATCGCCGCAATGGCCGGAGCCGTCCTCGGCGCGACCGGGGCCGCCGCCTGGCCGCGCACCGCGGTCGACACGGTCCGCCGCGTCAACGCCCTCGATCTGGAACCCCTGGTCGACGGACTGCTGGAGCTGAGGAGACGACATGGCTGACGGACGCCTCATCTTCACCGGGACGGTCGTCGTCGACCTTCTCCTGACCGTGGATGCGCTGCCCGAGCGCGGGGGCGACGTCCTCGCCTCCTCGGCGGGCATGTCCGCCGGTGGCGGCTTCAACGTCATGGCCGCGGCGGCCCGAGACGGCGCGGAGGTCGTGTTCGCCGGTCGCTCCGGCACCGGCCCGTTCGGCGAGGTCGTCGCCGAGGCGCTCTGGCGCGAGGGCATCTCGGTCGCCAACCCGCCGCTCGACGGCGTCGACAACGGCTACAGCGTCGTCCTCCTCGACAGCGACGCGGAACGCACGTTCGTCACCGCGCCCGGCGCCGAAGGGATGCTGAGCCGAGCCGACCTCGATGCGGTCCAGCCCCGCGCGGCGGACGTCGTGTACGTCTCCGGCTACAGCCTCGCGCATCCCGGATCCGGCCCGGCCGTCGCCGGCTGGCTGGGTGCCATCGGCCCGGAGACGCGTGTCGTCTTCGACCCGTCTCCGCTCGTCGGCTCGCTCGACCCGGAGCTCCTGGAGACGGTGCTGCGCCGCACCGACGTACTCAGCGCGAACGCACGCGAGGCGCGCATCCTTCGCGCCCACGCCCATCCCGCGCCCGCTGCCGGGTCGCTGCGCGGCAGCCTGCGCGAGGGTGGGGTCGCGGTCGTGCGCGACGGCTCCTCCGGCTGCTGGGTCGCCACTGACGGGCCGGCTCCTGCGCACCTGCCGGCCTTCCCGGTCGACGCGGTGGACACGACGGGAGCGGGCGACGCGTTCGGCGGGGTGCTCGCCGCGGCCCTGGCCCGCGGCGCCGCACCGATCGACGCCGCGCGGCGGGCGAACGCGGCCGCGGCGATCGCCGTGACGCGGCGCGGACCGGCGACCGCGCCGACCGCCGCAGAGACCGACGCCCTGCTGGCCTCGGGCTGACCGCACGAGGCACACTCGGAAGGGACGAACGGACCGACCGCCGACCGAAGGAGGCCTCCCGTGTTCACGGTGAAACGCATCTACGACGCGCCCGCACCCACCGACGGCTACCGCGTGCTCGTCGACCGGCTGTGGCCGCGCGGCATCAGCAAGGACCGTGCCGACATCGACGAATGGCTCAAGGATGTCGCGCCGTCGACCGAGCTGCGACGCTGGTTCCATCAGGACCCGTCGGGCGAAGCCGAGGTGTTCGACGAGTTCCGTCGCCGGTACGAGAGCGAACTGGACACGAACCCTGCCGTGGATGTGCTCCGCGGCCTGGGCCGGACCCACCCCACCGTGACCCTGCTCGTCGGCGCTCGCGACCCCGAACTCAACCACGCCAACGTGCTCCGGCAGTACCTAGAACACCACCCCTGATCGCCCACCGTCGAGTCCGCAGACTTTGCACGCGACACACGGCTGAAGTGTGCAAAGTTTGCGGACTCGACGGCGGACGGTGGTCCAGCGCAGGGCGCCGGTCAGCGCGGGCGCCGGTCAGCGGCGGGCGGGGTCCAGATTGACGCCGATCCCGCTCTTCAGTTCAGGATCCGGCGAGTCCATGAGGAGCTCGGGATTGAGCCACACCAGCTGGGCCTCGGTCAGGCCGAAGCGGCGCGACACCTGGTAGAGCGTGTCGTACGGGTTGGGGATGTAGTAAGCCAGCGTCCCGCTCTCGACGACCGTCCGCCCGTGCGCGTAGCTGACCACGCCGTGATCCACAGGCTTCAGGCCGGGGTAGGCGGAGGGGAGCGTCCAGGTGATCGACGCGGCGGCCATCACCCGCCCGTCCCCGTCAGGCGACTCCTCGATCGAGTGCAGGAACGACGGGTCGCCGAGGGACGCCTGGTCGAGCAGCACGGGGAGAACGAGTTCGCCATCCGGATCGACGCTCTGAGCGCCGGAGGTCACGGGGAAGTAGTCCTCGTCCTGGATGTTCTCCGGCAGGCCGTCGTGCCGCTTCCCGGTCAGCATCAGGTCGATCCCGGCGAGGCTCGCGCTGGCCGGGTCGTCGGGACGGATGCGGACCTCGATCCCCCGATCGGGACGGACGACGATGCGAACGGCCCCGGTCACGGGATGCTCTGCCACCGGATCGGCGATCGGTTCATGGTCGATGACGCTCAGCCGGCCTAAGCCGATCGTCTCGCCCGGGACGAGCAGGTTCGGAACCTGCTGCGCGATGGGCTCGGAGGCCTCCGCCGTGGCCCGCGGCGTCGCGCTCGGCTGCGCCGGAGGAGCGACCAGCGCGCATCCCGACATCAGCCCGACGACGCATGCTGCGACCACGGCCGCGGCGACGCGACCCATCCCCCGATCCATCATGGTGCGACCCTACCAACGAGATCCGCCTCCCCGCGCACGACCGCCCACCGTCGAGTCCGCAAACTTTGCACACGACACGCGGCGCAAGCGTGCAAAGTTTGCGGACTCGACGGCGGGCGGCGACGGATCGAGGAGGGCTAGCCCGCGAGCGGGAGCTCCTGCGGCTCGGCCGTGTCGACCAGGTATCGCGCGTAGGCGGGGATGGTCAGGAACGTCGGGAACTCCTCCCCCAGCGCCACCTCGCGCAGCAGCTCCGCCGCATCCGCGAACCGTGCGCCCGCGCCGGCCTCGGCGCTCAGGCGCTCGAGCTCCGCGTCCAGGATGCGCGACACGGCCTCCCGGTCGACGGCCGCGCCCTCCGCCGTGACGATCCGGTTGTCGATCCACTGCCGCAGCAGCGACCGCGAGATCTCGGCCGTCGCCGCATCCTCCATCAGTCCGTCGATGGCGACGGCACCCGTGCCTCGCAGCCACGCCTCGATGTAGCGGAGCGCCACGGAGACGTTCGACCGGACCCCCGCATCCGTCACCGTGGCGTCCGCGCCGCGCACGTCGAGCAGGTCGTCCGCGCTGACGTCCACGTCGTCCCGCTGCCGTTCGACCTGGTTCGGCCGCTCCCCCAGCACCGCGTCGAACTCGGCGAGCGCGGTCGGGATGAGGTCGGGATGCGCGACCCAGGTGCCGTCGAAGCCGTCGCCGGCCTCGCGCCGCTTGTCGTCCGCGACCCGGGCCAGCGCCCGCTCGGTCGCCTCCGCATCCCGCCGGTTCGGGATGAAGGCGCTCATCCCGCCGATCGCGTGCGCGCCGCGCCGGTGGCACGTGGCGACCAGCAGCTCGGTGTACGCGCGCATGAACGGCACCGTCATCGTGATGCGGTCGCGGTCGCCGAACGCGAACCGGCGTCCGCGGCCCTGGAACGTCTTGATCATCGAGAAGATGTAGTCCCAGCGGCCGGCGTTGAGGCCGGCGCAGTGGTCGCGCAGCTCGTAGAGGATCTCCTCCATCTCGAACGCGGCCGGGATCGTCTCGATCAGCACGGTGGCGCGGATGGTGCCGACCGGCATCCCGATGCGCTGCTGGGCGAACACGAAGATGTCGTTCCAGAGCCGTGCCTCGAGGTGCGACTCCAGCTTCGGCAGGTAGAAGTACGGTCCGCAGCCGTTCGCGACCAGCTGCTCGGCGTTGTGCCAGAAGTACAGGCCGAAGTCGGTGAGGGACGCGCTGGCCGGCGCCGTGCGTCCCGCACGGTCGGTGAAGGCGAGGTGCTTCTCGACCAGGTGCCAGCCGCGCGGGCGCATCACGATCGTCGGCGTGTGCTCGAACGGCGTGGTGACCCGGTACTCCTTACCCTCTGGACTGGTGAAGGCGAGGCGTCCGCGGACCGCGTCGTGCAGCGTCCGCTGGCCGCCCACGATGTTCGCCCAGGTGGGGCTGGTGGCGTCCTCTAGGTCGGCGAGCCAGACGCGGGCGCCCGAATTGAGGGCGTTGATCGCCATCTTCGGGTCGGTCGGGCCGGTGATCTCGACGCGGCGGTCCTCGAGCCCGGGCCCGGCTCCGGCAGCGCGCCACGAGCGGTCGTCGCGGATGGCGGCGGTGGCGCTCAGGAAGCGCGGGTCGCGCCCGTTGCCCGCCTCCGCGCGGTGCCGCTGGCGCTCGGCCAGCAGCTCCTGCCGCCGGGCGGCGAACGCCTGGTGCAGGTGGTCGACGAAGGCGATGGCCTCCGGTGTCAGGATGGTGTCGGTCGCGTCGTCGCGCGTCCCGCAGATCTCGATCATGTCTTCACTTCCTTCTGTCGTCGTGGTTCCTCGCGCCGCCACCAGCTCCGGAGTTTTTCCGCTCTGCCACGGCGTGTCGGGCGAAAAACTCAGGAACGGATGGCTGGGCGCGGGGGTCAGAACTGGTGCTCCTCGGTGGAGCCGGTGAGGGCGAGCGTCGCGCTGTCGGGGTTGAGCGCGGTCGCGACGCGGTCGAAGTAGCCGGTGCCGACCTCCCGCTGGTGGCGGGTGGCGGTGTAGCCGTCGCTCTCCGAGGCGAATTCCGCCTCCTGCAGGTCGACGTAGGCGCTCATGTGGCGCCGTCCGTAGTCCCGGGCGAGCGTGAACATGGAGTGGTTGAGGGCGTGGAAGCCGGCCAGCGTGATGAACTGGAAGGCGTATCCCATCGCGGCGAGCTCCCGCTGGAACCGCGCGATCGTCTCGTCGTCGAGGTGCCGACGCCAGTTGAACGACGGCGAGCAGTTGTACGCGAGCCGCTTCTCCGGGTGCTCGGCGTGGACCGCCTCGGCGAAGCGGCGCGCGAGCTCCAGGTCGGGCTCCGCCGACTCCACCCAGAGCAGGTCGGCGTACGGCGCGTACGCCAGACCCCGGGCGATGACCGGCTCGATGCCGTTCTCGACCTCGTAGAACCCCTCGGCGGTGCGCGTCCCGGTCACGAAGCGGGCGTCGCGCTCGTCGTGGTCGCTGGTGAGCAGCGTCGCGGCGAGGGCGTCGGTGCGGGCGATGACGATGGTGGGCACCCCGGCGACGTCGGCCGCCAGCCGCGCGGCATTGAGGGTGCGGATGTGCTGGCCGGTCGGGACGAGCACCTTGCCGCCCATGTGGCCGCACTTCTTCTCGCTGGCCAGCTGGTCCTCCCAGTGCACGCCGGCGGCGCCCGCCTGGATCATCGCGTGCATGAGCTCGTACGCGTTGAGCGGGCCGCCGAAGCCGGCCTCGGCGTCGGCGACGATGGGCGCCATCCAGTCGCTCACCGGCCCGTCGACACCCTCGACCTGACCGGCACGCAGCAGGGCGTTGTTGATGCGGCGGACGACGGCCGGCACCGAGTTCGCCGGGTAGAGACTCTGGTCAGGATACGTCTGGCCGGCGAGGTTCGCGTCGGCGGCGACCTGCCAGCCCGAGAGGTAGATCGCTTCGAGCCCGGCGCGAACCTGCTGAACGGCCTGGTTGCCGGTGAGGGCTCCGAGGGCGGCGACCCAGCGCGGGTCGTCGGCGGTGCTGTCGCGCTGGATCAGCTCCCAGAGTCGCTCGGCGCCGCGGCGGGCGAGGGTCTGCTCCTCGCGGACCGGGCCGCGCAGGCTGACGACGTCGTCGGCCGTGTAGTCGCGGCGGATGCCCGACCAGCGCGGATCCGCATCCCACTCCAACTGCAGCTCGGCGGCGGTCTGGGTCGTGTCTCCGGGGCGGGGCTCTGTCGTCCGGTTTTCCATGTCGGGACCTCCATCGGTCGGATCGGATGACTCGATCCTTCGCCCGCCGGGCGCCGCTCGACCCGCATCGACCGACAGAAATCCGCCGATTCTTCTGTTTGCCAGAACTTCGCGGGAGTGTCAGCATGGCCACCATGACCGTCACAGAGGACGTGCACGCCGACGCGCACGCCGACCAGACCGCAGCCGACGCGCTCACCTTGGGCCGGCGCATCCGCGCGTTCCGGCAGGCGCGCGCGATGACGCTGGAGGCCCTCGCCACGGCCGTCGACCGGGCACCGTCGCAGGTGTCGACCATCGAGAACGGCAACCGCGAGCCACGGCTGGCACTGCTCCGGGCGATCGCGGACGCCCTCGGCGTGACCGTCGACGACCTCCTCGCGCCGGACCCGCCGGACGAGCGCTCGGCTCTGGAGATCGCGGTCGAGCGGGCGCAGCGCGGACCGGTGTTCGCCTCCCTCGGCATCGATCCCGTGCGGGTCAGCCGGACCGTCCCTGACGCGACATTGCAGGCGATTCTGGCGCTCCACCAGGAGGTGGAGCGGCTGCACCGCGAGCGGGCGGCGACGCCGGAGGAGGCCCGCCGCGCGAACGCGGAACTGCGGGCGACGATGCGGGCGCGCGACAACCACTTCCCCGAGCTCGAGGCCATCGCGGCCGACCTGCTGGCCGCCGTCGGCCACACCGGCGGCCCCGTCTCGCACCAGACCGTGACCGACATGGCCGATCACCTCGGGTACTCGCTGCACTACGTGGGCGACCTGCCGCACTCCACCCGTTCGGTCACCGACCGGCGGAACGGGCGCATCTACCTGCCCACCGAGCAGTCGGCGTCCCGCGACTCGCGCTCCCCCATCCTGCAGGCCTTCGCGTCGCATGTGCTCGACCACGATGAGCCGCGAAACTACGCCGATTTTCTGCGGCAGCGGATCGAGACCAACTATCTGACGGCCGCGCTGCTGCTGCCCGAGAAGGATGCTGTGGGCTTCCTCACCGAGGCGAAGAACTTCCGGCGCATCTCGATGGAGGACCTCCGTGACGCCTTCGCCGTGTCGTATGAGACGGCGGCGCACCGGTTCACCAACCTCGCCACCGCGCGCCTCGGCATCCCGGTGCACTTCATGAAGGTGCACGAGTCGGGCACCATCATCAAGGCGTACGAGAACGACGCCGTGGCCTTCCCGTCGGATGCGCTCGGCGCTGTCGAGGGGACGCCGGTGTGCCGCAGCTGGACCGCGCGCACGGTGTTCGATGTCGCCGACCGGTTCAGCCCGTACTACCAGTACACGGACACCCCGAGCGGGACGTTCTGGTGCACGTCACGCGTCGAGAAGGCGAAGGAGGGCGACTACTCCGTCAGCGTCGGGGTGCCGTTCGCGCACGTCAAGTGGTTCCGCGGGCGCGAGACGACGCATCGCGCGGTCTCCCGCTGCCCCGACGAATCCTGCTGCCGCCGGCCGCCCGGTGCTCTGGCCGAGCGCTGGGAGGGGATGGCGTGGCCGGCCGCGCGCACGCCCACGTCGCTGCTCGCCGCGCTCCCGACCGGGACCTTCCCCGGAGTGGACGCCACCGAGGTCTACGCCTTCCTCGACCGCCACGCCCCCGCCTGAGACATCCCAGCCAACAGCTCCTGAGTTTTTCGCGCGAAAGTGCCTCGAAAGGCGGAAAAACTCAGGAGCTGTTGGCTTGGGAGAAGGAGTCGGGCGCGTCAGTCGAGGGCGAGGAGGCGGATCGCGACGCCGTAGGGCTCGAGCGCGACGGACGGGGATACGTCGCCGTCGAGCGTCCGCAGCTCGCCGCCGGCGACGGTCGGCTCGACCGTGACCGCGGTGTCGTGCTGCGACACGAAGAACACGAAGCGGCGGCCGTCCTCGTGCACCAGCGTGTCGGTGAACACGCGCGGGTCGTCGAGCCGCACATCCCGCTCCACATCAGCGACGACGGCGAGCGCGTCGTACAGCCGCCACGTCTCCTCCGGGTTCACGCGGCCCTGCGCCGACGCGAAGAACTCGAGGGGATAGGTGCACAGCACCGCGCGCCCCGCACCGTGATCGCGCACCACGACAGCGGGCCGGCCGTGCGCATCCACCGCGACGACGCGACCCGAGGTCGCCCGCACCGGGAGGTACGTCCGCCCGTTGTCGTTGCCCGCGGCAGCGAACGACAGCTCGGTCCCGGCCGCGATCGACCCGAAGTCCTCGGTGAACCGCAGCGTCACGGTCGGGTCCGTCACCGGCTCGGCGAGCCCGTACGCGCTGTCCATCCGCACCCCGAAGAGCTCCTCTGTGTGCGCCCACCAGGGTCCTCGCTGCACGCCGCTCGACCCGTGCGAGTACGACGCGTAGACGGTCGCCCCCTCGCCCGCCAGCTCCACCAGCTGCTCCCACGAGGTCGCGCACAGCTGCTTGACCGACGGCAGCAGGTACAGGCCGTACCCGGTCGGCAGCCCGCCGTCCTCCTTCTCGCGCACCACCGCGACGGGGATGTGCGCCTCATGCGCCGCGACGTAGGACTGCTCCCCCGTCGCCACGATGTGCGCGCGCTCCTCCTCCTGCGTGAACGGGTAGTCCTCGGCGAGGTGCGAGGGGACGACGAGCGCCGCATCCACCGGCGCCCGCCGCACCGACGGCAGCTCGATCGCGGCGAGGTCGGCGGCGAACCGCGCCAGTTCGCGCAGCGGCGGCTTGGGGTTGCCGTGACGGTCGGTGATGCCGAAGTGCATCTCGAAGGGATGGTGCGAGTACGGCCGCTGATCGGCGAGGTCGTCGCAATCGGTGTTGTTCCACGCGATCCATCCCGTGGCACCGGCCAGGAGCGTCGAGTACAGCAGCTGCCGGTAATAGGAGGCGGCGCCCGCGTCCGACACGAAGTCGCTCGTCAGGCCGAACTCCTCCATGATGACGGGCAGTCCGTCGGTCGCCGCGAGTTCGGCGATGAACGCCGCCTTGAGGTGCTGCCGCACCTGGTCGGTCTCCATCCGGTACACGTGGGGCCCGATGAAGTCGGTGAACTTCGCCAGGTCGCGCACCGAGAACCCGTTGTCGTGACCCGTCGTCTCGATGCCCCAGGCGCCGTCGCCGACGGCGACCGGCTGCGTCCCGCCGCCCGCGCGCACCGCATCCACCAGTAGCGAGGCCCACGCGTCGACGATGGGACGCGGTGCCTCCCCTCCGTAGATCGGCACCTCGTTGGTGAGCAGCCACCCGGCGACGGCGGGATGCGCGGCGAACCGCGACGTCAGCTCCCGCACGTACCAGGCCTGCCGTCCGACGAACCACACGTCGCTGTACAGGTCGCGGCCGTCGCGCCACGCCGGGTCCCAGTTCTCGCCAGACATGTGCCCGACGAGGAAGGTCGGGACCGTCGTCATCCCGACCTCCGTGTGCGCGTCGAGGAAGTCGGCGAAGTTCGCCACGCACTGCTCGTCGAGGGAGTCCGGGGTCGGATGGAAGTCGGGCCAGTAGAAGAAGGAGCGGGTCATGTTCAGGCCGTGCTCGGCGAGCACACGCAGCTCCTCCCGCACGATGGTCGTGTCGTAGCGCGTCCACATCAGCGGGCCGCCGGTGCGCGACCAGAAGTTGGCGCCGAGCCACACCACGGGGGCGTCGTCGACCTGCAAGACCGGGGATGGGCGATCCATGGTGCCTTTCAGAAAGAAGAGGGGATGCGGTCGAGCGTCACTTCACCGCGCCGGCGGTCAGACCGGCGACGAAGTTGCGCTGCAGCAGGAGGAACGCGACGACGATCGGTATGGACACGACCAGCGACGCCGCCATGATCTGGTTCCAGTACACGTTCGTCTGGGTCGAGTAGAGCTGCAAGCCGACCGCGAGCGTCCTGTTCTCGTCCGTCGTCATCACGGATGCGAACAGCACCTCGCCCCAACTGGTCATGAACGAGTAGATCGCGACCGCGATGAGACCGGGGCGGGCAGCCGGCAGCACCACGTGCCACAGTGCGCCCATGGGCCCGGAGCCGTCGACCTTCGCGGCCTCGTCGAGGTCGCGCGGGATGCCGTCGAAGTATCCCGCGAGCATCCAGATCGAGAACGGCAGCACGAACGTGAAGTACGTGATGATGAGGCCCCACCGGGTGCCGACCAGCTGGATGCCGGTCGCCTGGTTGATGTTCACGAAGATCAGGAACAGCGGGAGCAGGAACAGCACACCGGGGAACATCTGCGTCGACAGCACGGTCGTGGTGAACACGTTCCGGCCCTTGAACCGGTAGCGCGACACGGCGTACGCGGCGAACACGGCGATGACCAGCGAGATCAGGGTCGCCGCGCTCGACACGATGAGCGAGTTCACGAAGTAGGACGCCAGCGGGACGGTCGACCACATGTCGATGAACGGCTGGAACGTGATCGTCTGCGGCCACCAGGTGAACGCGGACTGCACCTCGGAGAGCGGCTTCACCGACGACGTGATCATGACGTAGAGCGGCACCACCGTGAACACGGTGAGCACGGCGATGGTGACCCAGCGGAAGACGTGGGAAGAGCGGGTCTCACGCATTGCGGTTCCTCCGGTTGACGACGAGCAGGTAGACGCCGGTCACGACCAGCAGGAACAGCAGCAGGAGGACGCTCATCGCGGCTCCGGAGCCGAAGTTCCAGGTCAGGAAGGAGGCGTTGTAGATGTGGAAGGAGATCAGGTCGCCGGCCGCGGGTTGGGCTGTGCTCCCGAACAGCACGAACGGTGTGTTGAAGTCGTTGAAGGTCCACAGGAACATGACGAGCAGCAGGACGGAGTTGACCGGCCGCAGCATCGGCAGCGTGATCGCGCGCCACTGGCGGAAGGGCTTGGCGCCATCGACCGCGGAGGCCTCATACACCTCCGACGGGATGGACTGGAGGCCCGCCATCAGCATCAGGAACGCGAACGGCCAGAGCCGCCAGATCGCGACGATGACGATCGACCAGAAGGCGTTGCCGCCGATCAGCCAGAACGGCTTGTCGCCCGGAAGCCCGAGGTTGTCGAAGAGGAAGTGGTTGATCGCGCCGGTGTCCTTCTGGAACATGAACTTCCAGGTGATGATGCCGGCGTAGAGCGGCAGCGCGTACGGCACGAGGAACAGCGTGCGGAAGAACGCGCGCCCCCGGAACCGGCCCTGCAGGGAGACGGCTGCCGCCATCCCGAGCACCCAGGAGAGGCCGACGACCAGGATGGTGAAGCCGACGGTGACGAGGAACGACCGGAGCAGCCCGGCGCCGACCGAGCCGTTGAAGTCGAGCGCGACGGCGTAGTTCTTCAGGCCGACGAACGGCGCCTCGCCCCAGTTGGCGATGTAGAACTTCGTCAGCTGCGTGAAGCTGATCCAGATGCCGGTGAGCATCGGGACGACGTGGATGAGGAGCTCGAACACGATCGCCGGTGCGAGCAGGATGAACGGGAGCCACCATCCCTTAGGGCGGCGGCGCTTGGGCTGGGGCGGTGCAGCTGCGGCGGCCGGCACGGTGCGCGCTGGGCCGCGGACGTCTGTCGTCGTCGACATGAGTCTCCTTGAGGGTGTGGCTGTCCGCCGGGCGGGACGCGGTGGCCGCGCCCCGCCCGACGAGCTGGTTTCCGGGTGTCAGCCGCCGAGCGACTGCTTGACCTGGTCCTGCGCGTTCTTCAGAGCCGCCTTGATGTCGGCGTCGGAGACCGTGCTGCCGGTGGCGATCTTGGCGAACATGTCGTTCATCGCCTTGCCGACGGTGTTCTCGAACTGGTCCTCGGCCGGCACCAGCGGGAGCGGCTTGGACATGTCGTTGTAGATCTTCTGGAACGTCGCCGCCTCTTCGGCGTTGTCGGTGAAGACCGGCTTGGCGTCATTCAGCACCGGCAGGCTGGCGTACGGCTTGCCCAGCGTGGTCTGGACGTCCTCGCTCGTCATGTACTTGACGAACTTGAGCGCCGCGTCCTTCTGCTTGGTGTTCTTGAAGATCGACAGGTTGATGCCGGCGATGAAGGTGGCGATGTCCTTGCCGCCCTCAGGAGCCGGGAACGGGACGACGCCGTACTGGTCGTTCTTCATGCCGTTGGCGACGATCGAGGCGTCCGCGTTGTTCTGGCTGAGGATCATCGCGACCTTGCCGGTGGCGAAGTCGTTGACCGCCTGCACGCCGTTGTCGTACTGGGCGTTGGACGGGTTGACGACCTTGTCGCTCTGCATCAGGTCGAGGTAGCGCTTGATGCCGTCGATGTTCGCCTGGCTGTCGAACGTCGGGTTGCCCTTCTTGTCGAACCACTCGCCGCCGTTCTGGGCCGAGTTGATGAACGCGAAGTGGACGTTCTCGGTGTAGCTGCCCGCTGCGAGGGCGAAACCGTACTGGCTGCCGTTGGTGAGCTTCTTCGCCGCGGCGACGAGCTCCTCCCACGTCGTCGGCGGCTGCACGCCGGCGTCCGTGAACATCTTCTTGTTGTAGTACAAGCCGTAGGCGAGGCCGTACAGCGGGACGCTGGTGACCGGCTTGCCCTCGGCGCCGCCGGTGTCGAGCGCGGCCTTCACGAACTTGTCGCTGCCGCCGATCGCCTTCATGTTGGCGTCGTCGAACGGCAGGAACGCTCCGGTCGCCTGCAGGGAGGCGGCCCAGGTGTTGCCGATGTTCAGTACGTCCGGGCCCTGGCCCGAGGTGACCGCCGTCTGGATGCGGGTCTGCAGGTCGTTCCAGCCGATGACCTCCAGCTTGACCTTGATTCCGGTCTGCTTCGTGAAGTCGTCCAGGACGGGGGTGAGGACCTGCTTGTCGTTGTCGAGGCTGGTCCCCTGGTTGCTCGCCCAGTACGTGAGTGTCGCCCCGCTGGACGACCCTCCGGATCCCGAGCTGCTGCAGCCCGCGACCACGAGCGAGACCGCTGCGGCCAGTGCCGCGACGGCGATGGCGCGTTTCCTCATTGTGACTCCTTCGTCTCTTGATGGGGGGCGATCCCGGCCCTGGTGCGAGAGCCGGACGCGGGAGCGCCACGCTGAGCCTAACTTAACCGGTTCAGGTGTCAATCCTTGACTTCACCTCGTCCGAGGGTATACCGGCCGGTCGCCCCTGCCGCGCCGCGATGCGGCCGTGAGGTGCACGTAGTGGCGGTCCGCTACGGCGTGTCGCCCGCAACTACGTGCACTTCGATAGGCGCGGAGCGAGGGGCGAGGGGGCGCGGGGCGAGCGCGGGATGCGGGCGCTCAGCGGGCGGCGTGCTCGCCGGCGCGGATGCTGGTGGCGCGGGGCACGAGCCGGCTCGGCCGCGCGCGGCGGTCGAACGCCGGGCGCCCGGCGAGCTGGTCGAGCAGCAGCCGTGTCGACCGCCGCCCCTGCTCCTCCGGGTATCGGTCGAGCGCGGTGATCGGGCGGGTGCCGAGACGGCAGAGCAGGGAGTCGTCCCAGCTGACGATGGCGACATCCTCGCGGCCGGCGTGGTTGAGCGCGGTCTGTGCGCCCAGGGCGAGCAGGTCGTTCGAGGTCAGCACCGCGGTGAGGGATGTGTCGGTCGACAGCAGCTCCGCGGCGAGCCGCTCCCCCGACTCCATCGAGTAGTCGGAGACCGCGAACGAGAACTCGACGCCGAGCTCCTGCCCGTGCGCGGCGACGGCGTCGCGGCGGTCCTGCTCGTGCTCGAACTCGGCGGGTCCGGCGATGTGCAGCGCGCGACGGTGGCCGAGGGATGCCAGATGCTCGACGAGGAGTCCGGCGTCGGCACGCGCGTCGTACAGCAGCACTTTGCCGGGCGCGACCGCCTCGCGGTTGCCGTGCAGCACGAACGCGAGGCCGAGCTCCTCCAGCAGCTGCGGTCGCGGGTCGTCGAAGGTGATGTCGAAGAGCATGACGCCGTCCACCCGCGCCTCGGCGCTCCAGCGTCGATACGCGGCGACCTCTTGACCTGCGTCCGTGCCGACCATGCGCAGCAGCAGCGACTGCCCGGTCTCGGACAGTTCGGACTCCACCCCGGCGAGCAGGCTCATGTAGTACGGCTCGGCTCCGAGCAGGCTCGGGTCACGGCGGAGGACGATGCCGATCGTGTCGGACCGCGCGCGCGACAGCGCACGCGCGGACGAGCTGGGATGCCATCCCAGCTGCTCCGCCAGGGCCAGCACCCGCTCGCGCGTCTCGTCGCTCACTCCCGGGAGCCCATTGAGCGCGTACGAGACGGACGCCTTCGAGAGACCCAGCTGGTCGGCCAGCCCCGCGATGGTCACGCGCCCCGCTCCGTTGCTCACGGCCGCCTCCCTTCATGGTGCGCGGCCAACAATACTTGTTCGCGCGTTTCGCGCACCCGCCAGGTCGTGCGAGAACGCTCAGGGGGCCGCGCCCTGCGCCCGACCCGTCGCCGGACGGATTGGACGACGCACCCCGGGTTTCCCGACGAACGGCCGCAGCCCGGTCGGGCAGAATGTCGGCGTGAGCCCATCCCGGACCAGCACCGTCTTCGAGCGGCAGCGCCCCGACGCCTCCGTCGTGCGGCACGCGCTCGCGCCCAGCCGGCAGGCCGTGTTCTGGACGGAGGACGCGCCCGCCGAGCGTCATCCGCGCCTCCACGGCGACCTCAGCTGCGACCTGGCCGTCGTCGGCGGCGGCTACACGGGCCTGTGGACGGCGCTGCTCGCGAAGCGGGAGGATCCGTCCGCACGCGTCGTCCTGCTCGAGGGCCGCCGCGTCGGCTGGGCGGCGTCCGGCCGCAACGGCGGCTTCTGCGAGGCGAGCTTGACGCACGGCGACGAGAACGGCCGCACCCGCTGGCCCGGCGAGTTCGACGAGCTGCAGCGGCTCGGGATGCAGAACCTCGACGAGATCGAGCAGACCGTCTCCGAGCTGCGGCTCGACGCGGAGTTCGAGCGCAACGGCGCCCTGGATGTGGCGACCGAACCGCACCAGCTCCCCTGGCTGCGGGAGGCCGAGGGGCCGGAGGCCACCTTCCTGGACCGGGACGCGATCCAGTCCCTCGTCCGCTCCCCGACGTACGAAGGAGCCCTGCTGCGCACCCGCGACTCGGCGCTCATCCACCCGGCGAAACTGGTCCGGGCGCTGGCGAAGGCCTGCAGCGACGCGGGGGTCGAGATCTTCGAGCGCAGTCCGGTCGAGAGCATCGGCGACGGGACGGTGCTCGAGACGCCGACGGGAACCGTCCGCTCCCGCCGCACCGCTCTCGCGACCAATGTCTTTCCCAGCCTGCTGCGGCGGAACCGTCTCGCGACGGTACCCGTGTACGACTACGTGCTGATGTCGGAGCCGCTGACCGCATCCCAGCGGCAGTCGATCGGATGGGAGGGCCGGCAGGGCATCGGCGATTCGGCCAACCAGTTCCACTACTACCGCCTGACCTCCGACGATCGCATCCTGTTCGGCGGCTATGACGCGGTCTACCACTACGGCGGTCGCGTGCGGTCGGCGTATGAAGATCGCCCGGCGTCGTTCCGCCGCCTGGCCGGGCATTTCTTCACCACGTTCCCGCAGCTGGAGGGGCTGACGTTCACACATCGCTGGGCGGGCGCCATCGACACCTGCAGCCGGTTCTGCGCCTTCTTCGGGTCGGCGCGGGAGGGACGCGTCGCCTACGCCGCCGGCTACACCGGCCTCGGCGTGGCGGCGACGCACTTCGGTGCGAAGGTGATGCTCGACCTGCTCGCCGGCCGCACCACCGAGCGGACGGAGCTGGAGATGGTGCGCACGCGACCCATCCCCTTCCCGCCGGAACCCGCCGCGGCGATCGGGATCAACCTCACCCGCTGGTCCCTCGACCAGGCCGATCACCGGGCCGGACACCGCAACGCCTTCCTCCGTGCGCTGGACGCGGTCGGCCTCGGCTTCGACTCCTGACCGCATCCGGCCGTCGGGCGTCGAGGTGACGCGACACGCCGTGCGGGCGCCTTCCACGACGGCATGTCGCGTCAACCAGGTTGACGCCGTCAGGTCAGGTCGCGGCGCGACCCCTCGCCAGCACCGCGGCGTGGAGGGCCGCGACGGTCTCGCCGTCGTCCAGGTCCATCCCGAGCAGCTCCTCGATCAGGGCGATGCGCTGGTAGAAGACCGACCGCGAGAGGTGGCTCGCCGCGGCCGCGCGCGTCCGGTTGCCGGGGTGGCTGAGGTACGCGCGCAGCACCTCCACGAGGTCTCCGCCTGTCGCCAGGTCGTACTCGATCAGCGGACGCAGCAGCTGCTCGGTGTGCTCCAGCAGCCGCGGGTCGCTTCCGAGCGCGTTGACCAGCCTCAGCAGCGGCCGATGCTGAACGCGCTGGATGAGCGGCCTCCGCCCGAGGCGAGCATCGGTGCGCGCGGCTGATCCGGCCGCCAGTTCGACCGCCTCCTCCAGCGACGACAGCAGCCCGGTGACCCCGCGCGCATCCGAGCCGACGGCGACGACCGCCACCGGGTCGTCGAGGCGCACCGACCCGACGGCGTCCGCGATCGCGGCGAACAGGGCGTCCCCGAGCTGCCGACCCGGCCGAGCGGACACCGCGACGACGAGGGTGCCCGGCTGCTCGGGATGCCGTCCAGCGACCGCGTCGACGCCCGCCGCCCGAGCGGCCTCCACGGCGCGCGCCGCCGCCGGAACGGGCAGCGTCCCGGAGCGCAGCCGCACGGCCACCCCCGCGACCGGCCGGCCGGAGAGCGGGAAGCCCGCCGCCTCGAAGCGGGCTGTGACGCCGCCCTCCCCCGCGAACCGCCGGCCGAGCAGCGCCGCGAGCAGTGCGTCGTGGCTGCGCCGCGTCCACTCGTCGTCGTCGCGGTCGGAGAGCCGGCTGAGCGCGAGCGCGACCGCGGCCTGCTCGAGCACGTTGGAACGGCCGGCGGGATGCGGTTCTCCGGGCAGCCCGACGAGGTGACCCCAGCGCATCCCCCGTGCCTCGACCGGGACGATCGTCCACCCGGCCGCGCCCGACCGGTGGGCCGCCCGCGAGCGCTGCTCCCAGTCGGCGAGCTCGTCCTCTGCCGATGCGTTCGCTCCGGCAGCCGCCGTCCCACTGGCGGCCGTCCCACTGGCGGTGAGGCCACTGGCCGCGATCACCCGGTGGCTGGTGTCCTCCAGCACCACCGGCGACCCGAGCACGCGCGCCGCCTGCTCCACGATGAAGTCGGCCGGGCTGCCGCGCAGGCTGAGACCGGTGAAGAGCGCATGGATGTCGTCCCGCGCCCGCAACGCGACCATCTGCTCCGCGATGATGCGCGAGTGCACGGCCTCCGTGATCGCGACGAACCGCGCCTCCCGGTGCAGGACGACGAACGGGAGCCCGGCCGCCTGGAACTCCTGGACGAGCGCGGCGGGCGCGGCCGGCATCGGCGCTCCCAACTCCAGCACGAGCCCCGCGACGCCGGCCTCCACGAGCACCCGGCCGAGCCGGCGCAGGGCGGCGTCGTCGGCCGGCCACCCGACGCCGGTGGCGAGCAGCAGTTCGCCGCCGGAGCCCAGCCGGGCCGCCTCCGCCGTCTCGGCGACGTGCACCCAGCGCACCGGCGCATCCAACCGCTCCCGGCCGGTCAGCACCTCGGGCAGGGCGACGGCCACCGGTTCCATGCGCAGCACCTCGCGCACCGTCGGCAGCACGGACGACGACGGCGCGTGCAGCTGCGGCGCATTCCCCGAGGCTTCCGGACGAACTGTTCGACCCGCGTGCGGGTCCCGACGATCTGGCATCGCTTCTACCGCCCCCGCTCTGTGATCATTGGGAGGCAAGCTTACTGTCACCGCCGGGCAGAACGTCCGGCGAAACCGCGAGGAGGATCCCCGTGGCCCTGATCCGCCACTTCATCGCCGGCGAAGAGATCGCCGCAGAATCGACCGGCGCCCTGCGCACCGGCCCGGTGTTCAATCCGGCGACCGGCGAGCGCCAGCACGAGGTCGCCCTCGCCGATGCCGCCGAGACCGAGCGCGCGATCGCCGCCGCGCGCGCTGCCTTTCCTGCGTGGCGCGCCACCAGCCTGACCAAGCGCGCCGACGTGATGTTCCGCCTCCGTCACCTCCTGACCGAGCGTCGCGACGAACTCGCCGCCATCGTGACGAGCGAGCACGGCAAGGTGCTCTCCGACGCTGCGGGCGAGATCGGCCGCGGGCTCGAGAACGTGGAGTTCGCGAGCGGCCTGATCGACAAGCTCAAGGGCGAGTACAGCGAGCAGGTGTCCACCGGCATCGACGTGCACAGCGTCAAGCAGCCGGTCGGCGTCGTCGCCTGCATCACCCCGTTCAACTTCCCCGTGATGGTGCCGCTGTGGATGGTCGCCAGCGCCATCGCCTGCGGCAACACCGTCGTGCTGAAGCCGAGCGAGAAGGACCCGAGCGCCTCCGTGTTCCTGGCGAAGCTGTTCCGCGAGGCCGGACTGCCGGACGGCGTGCTGAACGTCGTGCACGGTGACAAGGAGGCGGTGGACACGCTCCTCGACTCCCCCGACGTCGCCGCGGTCAGCTTCGTCGGCTCCACTCCGATCGCCCGCTCGATCTACCAGCGCGCGTCGGCCAACGGCAAGCGCGTCCAGGCGCTCGGCGGAGCCAAGAACCACATGGTGGTGCTGGCGGACGCCGACATCGACGCCGCCGCCGATGCAGCGGTCTCGGCCGCCTACGGCTCCGCCGGCGAGCGCTGCATGGCGGTCAGCGTGGTGGTCGCCGTCGGCGACGTCGGCGACCGGCTGGTGCCGGCCATCCAGTCGCGCCTCGGCGCCCTGCGCATCGGGCCGGGCACGGATGCGGCCAGCGAGATGGGCCCGCTCATCACGCGCGAGCACCGCGACAAGGTGGCGTCGTACGTCACAGGCGCCGCGGCGGAGGGCGCGACGGTCGTGGAGGACGGCACCGCGCGCTCGTTCGACGGCGACGGCTTCTTCGTGGGCGTCAGCCTGCTCGACAACGTGAAGCCGGGCATGAAGGCGTACGACGACGAGATCTTCGGCCCGGTGCTGTCGGTGGTCCGGGTCGACACCTTCGACGAGGCGATCGACCTCATCAACGCCAACCCGTACGGCAACGGCGTCGCGCTGTTCACCCGTGACGGCGGGGCAGCCCGCCGCTTCGAGTTCGAGGTGGAGGTCGGGATGGTCGGCATCAACGTGCCCATCCCCGTCCCCGTCGGCGCCTACTCGTTCGGCGGCTGGAAGAACTCGCTGTTCGGCGACTCGCACATCTACGGTCCCGAGTCGTTCCACTTCTACACGCGGAGCAAGGTGGTCACCACGCGCTGGCCGGACCCGCTGCACTCGCGGATCGAGCTCGCGTTCCCCGGCAACGCGTGAGCGAGGAGACGACGATGACGGACACCATCCCGGCCACCGGCACGCGGACCGGCTATCTCGACCGGCACGGCGTCGAGCATCCGTTCGGGGATGCGGAGGCCGAGCGCCAGGTGCGCAGCGACGACCGCGGCCACGTCTTCCACTCGTGGAGCGCGCAGGCGAAGATCGACCCGCTGCCGATCGCCGCGGGCGAGGGCTCCACGTTCTGGGACTACGACGGAAATGCGTACCTCGACTTCAGCTCGCAGCTGGTGAACCTGAACCTGGGGCACCAGCATCCGGACCTGGTCGCCGCCATCCAGCAGCAGGCGGGCCGGCTCGCCACCGTGCAGCCGTCGATGGCGAACGACGTGCGCGGCGAGCTCGCTCGACGCATCGCCGAGGTGGCTCCAGGGACGCTCAACAAGGTCTTCTTCACCAACGGCGGGGCGGACGCGAACGAGTACGCGGTGCGCCTGGCGCGCGCCGTGACCGGCCGCCGCAAGGTGCTGTCGATGTACCGCTCGTATCACGGCGGCACCGCGACCGCGATCGCCCTCACCGGCGACCCGCGGCGCTGGGCGAACGAGCCGAGCGACCCGTCGGTCGCGCACTTCTTCGGCCCGTACCCGTACCGGAGCGCGTTCCACTCGACCTCGCCCGAGGAGGAGACGCAGCGCGCGCTGGAGCACCTCGAGAACGTGATCGTGCTGGAGGGCGCCGGCACGATCGCGGCGCTCATCGCCGAGACCGTCGTCGGCACCAACGGCGTGCTGGTGCCGCCGCCCGGGTACCTCGCGGGCGTGCGGGAGCTGTGCGACCGGTACGGGATCGTGTACATCGCCGACGAGGTCATGGTCGGTTTCGGGCGCGTCGGCGAGTGGTTCGCTGTGGACGCCTTCGACGTGGTGCCCCACCTGGTCACCTTCGCGAAGGGCGTGAACTCGGGATACGTGCCGCTCGGCGGCGTCGTCATCTCGGACGCCATCGCCGCACAGTTCGACGATGTGCCGTTCCAGGGCGGCCTCACCTATTCGGGCCACCCGCTGGCCTGCGCCGCCGGGGTCGCGACGTTCGACGTGTTCGAGCGGGACGGCATCCTCGAGCGGGTGCGCGACCTCGGCTCGCGCGTGGTCGAGCCGGAGCTCCGGTCGTGGCAGGAGCGGCACCCGTCGCTCGGCGAGGTGCGCGGCCGCGGCCTGTTCTGGGCACTGGAGCTGGTGCGCGACCGCGACACACGGGAGCCGCTGGTGCCGTTCAACGCGGCGGGACCGGATGCGGCGCCGATGGCCGAAGTCGCGGCGGCCTGCAAGGCTGCGGGCGTCTGGCCGTTCACCCACTTCAACCGCGTGCACGTCGCGCCGCCACTGATCATCGGCGAGGACGAGCTGCGTCGCGGTCTCGCCGCGATCGACGCGGCACTCGATGTTGCGGACCGCTACGCGCGGTCCTGACCGGCGAGCGGATGGGCGGAGTGTGGATGGGCGGAGTGTGGATGGGCGGCACCTGGTGTCGTCCATCCACAGCCGCAGCTTGTCCACATCCTGCTTCCCGCCGGTCGGCTCACGGCGGCCGCAAGCTATCGTGGCAGCATGAGTGAACCCGGAGACGGCCGTGTCGCTGTCTACATAGACTTCGACAACATCGTCATATCCCGTTACGACCAGGTGCATGGTCGTGGCTCCTACATGCGCGATCGGCCCAAGTCGAGCTCGACCGCGCCGAAGGCGGGCTTCGCCGAGAAACTGGCGGAAGCGCGCGTCGACCTGGGTGCGGTAATCGACTTCTCCTCGTCGTTCGGCACGTTGGTGCTGACGCGGGCGTACGCCGACTGGTCGTCCGCCGTCAACGCCGAGTACCGCGGCCAGCTGGTCGGCCGCGCGGTCGACCTCGTGCAGCTCTTCCCGGCCGCCGCCTACGCCAAGAACGGCGCCGACATCCGGCTCGCGGTCGACGCGGTCGAAGACCTGTTCCGGCTTCCCGAGCTCACGCACGTGGTGATCGTCGCGGGCGACTCGGACTACATCCCGCTGGCCCAGCGGGTGAAGCGCCTCGGGCGCTACGTGATCGGGATCGGCGTCGCCGGCTCGACCGCCAAATCGCTCGCCGCGGCCTGCGACGAATTCGTCAGCTACGACGACCTCCCGGGCATCGCCCGTGACGAGGCGGAGGACGCGGACGACGTCGAGGTCGAGGCGGGCACCGAGCCGGTGACGGCGGTGGCCGCGGAGCCCGCGGGTGACCAGGCCGATGGCGCCGCCGCGGAACCCGAGACGGTGGATGCGTCGGCTCCGGCCGCGGACGCCGCCTCCGAGCCGCCGCAGCGGGCGAAGCGCGGAAGCCGCAAGCGTGCCGCTGCGACGACCAGCACGGGGGATGCGGACGAAGAGCAGAGCGAGGACCCGCAGCACGTCGCCACGCGACTCCTCGCCCGCGCCATGCAGCTCGGCCACGAGAAGGACGACTCGCCGTGGCTGCACAGCTCGACGGTCAAGGGCCAGATGAAGCGGATGGACCCGTCCTTCAGCGAGAAGGCCCTCGGTTACCGATCGTTCAGCGACTTCATCAAGTCGCGCGGCGACCTGGTCGAGCTCGACGACAGCTCGACGGCCCAGATGCTCCGGCTCGCGCCGACCCGTCCCCGCCGTGCGCGGCACAGCGGCCGCGCTGCGGATCGCGTCTCCGCCACCTGAGACGGCATGGCAGAGGTCTTGAGCCGGCGCACAGCCGACGGGAGTTGACTGCGATCATGGCGAGCCAGAAGACAGCACGACAGTGGCGAGCGACCCGCTGGGGCGGGCCGGAGACGTGGGAGTTCGCGGAGGTCGAGGTCCCCGACCCTCGACAGGGCGAGGTCACGATCGAGGTCCGCGCCGCGGGCGTCAACCCGGCCGACTACAAGCACGTGTCGGCAACCCGGGAGGGCCTGGAGCTCCCGGTCCCGATCGGCTACGAGGTGGCCGGCGTCGTCGCGGCCATCGGTCCGGACACCGAGATCGCGTCCGGCGGCGGGGCCGTCGGCGACGCGGTCGTCGCGTTCCGCATCCAGGGCGGCTATGCCACCGCCGTCACCGTGCCGGCGAAGGACGTCTTCGCCAAACCCGCCCGGCTGGCCGATGAGGAGGCCGCCAACCTCCTGCTCGTCGGCACGACGGCCGCCCAGATGCTCGACGTGACCGATGTGCGCGCGGGCGAGACCATCCTCGTGCACGGAGCGTCGGGTGCCGTCGGCGTGAGCATCCTCCAGCAGGCGGCCGAGATCGGCGCGCGCGTCATCGGGACGGCGAGCGAGGCGAGCTTCGCCCGGGTGCGTCGCTTCGGCGGCCTGCCGATCGCCTACGGCCCCGGGCTCGCAGAGCGCGCCACGGAAGCCGCCCAGGGGCCGATCGCCGCGGCTCTCGACACGGTCGGCACGGAGGAGGCCGTCGACGTCTCCCTCGACCTCGTCCCCGACCGGCGGCGCATCGTCACCATCGTCGCCTCTCAACGTGCACAGCAGGAGGGCTTCCACGCCGTCTTCGGCGCCCAGCCGGAGAGCCAGGCGTTCCGCGACTCCGTCCGCGGCTCACTCCTCGAGCTGGCGGGCAGCGGCCGGCTCCAGGTCCCCGTGGCGCGCACGTATCCTCTCGCCGACGCTCCGGAGGCGCTCGCGTTCCTGAAGGAGGGCCACCCGGGCGGCAAGCTCGCGCTGCTGCCCTGACGGGCGCGGCGGTGCCCCGCGAGAGATCAGCCGGCCGGCTTGGTCGCCTTGCCGTCCAGCCACAGCGTCGCCGACTCATCCCGGTGCACGCCGTCGGTGCCGACGAACTTCGTGTCGATCTCCGGGCCCTTGGTGATCACGTGCACCATCGCCATCCCGTGTCCGCGGCCCAGCCCGTAGTCGTCCTTCAGCCAGGCGAGGATGTCGCCCGCCTTGCTGCCCGGACCGAACCCGCGCTCCCCCGCCTCCGCGACGAGTTCGCGCGGCGTCTTGCCGGTCTTCTCCTCGACGGCGTCGAGGTACGCCTGAAACGACATCCTCAGTTCCCTCTCTCGTCGCGGTCGACGATGGCTTCCGCCTCCGCTTCGGACACGACCACCATTCCCCCGGTGCGCTGACTCGTCCGCAGCAGCACATCCATCCAGCGCTCGTTCAGCCGCGGCGGCCTGCTGCCGCTGAACACGAACGCCAGCGGGATGTCGCGACTGATCCAGAGGCTCACCCGACCCCCGCCCAGGTCGGCCGGGATCTGCCAGTTCAGCAGGAAGCTCTCGTGGCGGCGCAGCTTCGTGACGACGGCGATCTTGACGTGCGCCAGGGTGCGGTCGTCGAACTCGTACTCCTGCGGCGCGGTCCCGTAGACCAGCCTGCCCACGTCACGCCCCCTCGCGGCGCTTGCCGTTCCTCGTCCTGCTCGCCCGGTAGGTCCCCTCCGGGATCTCTTCGCGGATCTCCGCGCGCAGGTCGTCCTCGAGCATCAGCCCGGAGTTGCTGTTGGCGCGTTCGCCGAGGATGGTCAGCCAGTCGCGGTTCAGCTCGGGCAACTCCGGCCTCGCGAACACGAACTGGAGCGAGATGGACGGGTCGAGCCAGATCGACCGCAGCACGCCGTCCGGACCGGCTGTGCGATCCGTCCAGATCAGGAGGAAACCCTCCCGGCGCCGCAGCTTCGTCTGGACGACCGCCTGCAGGTGCGCGAGCACCCGGTCGTCGAACGTGAAGCCGTCGGCCCCGTCGTAGATCAACGTTCCCACGCGAGTCCTTCCTCTTGGGATCACTTTCTCCAAACCACCGCGCGCCGTCAAGTCACGGTTGCGCGAACCGCCGTAAAGTCCGGTCATGGACGCACTTACGCGAACCATCAAAGCGGCCCTCCTCTACGAGGACGGCCGGACCCTCGACAGCGTCGTGGTCGTGCCGCTGATCGGCGGATGCCCGCCCGGCGAGATCCGCGTCGCCACCCTGTTCGCCGGGGCCCTCGCGTACGACGTGTACGAACTGGCCGACGAGGAGGAGTACTCGTCGATGCCCGCCTACCCGTACCGCTCCACCATCCCGGTCACGACCGCCGACCTCGACGAGTGATCGCACGGCCCGAGTAGCGTGGACGGAGTGAGCCGCTCCGACGACCCTGCGCGCCCGCGCACCGGGGCGGCCGTCGCCGCGCTCAGCCTCGGCACGCTGCTGAACCCGCTCAACTCGTCGATGATCGCGGTGGCCCTCGTGCCGCTGCAGCACGACTTCGGTGTGGATGTGACGGCGGTGACCTGGGTCATCACCTCGTTCTACCTGGCGTCGGCCGCGGGCCAGCCGCTGATGGGCCGGCTCGGCGACCGCTTCGGGCCGCGCCGCCTGTTCCTGTTCGGGATGCTCGTCGTCGTACTCGCGTGCGCGCTCACGCCGTTCGCCGGGTCCCTCGCCGCCGTCTGCGTCGGCCGGGTGGCGCTGGCGGTGGGGACGGCGACCGCGTTCCCGTCGGCGATCGCCCTGCTGCGGCCGCTCGCCGCGACCTCCGGGGTCGGGACGCCACGACTGCTCGGCCGCATCCAGATCGCCAACACCTCCGGCGCCGCTATCGGGCCGGTGCTCGGCGGCGCGCTGATCACGTTCCTCGGCTGGCAGTCGATCTTCTGGGTGAACGTGCCGCTGGCCCTGATCGCCTTCGTCGGCGTGTGGTTCTTCGCTCCGCGCGACGCCGAACGGGAGCGGGTGCCGCTGGGTCGCACGCTCGCCGAGTCCGACATCCCCGGCATCCTGCTGTTCATCGCGACCCTGACGTCGCTGCTCGTCTTCCTCCTCGACCTGGAACCCCAGCCGCTCTGGTGGCTGCTGCCGGTGTGCGCCGTGGCTGCCGCGCTCTTCGTCTGGCGGGAGTTGCGCACGGCCCACCCGTTCCTCGACCTGCGGCTGCTGGCGGCGAACCGGCGCCTCCTGCTGGTGTACCTCAGCTTCGCGATCTTCAACGTCGTCTACTACTCCGCCTTCTTCGGCCTGCCGCAGTACCTGCAGACGCACGGCGGCTACAGCGCGGGCGTCGCCGGGCTGCTGATGTTCCCACTCGCGGCCGTGACCATCGTCGTCACGCCGTTCGCCGCGCGCGCGATCGAGTCCGTCGGGCTGCGGCCGACCCTGATCACCGGTGCGATCGCGCTCGTGGTCGGGGCTGCCCTCCTCGCCGTCGCCGCCGCGACGACGGCGCCCTGGGTCGTGCTGGTGCTCACGGCGGCGCTCGGCATCCCCTACTGCGTCGTCAGCATCGGGATGAATCAGGCGCTCTACTCGGCGGCCCGACCGGAGGACAGCGGTGTCGCCGCAGGCATCTTCCAGACGTCGCGCTATGTCGGGGCGATCGTCGCGACGACGGTGCTCGGGCTTCTGTTCAGCGGTGGGACGACCGCGGGCAGCTGGCTGGCGGCCGTCGGCGTCGCGACCGTGCTGGCGGTGGTGCACCTGGCGCTGCTGGTGTTCGTGCGACCCGGACGCGCGGGGCGGTCGGGTCGCGCGGCGTCCTCTGCTTCCTGAGCGCCGCTCCGCCGCGCTGCCGCGCCGGTGGGTCGCAACACGCCGTTATGGGCGCGCCAGAACGGCGTGTCGCGACCCACAGACGGCGGACCGGCCGCCCGCGCTCAGGCGACCAGCGTGGTGCCGGGCGGCACCATGCGCTGCTGGGCGAGCGACGACGCACGGCAGAGCGGATTTCGGCATCCCACCGCCACCGTCACCACCGTCCAAGCCCCGCGCGACGTCGGCACCAGCCGCCGTTCCTCGGAGATCGGCCCTCCGCACACTCTGCACACCCGTGAGTCCGCGACCATCGTGATCATCCCCATCCGACCCGTTGGCGCCCGCATCGCCACTTCCATGGTCCGCCCGGCGGCGTGCGGAAGCAAGAGTCGCGGTGGATGTCGGGCGGTCGGGATGTGCGCATTTCCGTCCACAGCCGCTCCCCGCACCGACTCATCCACAGTCGGGGCGCGCACCGCCCTTCACCGGGCCCGCACGGGTAGCGTCGACTCCATGCAGATCGACGTCCCCACTTCGGTCGGCCCCGGCCGGCTGACCGTCTCCGCGGCCGAGCATCCCGCCGCGGTCCTTTGGATGGGTCACGGCGCCGGCGGCGGCATCGAGGCGGCCGACCTCGCTGTCCTCGCCTCCCGGCTGCCCGGCGAAGGCATCACGGTCGTCCGCTACGAGCAACCGTGGCGTGTCGCCGACAAGCGCGTGGCCGCCCGCCCGGCCACGCTCGACGTCGCCTGGCAGGAGACAGCCCCACGAGTGCGGGCGCTCGCCGGCGACCTCCCGCTGGTGACGGGTGGCCGCAGCGCGGGCGCACGAGTCGCCTGCCGGACCGCGACAGCGCTCGGCGCGCGCGGCGTTGTGTGTCTTGCGTTCCCGCTGCATCCGCCGGGAAAAGCCGACAGGTCGCGGCTGGACGAACTGCTCGAGCCGGCCGTCCCTGTGCTCGTCGTCCAGGGCGGAGGCGACCCGTTCGGGTCAGCGGCTCTCGTCGCGTCCGAAGTGGGTGCTGCGGAGGTCGGGGCATCCGCTGCCGCGGCCGCCCATCGTATCCGGGTGGTGGAGGTCCCGGGCGCCGATCACGGCATGCGGGTACCGAAGGCGTCCCCACTGGGCGCGGCCGGTGTGCGCGACCTCATCGCCTCGACGGTCGCCGAATTCGTCCGTGCGGTCGTGTGACGGAGGAGGTCAGTACTCGCCCTTGATCACGAAGTAGGAGCCGCGGATGGTTCCCGCGAGCCGGGACTTCTGGCGCGCGAACTTGAACGAGGACAACTCCTCCGGCACGTCCATCCCGTCGGAGAGCTTGAAGCCGACCGCCCGCTTGCCGCCCTCGGCGAGCGCGTACATCACGTTGATCGACAGCCCGGACTCGTAGAAGACGTACGTCATCCGAATCCCGTCGACCTCGAAGTCCGTGGCCTCGAGCGCCGGAGACGCAATGACGATGCCGCGCTCCTCTTTCAGGACCCGTGCGACCCGGTCCACCGCATCCTGCTCTTCCTCGGCGGTGCCGACGGTGAAGACGTGGTCGTACTTGTTGCGGTAGTACCGCGCTTCGTTCGCGCGGAGGCCGGCGAGCGCGTCCGCCACGGGCGACGACTCCAGCCCGACGGTGGAGACTTTCTCGAAGTCGACGACGTACGGCATGGGTCCTCCTGGATGTGCGGTGACGAGCCTTACCGTAGCGTGCGCCGCGCTTTGGGCGCGCCCTGGCGTGTCCGCTGCCCGCGCGCGCGACGCCACGTCAGGATCATGGGGTGTCCGAGCTGCTGATGCGCATCCACAGTCCCGAGTTCCAGGCGATGTCGGAGCGGGTGCTGGAGGTGACCGCGTTGACCTCGCGGCTGAACGTGCTCCCCTTCGACGACGAGGAGGGCAAGTCCGCCCTGTTCGAGCAGATCCTCGGCCGCCCGCTCCCGCCACGCGTGACCATCTACCCGCCGTTCTTCACCGACCACGGCCGCAACCTGGAGCTGGCGGAGCGGGTGTTCATCAACCAGAACTGCACGTTCCTCGACTACGCGGGCATCACCCTCGGCGAGCGCGTCATGGTCGCCCCGAAGGCGACCTTCATCACCGTCGGCCACCCCGTCGACACCGACGACCGCCGCATCTGGCTGACCGGCGGCCCCATCACGGTCGAAGAGAACGTGTGGATCGGCGCGGGAGCCACCATCCTCCCCGGCGTCACCATCGGCCGCGACTCCGTGATCGCCGCGGGCGCGACCGTCGCGGAGGACGTGCCCGCGCGGACGCTCGTCGCCGGTCCGAAGGCGGCGGTGCTCCGGAGCTGGTGAGGGGGCGGCGGCCGCGGAAAGGGAGGACTCCCGCTCCGACACACCGCGAGCCCGCCGGGAACGGAGGACCGGGCGCCGCCCACGTGGCGTAATGTCCTCCGTTTCTGCTTGGATCACATCCCGCGGTTGTCAGAGACGCACGCTCGACCCCGCGGCGCGCCGACGGCTCCATCGGCGGGGCCAGCGGACGTGAGCGCACGAGAACGCGAGGAGCAGCCAACCAGCGAGCAGTATCCATGGGTTGGGCTCCAGCACGTCGAAACGCCCTCCGAAGTCGTCACTGATCGCGGTCCGCGCCGCGAGAACGAGGGAACCGACGATCAGCACCGCGCCTGCGGACATCCAGACGAAGGCGAGTCCGGCATGCGCCCACCAGAAGTTGCGGGCACGGGGAATCAGGCGGAGCGGAAGGCCTCCCACCATGACGATGACCGTCGTCACGAAGGCCGCCGCGGCGCTCAGCATCAACCACCCGATCATCGACGGGATGCCGTCATAAGAACCCGCGGCGATGCAGATGACCAGCCCCGTGGAGCCCATGACGGCCAGGGTCAATGCAGACTGCCCACCCGCCTCCACGAGGCCGCGCAGTATGCCGGCCGTCACGCCGTTCTGCTGCCCGCTGCGCACACGTCCACGCTAGCGAGGCGCAACCGCGGAGGGATCATCCGTCAGAGTGATTCTCGCCGGACGATGAGCGCTCGCGTCCGCGCGCGAAGGTCACGTCGAGCGGCATGAGATGCCAGGATCGACCCGTGACCGCCGAATCGACCGCCGAGCCGTTGGAGCAGGGAACAGGCTCCGGACGGACGACCGAGGTCCGGCTGCGGCAATCCAGTCGCGGTGCATGCGTGGCGGCCATCACCACGCTGATCGACTTCCTGCTCGCCTGCCTGGCGGGTCTGTTCCATCCATCCCCGGATCAGTCAGCGCTCGATCGGAGTCTGGCCCCGCTCATCTGGGCCGCCGTCTGCCTGCTCGCTGTCGCTGTGGTGCGGTCTCTGTTCGTGGGTGTCTATCTTTCCGAGCGCCGCATCCGGGTGCGGAGCTGGTTCCGCACCTATACGATCCCGATCGACGCGGAGACCCGGTGCCGAACCGACAGGTGGAGCAGTTGGTTCGTCACCCGCGGCACCCCGTACCGGTCGGTGCAAGTGCTGTTTCTGTCCTGGATGCGCGAAGGAAGACGCACCTCCCGCTCGTTCCCGGCGACGGCCGTACGCCGCTCCCGCGCTATCGCCCAGGCAGACGTCATCAACGCGTTCATCGGCGCCACGACGGCCGGGGCAGCTCCCGCCGTCCGGGACTTCGCCCGTGGATCCGAATGGCTCCGGATCACCGCCGACTCCCGGCGGCGGCTGGCTGAGCGGGACGCCGAACGGGACCGTCGCGGCGCGCACGCGTGAGTGGCGGTGAAACGCGCGAAGCTACTTGGTGAAGACCGCGTCGAGGACACGCCCGTCGGCGAGGCTCAATCGCACACGCCAGCACGACCACGTATGAGCGATGACGGCGTCATCCAC
The DNA here is from genome assembly GCF_031455295.1 of Leifsonia sp. 1010. Taxonomy (NCBI): domain Bacteria; kingdom Bacillati; phylum Actinomycetota; class Actinomycetes; order Micrococcales; family Microbacteriaceae; genus Leifsonia; species Leifsonia sp. 1010. The sequence continues at coordinate 65,860 of NZ_JAVDSL010000005.1, forward strand.
CAGCCGGGCACTTGTCCATGCGTCATCGGAGCCGAAACCGTTCGGAGTCGCAGTCCAGAGGAGGGTCGAGCCGGAGGGTGACTCGCGCACCACTGTCATGGTCACTCACGGTCGTGGACCTCCACCACATCGCCGTCCGGCCCGCGTCGGAAGCTGCGCGTCACCTCGATGCGCCCGACGATGTTGCCGTTGAGCTCCTCGAGCTGCTCGGCGGGGATCCAATACTCGAGGATGGTCTCACCGCCGACCTGCTGCACCTCGAAACGGTCCAGGAAGTCCTTTCGCACGCGGAAGCGGGTGACGTGCCCGGCCCCGGACGCTTTGACGTTCCAGTCCCGCGCGATGCGGACCGCGTAGTCCTCGTTGAGCACCGGATAGAAGATCGGCTGATCCGGCAACCGCGGAGGCCATCGCGTCCAGCCGGATTCCTCCACCAGCACCAGCTCTTCGGGCCCCGTCGGACGCCAAAGCGTGACGGTTTCGACGTCGGTCATGGCTCATATGCTAGACGGCCGCCCGAGCCTCGCTTCGACTAACGCGACCTGCGGTCCGCAAAGAGGTCGACGAGATCCCTCGCGCCCCGTGTCAGTTCTTCCCCGGGCTCGATGAGCAGCGTCGACCGAGCCCGTCGTCGAGGAGGCGCGGGATATTTCAGCCCTACCAGTATCCTGACCGGGTGATCGAGGGAACGGAATTGACCCCGGCGGAGACGGAGCTGCTCGCGGGAACTGGATACGACGATGTCGCGCTTGTCTGGGCCCTGATCCACCTCGGAATCAGGACCAATCCGCCGCCCACTCCCGACTGGCAACCGAGCGACGACGATATTGCCGCGGCCTTCGGCAGCTTCGAAAAGCTCAGCGCCCTGGGCCTCATCAGCGTCGGGCGCATGGAGTACATCGACGGAGGTCCGCCTGGTCGCCACGCCCCCGTTCGTCACGTTTCCGAGGCCCTCGAGGACGTCAGAGCACGCGTTCAGAACGAAGTCTCGGCCGCACAGGTCGCGACCGATTGGGAATTCGCCTGCTGGGTCGTTGCGACGGAGGCTGGATTGGCCGTCGCGGAGGAAGCCAGCCGAGAGACTCGGCCGGGACGGAAACGGTCACTGCGGGAGATGTTTTCGAGACGCTCCCGCGCTTGGTGAACTCGGAGAATCGGCATCGGACTCGCCAGGGTTCAGATACGCGGTCCCCCGGAACTCGCACCCGAGCATGGCGAGGTCCGCGAGCAAGTCCGGTGGCATGACGAAGGTTCCTTGAGTGCTGTCGGAGGAACCGGACCACCAGATGACCGTCTCACACTCCGGCCTCAGCGATTGGAGCGCATTGGCCCTCTGCCGAAACACGTCGACGAGCGCTCTCAGGGAGGCGACCCCTTGGTCGTCTCTCACATCCACGATCGGTGCATCCACGTCGAGGGACCACTGAGCGCGCTGATGGACCATGTACTCAGCGGCGAGCGCTCGACCAGCCACTGCCGCTCTCGTGGGATCGCCCACATCCGCGCTACTGCTCGGCTCAAGCCCGAGTGCCGCACTGATCTCCGACACGGTTCGTTCGTTACTGTAGACCGAGAGAGTCGACCGGTTCGCGAGGATCACAGTGATCTCTCTTTCGCTCAGAACCCGGGTGATCCGTCACCCGGTTACCGAATCGAATCTAGCGTGCTGACACAGGATTGACGCGGGCCCCGTCAGACCGGCGCGAGCTCGGTCGCCTTGCCGAGGAGCTCCAGCTCGACCCCCCGCCGCACCGCCTCCGAACGCGACGACACCCCGAACTTCTGGAAGATAGCGCTGATGTGGGTTTTGACGGTGTTGGGCGAGACGTACAGGCGCTGCGCGATCTCCGGGCGGGTCAGGTGAGTCTGCAGGTACGGAAGAACACGCTGCTCGGCTTCGGTCAGCGCCACGGAGTCGACTCGACGCTCCAAGGTGCGCGTGTGCTCGGCAAGCAGATTCCGGGCGAACGCTCTCCGTGTATCCAAGGCGTCGCCCGGAACCCCCGGGGGAAGGACTTCATCGATCTCGTCGAGGAGGATCCGGGCGGCGTCCGCGTCCCCGACGGCCAATTGCGCACGGACGAGCAGCAACCGGGTCGGGATGCTGAGCAGCGGCACCGCGCTCCCGCAGCGCTGGCGTTCTGACATGGCCCGCGCCAGGTACCGTCTGCCCGACAGCGTTCGGCCGGCATGGAGTTCCAGGCAGGCGGCGGCCGCGTGCGCGTACGCGGACATGACGTAGCCTTCGATGCCTCCCTCCCGGATGGTGTCCAGGGCTCTCTCGATGTGCGTCGCTGCCCGCTCCCACGCTCCGGCCTCGATCGCGAGGAAGGCGAACTCGGACTCGCAGATCACAATCGAAGCGGGATTGCCGTGAACGCTGGCGATGTGGATCGCCTCGCCGAGCACGACCCGGGCGCGCTCCTCATAGCCGGCGTGGAGCAGGGTGCTTCCCAGGATCTGGACGGCGGGGTCACGCCACGGACTCTCGAGCGGTTCGACCTCGGCCGCGAATTCTGCGTCCTCGAGGGCTGATTCGATGCCGTCGGGCATCATGATTGCCCGGATCATCGCCTTCGCCGAAGGAATGTTGATTCCGGCGGCAGCAGCGTCATCGGGAACCATCCCCAACAGGGTTCCCCACTTGCGGGCGTCGTCATCCGATCCTGCGAGGACCGCGAACCAGGCGAAGACGACAACGGCTGACGGGTTCGCCAGGAGGTTGGCGTCGCCGATCTCACGCAGCCATCGGCCGAGTGTCGCGCTCTGACCCGCCTCGTAGGCCGGGAGACCGGCGGCGGTCACCAGTGCTGTGGCGGTGGGGAACTCCCCCGCCGCGATTGCGTGATCGATGGCCGCCGGGAGTTGCCCGCGCTCGGCGAACCACTGCGATGCTCGCGCGTGAAGGGCTGGCACAAGCGAGGCGGACTCGAGCTGCAGCTCATCCGACAGGTACTCCCGGAACAGAGGATGAAGGCGAAACGCGCGACCGTCCGCGTCCGCGGTGACGAAGAGCTGGCGCGATTCCAGGTCCCGCAGGATCCGGATCGAATCGGTCCGTTCCAACACGGCATCGCACAGGTCCGGGATATGCGTGCCGAGGATCGACGTGCGGAGAAGAAACTGCCTGGTCTCCTCCGGGAGGTCGCGAACGCATTCTCGATAGAGGTAGTCGGCGAGTGCGGTGTTGTCGCTTGTGACGGCGAACGGCCGGCTTCTGGAGAGCAGTGCGTACATGTGCAGCCCGGCCGCCCAGCCCTCACAGCGATCCACCCAATCCGCAAGGAGGCTCCGGTCCACATGCGCGCCCGCCTCGTCGGCGATCCGCGCGGCCCCGTCGAGGTCGATCCGCAACTCGGACGCTCCGACTCTGGCCGCCGACAGCTCGACGCGTCCTCGGGCCAACGCCGCCAGATGCTGCCGGCTCGCCAGCACCACCTGCGATCCCGCGGGCACCCGAGCCAGAGCCACCTCCAGGGCGTCGATGCACCCGACCGTTCTCAACACGTGGACGTCGTCGATGAACAGAACGAACGGACGTTCGCACCGTGAGAGCGCAAGGGCCAGCGCCGGGGCGAGCCTGCTCAGCACTCCCGTCTGGGTGGTCGCGATCTGCGCGAAGACCGACTCGGCCTCCGACGCGAACGCTGTGCACACCCGGGCCAGGAGGCGGATCAGCGCCGCCGGATCGTCATCGTCTTCGCGGAGCGTGAGCCAACCGGTCGCCCGATCTTCGAGGTGTTCCCATTCGGCGAGGAGCGACGTCTTCCCGTAGCCGGCGGGCGCTTCGACCGTGACGATGCGGGAGGTACTGGCGCGCAGCGATTGGATGAGGTCCTGCCGGCGAACATAGGCCGGGTCGAAGAGCGGAGCGGTGGTCTTGCTCTCGAAGAGCAGAGTTTCCAGATCGTCGTTCGCCGAACCCACCCGATATCCCATCGCCGCACGGGCTGGAAGGCTCGTCCGAGCCACCAGGACATAACCGCATCACCTGCATTTATACCGGGGCGGCCCGCAGCCATGGAGAACGCGATTCGTCACCCACACTGAAGCGGGAATCCGCGCGCCAGACGCCTCACTCGGCGGACCAGAGCTCCTCGGCTTCGATGACCAGATCGATCGTCTGTCGCAGGAGACCTCCCAACGATGTCGATCTCAGCAGGGTGTACCTGTCGTACTCGCCCAGCGGGGCGATCGCCGCCAGTTGCCACGCGGCTTCGACGGGGTCGTTCGACAGCTCGATGTCGGTATCCGACTGCGGCTCCGCAACGCGGGCGACCACGCGGCGGACAACCGATTCTGCCTCGGCCCGTAGAGGTTCGAGTGCCTCGGACCACTCCAGATCCGGCAGCATCGAGAGCTCGGCCCGGGGATACGGGTCGTCGTCGAGCCATCGCTCGACCGTGAACCGCCGGGTCCCTACGCCGACGATGACCAGATCATCGGCGCCCACGGCGGCGCTCACAAGGCGCGCCATCGTCCCGACCGAGGCGCGCTGGTCGCCGCCCCCGGCTTCGAATCCGCGCTCGATGAGCACGACGCCGAACTCGAACCCCGGTTCGACCTCGTCGAGCAAACGGCCGACCAGCGTGAGATACCGCGGCTCGAACACCCGCAACGGGATGGGCACGGAGGGAAACAGCACGGAGCCGAGCGGGAACATCGGTGAGGCGGCCATGCTCCAGTGAATCACCGCCGACGTAGAGTGAACAGGTGCCCCGACCGCGTCCCGAGATCCCCGGACCGGGGCAGGAGTCTGTCTGGGACTACCCCAGGCCGCCGCGCATCGAGAGCGTCGCCGTGCCTGTCACGATCCGTCTGGGCGGGCAGCTCATCGTCGAAACCCGGAACGTTGTCCGGGTGCTCGAGACAAGCCATCCGCCGGTCTATTACCTTCCGATAGCGGACTTCGCGACCGGCGCGCTGGTCGACGCCGACGGCTCGTCGTTCTGCGAGTTCAAGGGCACCGCCCGATATCTCGACGTGCGCGGCGGAGGCGAAGTTCGGCCCGCGTGCGCGTGGAACTACCCGCATCCGTCGCCGGGCTTCGAGCCGCTCCGAGACCGCGTCGCCGTCTACGCCCAGCAGATGGACGAGTGCACGGTCGACGGCGAGGTCGTCACGCCGCAGCCCGGGGGCTTCTACGGCGGCTGGATCACGAGAGCCGTGGTCGGGCCCTTCAAGGGGTCGCCCGGGTCACAACGGTGGTGAAGGCTCTGGTCGTGCCCGCGCGGGCACATCACGGTCATCGCATCGGATAGGCGGCGAGCTCCTTCTCCCACTCTGTGGCGGCCGTCGCGAGCTCTTGCGGCGTCAATCTCAGGATGACCTGATCGGGCGCCGCTGAATCGTCTCGTGGGGCTGACTCGTGCGAGAACGTGACGCGCACGGTGACGCACTCTGCGGTGTTATCGCTCAGACCGAAGACCAGATTCGGCTCCAGGAACCAGAGATCCTCCGGCGAGCCCCCTCTGGCCGCATCACGCAGCCAACGCCCGAGTTCTTGCGCCTCGACCGTCAGCAGACAAGGGTCGTCGAATGACCAGCCGACGCCATCAATGTCGATGACACCATGAATCTCCAACCAGTTGGCATCGTGGTCGAACGACCGCGAGCGGGACGACGCATCGGGGAACTGATAACCGTTGATGGTCAACTCGACAGTCGACCCATGTGAGCCCAGCCTCATGGTCTGACAAGACTAGCCACGGCGCATGAATCGAAAGGAACCTCAGGTCAGCTACACGTTGAAGCGGAACTCCACCACGTCGCCGTCCTGCATGACGTAGTCCTTGCCCTCCATGCGCGCCTTGCCGCGCGAGCGGGCCTCGGCGACGCTACCGGCCTCCATCAGGTCGTCGAAGGAGATGACCTCCGCCTTGATGAAGCCCTTCTCGAAGTCGGTGTGGATGACGCCGGCCGCCTGCGGGGCCTTCGCACCCTTGGGGATGGTCCAGGCGCGCGATTCCTTCGGGCCGGCCGTCAGGTAGGTCTGCAGGCCGAGGGTGTCGAAGCCGATGCGGGCGAGCTGGTCGAGGCCGGACTCCTCTTGGCCGGTCGACGCGAGCAGTTCGGCGGCGTCGGCCGCATCGAGGTCGATGAGTTCGGACTCCAGCTTGGCGTCGAGGAAGACGGCCTGCGCCGGAGCGACCAGGGCGGCCAGCTCGGCGCGACGGGACTCGTCGGTGAGCACATCCTCGTCCACGTTGAAGACGTAGATGAACGGCTTGGCGGTGAGCAGGCCCAGCTCGCGGACCGGCTCCAGGTCGATCGACGAGGTCGACAGCGGCTTGCCCGAGTTGAGGTACTCGATCGCGGCCCGCGCGGTCTCGAGGACCACGGGCTCCAGCCTGCGACCCTTGACCTCCTTCTCGTACCGCTGCTCCGCCTTCTCGAGGGTCTGCAGGTCGGCGAGGATGAGCTCGGTGTTGATGGTCTCCATGTCGCCCGCCGGGTCGGTCTTGCCGGCCACGTGCACGACATCGGCGTCGCTGAAGCCGCGCACGACCTGGGCGATGGCGTCCGCCTCGCGGATGTTCGCCAGGAACTTGTTGCCCAGACCCTCGCCCTCGCTCGCGCCCTTCACGATGCCCGCGATGTCGACGAACGACACGGGAGCCGGCACGGTCCTCTCGCTGTGGAACAGCTCGGCGAGACGGTCAAGCCGCGGGTCGGGCAGGTTCACCACGCCGACGTTCGGCTCGATGGTCGCGAACGGGTAGTTCGCGGCGAGCGCGTCGTTCTTGGTCAGCGCGTTGAACAGGGTGGACTTGCCCACATTGGGCAGCCCGACGATTCCGATAGTGAGAGCCACGGTCGTCCATTCTACGGGGAGGGTGGGATGCGGCCGGCCGACGGTCGGGCGGCTCAGCCCTGCAGCGTCGCCCGGTAGCTGCGGGTCACGTACGGCAGCTCGAAGGTGTCGCGCCCCGCGAGGTCGGGATGCTCGCGAGCGAGACGGCGCAGCGACTGGATCACGGCGGCCTGGCCGTCCGGATCCTTACTGATGAAGTAACTGCGGGAGCGCGCCAGATCGAGCAGGCCGTCGAGCGTCAGCGCCTGCACCCAGCGGGTCTCGTGGCGCTCCAGCGGACCGAACGGCGGCGGGACCACCGGGTCGGCCTCGTCGTCGAACACGGCCGAGCCCGCATCCATCAGCTCCCCCAGCTCGCGCACCCAGCCGACGCACTCGTCGCGCTCGTTCCAGATCAGCCCGAGCCGGCCGCCGGGGCGGAGCACCCGGGCGACCTCGGGCACCGCGCGGTCGACATCCACCCAGTGCCACGCCTGGGCGACGACCACCAGGCCGAAGGCGTCGTCCGGCAAGGGGATGCGCTCGGCGGCGCCCTCCCGCGCATCCACGTCGGGGAGACGTTCCTGGAGCACGCGCAGCATCTCGGACGACGGATCCACGGCGGCGACCTCGCGTCCGCGCTCGACGAGGGATGCGGTGAGTTTGCCCGTCCCCGCGCCGAGGTCGAGCACCCGCCCCTCCACCCCGTCGAGGAGCCAGCTGACCGCCTCGGCCGGGTACGTCGGCCGGGCCGCGTCGTAGAGGTCTGCGGCGCGGTCGAAGGAGGCGGCATGGAGGTCGCGCTGCTGACGGGATCGCATGCCGCCGATGGTACGCGTCGCGACCGCCACACGCCCGGCCGCGCGGTTGAGGTGCACGTAGATGCGCATTCACGCGGCGTGTCGACCGCAACGACGTGCACCTCGATGCGGGATGCGGCGGCGCGCGGGCGGGATGCCGGGCCGCGTCGGTGGGCCGTGTCAGCATGACGACGTGACCCTGGACTTCACCGCCATCGACTTCGAGACCGCCAATTCCTCCGCCGCATCGGCCTGCTCGGTCGGACTCGTCAAGGTCAGAGACGGCAAGGTGGTGGACCGGGCGGGATGGTTCATCCGGCCGCCGCTGGGGCACGACGTCTTCCAGGAGTGGAACGTGCGCATCCACGGCATCCGGCCCGAGGATGTGGCCGACGCCGCCGGGTGGGTCGACCAGCTGGCCGATCTGGTCGAGTTCGCGGAGGACGACCACCTCGTCGCCCACAACGCGGGCTTCGACATGGGCGTGATCCGGGCGGCGTGCGCGGCGACCTTCGTCGCCTGCCCGGAGTACAGCTACCTCTGCAGCCTGCAGGTGGCACGCAAGACGTACCACCTGGAGTCGTACCGCCTGCCCGTCGCGGCGATGGCGGCGGGGTTCGAGGACTTCGCGCACCACGACGCGCTGGCGGACGCCGAGGCGTGCGCGGCCATCATGATCCACGCGGCCCGGCGGCACGACGCGGCCACGATCGCGGACCTCGCCGAGCTGACCGGCGCCCGGCTCGGGCGCATCGGCGTTCCGATCGCCGCCTGATCGAGTCGCGACATGATGCGGCGATCCGCCGCGGATTGGCGCGATTCCGCATGTCTCGGCGGGACGGGATCGGACTCGCGGGCCGCGCAAGCGGCAGTGTCGGCGGCTGCTGACACACTGAGGGCATGGACATCCTCGCCCTGCTCCTCGGCCTTCTGATCGGCCTCGTCGTCGGCGCCATCGGCGCGGGCGTCGCCGTCCTGCGCCTGCTGCGCTCGCGGCCGTCGGCCGAGCCCGCCGCGCCGGTCGTCGACCCGGTCGTGCTCGCCGCCCAGCATCAGGCCGAGCTCGCCGAGCTGCGGGCGGCCGAGACGGCCGTGCAGTCGGAGATCCGGGCCGACCTCGCCGCTGCGCACAGCCGGGTGGATGCGCTCCAGGATCAGCTGCGCGCCGCCCAGGAGCAGTACCGCGAGACGGTGGAGCGGCATCGCGCCGAGGCGGAGGCCCGAGCCGAGCGGGAGCGCGCCGAGAGCAAGGTGCTGCAAGCGCTGGCGCCGGTGCGGGAGAGCCTGACGGACATGCAGCGCAAGGTCATCGAGCTCGAGACTCAGCGCAACCAGCAGCACGGCCAGCTCGCGCAGCAGCTCCGGTCGGCGGCGGAGTCGGAGGAGCGGCTGCGCAGCACCGCGGAGGCCCTCGCTTCGGCCCTCCGCTCGAACAGCACTCGCGGCGTCTGGGGCGAGACCCAGCTGCGGAGCGTCGTGGAGGCGGCGGGTCTCATCGAGCGCGTCGACTTCGACGTGCAGTCGAGCATCCACTCGGAGTCCGGCGCGGGCCGGCCCGACATGATCGTGCGCCTCCCCGGCGGCAAGAGCATCGCGCTCGACGCCAAGGTGCCCTTCAACGCATACCTCGAGGCCAGCCAGATCCCGGCGACGGCGACGGGTTCGGAGGCTGCACAGCGGGAGGCGCTGCTCAAGCAGCACGTCAAGGCCGTGCGCGACCACATCACGGCTCTGGGCAGCAAGGCGTACTGGACCGGTCTCGAGTCCTCCCCCGAGCTCGTCATCGCGTTCATCCCGAGCGAGTCGCTCGTGTCGTCCGCTCTCGAGGCCGATCCCTCCATCATGGAGTTCGCCTTCGGCAAGCGCGTCGCGCTCGCGTCGCCCGTAACCCTGTGGTCCGTGCTCAAGACCGTTGCGTTCAGCTGGCAGCAGGATGTTCTGACGCAGGAGGCCAAGCAGCTCTTCGACCTGAGCCGGACGCTGTACAGCCGGCTCTCCACCACGGCCGGCCACATCGAGAAGCTGGGCCGGTCGCTGGAGCGCACGGTCAAGGACTACAACGGCTTCGTCGGGTCGTTCGAGCGCCAGGTCTTCCCCGCGGCCCGCAAGCTCAACGCGCTGGACGAGTCCAAGGTCATCGGCGTGATCGAGGGCATCGAGGAGGCCCCGCGCGAGCTGACGGCGTTCGAACTCGTCAGCGAGCTGGAGCCCCGCGACATGCACGGGATCGACAAGCTGGCCATCGAGGAGCAGGAGCGCGCCCACGCCCTCGAGGCAGAGCGCGACACCGGCGCGGCGTAACCCGCGCGCCGGGCGTCAGAGCTGGTCGGGCTCCAGCCACTTCTCCGCGAGGTGGTCCGCCACCACACGGCGGGCGGTGCCCGACTTCGAGCGGAGCACGATCGACTCCGTCCGGATGATCGGTCCCTTGCGGCGCACGCCCTCCACCAGGCCGCCGTCGGTCACACCGGTCGCGACGAAGAACGTGTTGTCGCCCTTGACCAGGTCGTCCGCGCTCAGAATGGTGTCCATCTTCAGCCCCGCGGCGATGCCCTTCGCCCGCTCCTCGTCGTCGCTCGGCGCCAGCATGCCCTGCATGAACCCGCCGAGGGCCTTGATCGCCGCCGCCGTGATCACGCCCTCCGGGCTGCCGCCGATGCCGACGCACATGTCGATCCGCGACTCGTAACGGGCCGCGTTGATGCCGCCCGCGACATCGCCGTCGAGCAGCAGCCGCGTCCCGGCTCCGGCCGCCCGGATCTCCTCGATCAGGCCCTCATGCCGCGGCCGGTCCAGCACCGCCACCCGGACCTCCGCGACCGGCTTGCCCAGCGCCTTCGCCAGCGCCCGGATGTTGTCACCGATCGACTGCGAGAGGTCCACGACACCGTGGCCGGCCGGACCGGTCACGATCTTGTTCATCCGGAACACGCTCGACGCGTCCAGCATCGATCCCCGGTCCGACACCGCGATGACCGACAGCGCGTTCTGCCGCCCGGCCGCCGTCAGCGAGGTGCCGTCGATCGGGTCGACAGCGATATCCACCGCGGGCCCGCGTCCGTTTCCGACGTGCTCGCCGTTGAACAGCATGGGCGCATTGTCCTTCTCACCCTCGCCGATCACGATGACGCCGTCGAAGTTGACCGTCCCGAGGAACTTGCGCATCGCGTCCACGGCGGCGCCGTCGGCCGCGTTCTTGTCGCCGCGTCCGATCCACGGCGTCGCCCGGATCGCCGCTGCCTCCGTCGCCCGCACCAGCTCCATCGCCAGGTTCCTGTCCGGGTGCTGGAAGTGCGTGGCGGTGTCGGTCATGCTCATGGTGGGTCCTCCCGGACGGATTCGGAACGTCGTCGTCGATACCGGAGCGGGATGCCCGCCGCCGGACGCTGCCAGTGTATCGACCACCCCCTGCCGCGTCAGGGGGTCCGCACGGATGTGCACCCGCGGTCGGCACGAATGCCCTCGGTATGATGAGGGCGTTCGACACCCCGATCCTCAAGGAGCCGCAATGCCCATCGCCACGCCGGACCAGTACGCAGAGATGCTCGACAAAGCGAAGGCCGGCGGCTTCGCCTACCCCGCGTTCAACGTGTCGTCGTCGCAGACGATCAACGCCGTGCTGCAGGGTCTCACCGAGGCGGGAAGCGACGGGATCATCCAGGTCACTACCGGTGGTGCCGACTACTTCGCGGGCCAGACCGTCAAGGCCCGCGCGACCGGCGCGCTCGCGTTCGCGCGTTTCGCCACCGAGGTCGCCAAGAACTACCCCATCACGGTCGCGCTGCACACCGACCACTGCCCGAAGAACGCGCTCGACGACTTCGTGCTGCCCCTCATCGCCGCCTCCGAGGAGGAGGTGAAGGCGGGCCGCAACCCGATCTTCCAGTCGCACATGTGGGACGGCTCGGCGGTCCCGCTCGACGAGAACCTCGAGATCGCGCAGGAGATGCTCAAGCGCACCAAGGCCATCAACGCCATCCTCGAGGTCGAGATCGGCGTCGTCGGCGGCGAGGAGGACGGCGTCCGTCACGAGGGCTCCAACGAGGCCCTCTACACGACCCTCGCCGACGCGGAGAAGGCGGTCGACGCGCTCGGCCTCGGCGAGAACGGCCGCTACATGGCCGCACTCACCTTCGGCAACGTCCACGGCGTCTACAAGCCCGGCAACGTCAAGCTGCGCCCGGAGCTGCTCAAGGAGATCCAGGACGGCCTGGCCGCCAAGTACGGCCACGGTCCGAAGCCGCTCGACCTCGTCTTCCACGGCGGGTCGGGCTCGACCGACGAGGAGATCGCCGAGGCGGTCCGCAACGGCGTCGTCAAGATGAACATCGACACCGACACGCAGTACGCGTTCACCCGCTCCATCGCCGGCTACATGTTCGAGAACTACGACGGCGTGCTCAAGATCGACGGCGAGGTCGGCAACAAGAAGGCATACGACCCGCGCGCCTGGGGCAAGGTCGCCGAGTCCGCCATGGCCGCCCGCGTCGTGGAGGCGACCCAGCAGCTCGGCTCGGCCGGCCACTCCGGCAAGTAGCAGTCACGGGCGGCGGTCGCGTCACGCACCGCCGCCCGCACCACACGAGCCACGCGCTCCAGCAAGGGAGGCGGCCACGATGGCCGAGCAGGAACCGCAGCCGGACGACCGGCCGCGCCCGCAGTTCGGGGAGCTCGCGCCTCCCGGCTGGGTGTGGCACCCGCCGGCGGATGCGGACCGTCTCGACACGTCGCGCCCGCTGGAGCGGGAGGATGACGTGCCGGCCGCACCGGCGACCCCGGTCCTCGGGCCGCGTCCACCGGCTCCCGGCGGTCCGCCCGTGGACGCGGACGGGCGCCCCGCACCCACCTGGAACCTCACGCTGACGGTCCTGCTCGGTGTCTTCGGCTTCTTCGGGATGACGTACTCGATCGCCACGCTGCAGGCGATCCCCGCATCCATGCAACTGCTGCACAGCACGAACGGTCTCGGCGAGTACGTGCCTGTGCCGCTGGTCGGCACGCTCGTGCTCATCGGATCGATCGTGATCGCGGTCATCTGGGTGGTGTCGGCCGGCTTCGCCGCCTGGCTGCTGGTGAAGCGGCGCCTGGCGTTCTGGGTGCCGCTCGTCGCGGGGATCGTCGCCATGCTCGCGCTGATCATCTTCGCGGGGGCCATCCTCGCAACGGACCCGGTGCTCCTCGGGTTCTACGGGGGTGTCACGCCGCCGTCGACGCCGGTCGAGACGCCGTAGCGCGCCGGGTCAGCGCCCGCGACCGCCGAGGGCCCGCGCATCCTGCTTGCCCGTGATGTCCTTGCGGAGCTCCTTCGGCAGCGAGAACATGAGGTCCTCCTCCGCCGTCTTGACCTCCTGCACGTCCTGATAGCCGGCGCCGGCGAGGTCGTCGAGCACCTCCTGCACGAGGACCTCGGGCACGGATGCACCGCTCGTCACACCGACGGACGAGACGCCGTCCAGCCACTCCTGCTTGATCTCGCTGGCGTAGTCGACCCGGTACGCGGCCTTCGCGCCGTACTCGAGCGCGACCTCCACGAGGCGCACCGAGTTGGACGAGTTGGCGGAGCCGACGACGATGACGAGTTCGGCCTGCTCGGCGACCTTCTTGATGGCAACCTGGCGGTTCTGCGTCGCGTAGCAGATGTCGTCGCTCGGCGGGTCCTGCAGGTTCGGGAAGCGCTCGCGGAGGCGGCGGACCGTCTCCATCGTCTCGTCGACCGAGAGCGTGGTCTGGGAGAGCCAGACGATCTTGTCCGGGTCGTTCACGACGATCGAGTCGACGTCGTCCGGCCCGTTGACCAGGGTCACGTGGTCCGGAGCCTCTCCGGCGGTGCCCTCGACCTCCTCGTGACCGGCGTGGCCGATGAGCAGGATCTGGAAGTCGTCGCGCGAGAACCGCACGGCCTCGCGGTGCACCTTGGTCACGAGCGGGCAGGTCGCGTCGATGGCGCGGAGCCCGCGCTCGGCGGCCGCGTTGACGACGGCCGGCGAGACCCCGTGGGCCGAGAACACGACGTGCGCGCCCGACGGCACCTCGTCGACCTCATCCACGAAGATGGCGCCCTGCTGCTCCAGCTCGGACACGACGTGGACGTTGTGGACGATCTGCTTGCGCACGTAGACGGGCGCGCCGTACAGGTCGAGTGCCTTCTCGACGGCGACCACGGCGCGGTCGACACCGGCGCAGTAGCCGCGGGGCGCTGCCAGCAGCACCCGCTTATGTCCGACGACCGGGTTATCCTGAAGCCGTCGCCTGGCGCCGGGAATGCGCGGCATCGGGAGGCTGATGGTTGCGTCGCTCACCCTTCGATCCTACGTGAGCGCGCTGAGCACGGAATGGGAGACGGCGGTGAGCCAGACGACCACGGTCGCGATGCAGGCGGCGCCGCCGACCGTCGATGCTCCGTGGCCGGTCGCGCTGCTGAACAGCAAGATCAAGGGATGGATCGACCGGCTGGGCACGGCGTGGGTCGAGGGCGAGATCACGCAGTGGGGCATCTCCGGCGGAAACGTCTACGGAAAGCTCAAGGACCTCAACGAGGACGCCACGATCAGCTTCACGATCTGGTCGTCGGTCAAGGCGCGCATCCCGGCCGACCTGAAGCAGGGTGACCGTGTCGTGGCCGCCATCAAGCCCAACTTCTGGGTCAAGGGCGGCACGCTCACCATGCAGGTCTACGACATGAAGCACGTCGGCCTGGGCGACCTGCTCGAGCGGCTGGAGCGGCTGCGGCAGCAGCTCGCCGCGGAGGGCCTGTTCGCGGTCGAGCGCAAGAAGCGGCTGCCGTTCCTCCCCCACACCATCGGGCTGGTGACCGGCAAAGACTCCGACGCCGAGAAGGATGTGCTCCGCAACGCGCAGCTGCGCTGGCCGCAGGTGCGCTTCCGGGTGGTGCACGCGTCCGTCCAGGGCGAGCGCACCGTGACGGAGGTCGTCTCGGCGATCCGCGCATTGGATGCCGACCCCGAGGTCGAGGTCATCATCGTCGCTCGCGGCGGCGGCGACTTCCAGAACCTGCTCGGTTTCAGCGACGAGCGGCTGGTGCGGGCGGCCGCGGCCGCGCTCACGCCCATCGTCAGCGCCATCGGGCACGAGGCCGACCGGCCGCTGCTCGACGAGGTCGCCGATCTGCGCGCATCCACCCCCACGGATGCCGCGAAGCGCGTGGTGCCGGACGTCGCGGAGGAGTTGGCGCGCGTCCAGCAGGCGCGCGCTCGGATGGGTGTGCGTGTCACGCAGCGCATCGCGCATGAGCTCGACAGGATCGGGCACCTGCGCACGCGACCGGTGCTCGCCTCCCCCTCGTGGATCGTCGACGCGCGTGCCGAAGAACTCACCCGCTACGTCGCGCGCGGCACCGAGCTGGTCGGCCGCTGCGTCGAGCGCGAGACAACGCGCGTCGCCGAACTGCGCGGCCAGCTCCGCGCCCTGTCGCCGCAGGGGACGCTCGACCGCGGCTACGCGATCGTGCAGACGTCCGCGGGGCACGTCGTGACCGAGCCCTCCGAAGCGACCGCCGGAACGGAGCTGCGCGTCACCGTGTCGGGCGGCTCCTTCGCCGCGACGGCCGGGGACGAGCTCCCGTCGCCCGCGGGTCACGGAGCGTCGGCGTCCGCTGAGGCATCGTCGGCTCCAGCGGACCCTCAGCGGGACAAATAGAATGGACGTCATGCCCAGTTCCGAGACCGCCCCCGCGGGCGACCCGCTCAGCGCGCTCAGCTACGAAGAGGCGCGCGACGAGCTGATCCGCGTGGTCGGAGAGCTCGAACAGGGGTCGGCGACGCTCGAGGAGTCGATCGCCCTCTGGGAGCGCGGCGAGGCTCTCGCCCGCCACTGCGAGGAGTGGCTGATCGGCGCGAAGGCGCGACTCGACGCGGCGCGCTCGGGCGCAGGAGCCGCCTCGCAGTCGTCAGTAGCCGCACAGTCGTCAGAAGTCTCGGGCGGATGAGCCCCCGCAACAGCAAGCCGCCCGCGGTCGTCGCCGAGCTCGGCCGCCCGGAGACGCCCGAGGAGACGGCCGCCCGCAAGGCGCAGAACTCGGCGAACCACCGCAACCGTCAGACGATCAACAACCTGATCTACTCGCTGATCGCGACCCTCGCGCTCGTCGCCGTGATCGTGCTCGTCGTCCCGCGCGGCAACCCGACGGCGACCAAGCCGCCCGTCGACTACGCCGCCGTCGCGCAGGAGGCGCAGGGCAGCGAGCCGGACCGCCTGCTCGTGCCGCAGCTCCCCTCGACGTGGAAGTCGAACAACGCCGAGCTGCGCACCAAGACGGCGGACCGCGTCGACTCCTGGTACGTCGGGTTGATCACGCCCAAGGAACAGTTCATCGGCATCACACAGGGCTTCGGCGCGAATGACAGCTGGGTGTCCGACCAGGTCGCAAAGTCGCGCATCGCCGGCACCCGCGAGATCGACGGCGTGACCTGGGACGTCTACGACAACCGTGCGGGAGGGTCCGACGACGGGAACGTCGAGTACGCCCTCGTGACCCACGCCGGCGACAGCTCCATCATCGTCTTCGGCACCGCGATCGACGCCGAGTTCCGCACGGTGGCGTCGTCGCTGGCCGATCAGATCCGCTCACTCGGAGGAGGACAATAACCGTGCCCACCACGCGCCCCGGAAAGATCTGGAACGCCATGCTCGAGGGCAACGCCCGCTTCGTCGCGGGCGAGCCGCAGCATCCCCATCAGGATGTGGCCCGCCGCGAGGTGGTCGCCGGCGGCCAGGAGCCGGTTGCCGCCATCTTCGGATGCGCAGACTCCCGCCTCGCCGCCGAGATCATCTTCGACCTGGGGCTGGGCGACGCCTTCGTGGTGCGCAACGCCGGGCAGGTCGTCTCCGACTCGGTCGTCGGGTCGCTGGAGTACGCGGTGGCCGTCCTCAACGTCCCGCTCATCCTGGTGCTCGGGCACGACAGCTGCGGCGCGGTCGCCTCGGCCATCGCCTCCCAGGCCGCGGACGCCGAGCCGCTGCCCCCGCACATCGCCGACCTGATCGCCCCGATCGTCCCGGCCGTGCACCGTGTCGCCGGCCCGGGCGCGGTCGAGCCGTCCGCCGTCGACGCGTCGGCGGTGGGCCGCGAGCACCTGCGCGACACCGTCTCCGACCTGCTGGCGCAGTCAGAGATCATCTCTTCCGCGGTCGCCGAGAACACCCTCGCGATCGTCGGCGCCAACTACCGGCTCGCGGAGGGCCGGGTCGTCCCCGACGTCGTCGTCGGCATGCGCGACTGACACCAGCTCCCGCCAACAGAAAGGAAATACACACCGTGGTGGACACCCAGGCGGACGCCGAGTACCGCATCGAACACGACACGATGGGCGAGGTGCGCGTCCCGAAGGACGCCCTGTACAGCGCGCAGACGCAGCGCGCCGTCGAGAACTTCCCCATCTCGGGCGACGTGCTCGAGCCGGCCCAGATCGCCGCGCTGGCTCGCATCAAGAAGTCGGCCGCACTCGCGAACGCCCGCCTCGGCGTGCTCGACCACGAGATCGCCGACGCGATCGCCGCGGCCGCGGACGAGGTGGCGTCGGGCGCCCACAACGCCGAGTTCCCGATCGACGTGTACCAGACCGGTTCGGGCACCTCGTCGAACATGAACATGAACGAGGTGCTGGCGACGCTCGCCTCGCGCCGCCTGGGTCGTCCGGTGCACCCGAACGACCACGTGAACGCCTCGCAGTCGTCGAACGATGTCTTCCCGACCTCGGTGCACATCGCGGTGACGGGCGCGCTCATCGATGAGCTCATCCCGGCGCTCGACCACCTCGCGGTCTCGCTGGAGGCCAAGGCGGAGCTGTGGGCGGAGGCCGTGAAGAGCGGCCGGACGCACCTCATGGATGCGACCCCGGTCACCCTGGGTCAGGAGTTCGGCGGCTACGCCGCACAGATCCGCTACGGCATCGAGCGCATCCGCGCTGCCCTCCCCCGCGTCGCCGAGGTCCCGCTCGGCGGCACCGCGGTCGGAACCGGCATCAACACGCCGCTCGGCTTCCCGCAGCTCGTCATCGAGCTGCTGACGGACGAGACCGAGCTGCCGATCACCGAGGCGCGCAACCACTTCGAGGCACAGGCGAACCGCGACGCGCTGGTGGAGGCGTCCGGCGCTCTCCGCACCATCGCCGTCTCGCTGACCAAGATCTCGAACGACCTCCGCTGGATGGGCTCCGGCCCGAACACGGGCCTCGGCGAGCTGCACATCCCGGACCTCCAGCCCGGCTCCTCGATCATGCCCGGCAAGGTCAACCCGGTCATCCCGGAGGCCGTGCTCATGGTGGCCTCGCGAGTCGTCGGCAACGACGCGACGATCGCCTGGAGCGGCGCGTCGGGGCTGTTCGAGCTCAACGTCGCCATCCCGGTCATGGGCACCGCGCTGCTGGAGTCCATCCGGCTGCTCACGCAGGCCAGCCGCGTGCTCGCCGACAAGACGATCGACGGCCTCGAGGCCAACCTCGACCGCGCCCGCGCCTTCGCCGAGTCGAGCCCCTCGATCGTGACCCCGCTCAACCGGGTGATCGGCTACGAGGCCGCGGCGAAGGTCGCCAAGCACGCCGTCGCCAAGGGCATCACCGTGCGCGAGGCCGTCATCGACCTCGGCTTCGTCGAGCGCGGCGAGGTCACCCTCGACCAGCTGGACGCGGCCCTCGACGTCCTGTCGATGACTCACCCCGGCTGATCTGTCGAAGCGCTCCAGCCAACGGCTCCTGAGTTTTTCCCGCGACACGCCGTGCCGCGTGCGAAAAACTCAGGAGCTGTTTGCTTCGGCCCGCAACTAGGGTCGAGGGGTGTTGTCGTACGGGGATGCGCTGCCGGGGAGGCCGCGGCGGGTGGTCGTCGCCGGGGTGTCGGGCAGCGGTAAGACGACGCTCGCCGGGCGCATCGCGCAGCTGACCGGCGGACCGCACACCGAGATCGACGGACTGCGACACGGTCCCGGCTGGGAGCCGCGGCCGGAGTTTGTGGATGACGTACGTGCCTTCACCGCGGTCGACGCCTGGACGACCGAGTGGCAGTACTCCGCGGTCCGCGACCTGCTGGCCGAACGCGCCGACCTCCTCGTCTGGCTCGACCTGCCCTTCGCCCGGGTGACCCTGCCGCGCGTCGTGCGCCGGACGCTGCACCGCCGCATCCACCGCACGGAGCTCTGGAACGGCAATCGCGAGCCGCGCCTGCGCACGATCGTCCGCGACCCGGAGCACATCATCCGCTGGTCGATCTCGTCCCGCAACGTGTACGCGGAGCGGGTGCCGGCCGCCGAGCGCGCGCACCCGCACCTCGTCGTCGTGCGCCTGCGCTCGCCCCGCGAGGTCGCGCGCTGGCTCGCCGGCCCCCTGCGAGCCGCCACCGCAGCAAACAGCTCCTGAGTTTTTCGCGCAACACGCCGCCATTCGCGCGAAAAACTCAGGAGCGGATTGCGTGGGTCGCGTCAGAATAAGCGGCTCGCGGCGTCGAGGGCTCCCGGTGCGTCGTCGGTGAGCGGGAGGAACCACGCGCACTGCCAGCGCTGGGTCGCCGTGGCCTGCGGACTGGTCACCTCGGACCAGGGCGGATAGACCCGGAATCCGCGTTTGCCGCCCACATGGTCGACGGCCAGGACGCCGCGCGAAGCGAGCACCTCGCGCGGGAACACGAACGCCCCGAAGCCGCTCCCCTCTCGGGCGACGATCACGAGCTGCCGCTGATCGCCCGTGTCGAACGGCTCGGTACCGCCGTCGGCCGCACGCCGCCAGACGGCGACGAACAGCCCGCTCTTGCGGGGCGTCACCCGAGCCGCCCGGAACCGAACGAGACCGTCCGGTGTGTCGCACACGGCCGCGTCGTACCCGCCGTTCTCGCCCTCCGGTCGGAGCACACCGTGCGGAATGCCCAGAGCACCCATCACTCCCAGCACCCGCTGGATGTCGGCAGCAGTCATGCGCCCTCCCCCGTCACCATGGAGACGAGGGAGGGCGGCGATGTATGACGCGCGACGGGCTACGCGAGCTCGTTGGCCTCCAGCATCTCGGTGACGAGGGCCGCGATTGCGGAGCGCTCCGAGCGGCTCAGCGTGACGTGCGCGAACAGCGGGTGGCCCTTCAGCGTCTCGATCACGCTCGCGACGCCGTCGTGCCGGCCGACACGGAGGTTGTCGCGCTGGGCCACGTCGTGGGTGAGGATGACGCGCGAGTTCTGGCCGATCCGGCTGAGCACCGTGAGGAGCACGTTGCGCTCCAGCGACTGCGCCTCGTCGACGATCACGAATGCGTCGTGCAGCGACCGGCCGCGGATGTGCGTGAGCGGCAGGACTTCGAGGATGCCGCGGTCGAGCACCTCGTCCAGCACGTTCTGCGACACCAGCGCGCCGAGCGTGTCGAAGACCGCCTGGCCCCACGGGTTCATCTTCTCGCCCGCGTCGCCGGGCAGGTAGCCGAGCTCCTGGCCCCCGACCGCGTACAGCGGGCGGAACACCATGATCTTCTTGTGCTGCCGCCGCTCCAGCACCGCTTCGAGGCCGGCGCAGAGCGCGAGCGCCGACTTGCCGGTGCCGGCACGGCCGCCGAGCGAGAGGATGCCGATCTCCGGGTCGAGCAGCAGGTCGATCGCGAGCCGCTGCTCCGCCGAGCGCCCGTGCAGACCGAAGACGTCGCGGTCGCCGCGGACCAGCTTCACCTCGCCCTCGGCGACGACGCGGCCCAGGGCCGAGCCGCGGTCCGAGTGGATGACGAGGCCGGTGTTCACCGGAAGGTCCGCGGCCAGCTCGGTGCGCATCCACTCGTCTTCGTACAGCGCGGCCATCTGGTCGCTGCCGAGCGAGATGTCGGCGAGCCCGGTCCAGCCGGAGTCGACCACCTGCTCGTGCCGGTACTCCTCCGCGGCGAGGCCGATCGAGGCGGCCTTCACGCGCAGTGGCAGGTCTTTCGAGACGACGGTGACGTCGAGACCGTCGTTGGAGAGGT
Organism: Leifsonia sp. 1010; assembly: GCF_031455295.1. Taxonomy (NCBI): domain Bacteria; kingdom Bacillati; phylum Actinomycetota; class Actinomycetes; order Micrococcales; family Microbacteriaceae; genus Leifsonia; species Leifsonia sp. 1010. The sequence goes on from NZ_JAVDSL010000005.1 coordinate 86,394, forward strand.
TGAGGGCGACCGCGAGGATGCGCGAGTCGTTGTCGCCGAGCTGCATGCCGCTCGGCAGCACGGACATGTTCGAGTGGTTGAGCTCCACGCGCAGCGAGCCGCCGTCACCGACGGGGATCGGGAAGTCGAGCCGTTCGTGCTCGACCCGCAGGTCATCGAGGTTGCGCAGCGCCTGCCGCGCGAAGTACCCCAGCTCGGGGTCGTTGCGCTTGCCCTCGAGCTCGCTGACGACGACGACGGGGATGACGACAGCATGCTCCGCAAAACGGAAGATGGCCTTCGGATCGGAGAGGAGGACGGACGTGTCGAGCACATACGTGCGCTCTTTCGTCTTCGCCGCTCCCGCTGCCTGACCGTTCGACCGGGTTGCTGCCTGTCGGGTTGCTGATTCCGCCACGACCACTCCCACCCCGCCGCTCCCTCGGGAGCCGGCGGATCTCACTGACGAGACGGCCGCTTGGTTTCGAGACGAACTTGTGTGGCCGTCTCGATCGGGCGCGGTGCCCGATGGGTCGAACCTACGCCCGGCCACCGACATCGGTTCGACCCCGGAGCCGCGTGTCGTGTTACGACGCGGTGAACAATCGCCCCCACTTCGGGCGTGCGCGCGGGGCTACTGCGGAAGCGCGCGTCAGGCCGCCGACGCGTACGAGGTGAACGCCGCCCGCAGCATGTCGAGCGTCTCCTCCGTCGTCCCCGCGTGCACGCTGATCCGCGCGTTCGTGGCACGCACCGAGGCCGTGACCCCGTGGTTGTGGAGGGAGGCACCGAGCACGGTCAGCTGCTCGGGCAGCGGCTCCAGCACGATCATCCCGGCGCGCTCGGCGGGGCTCCGCGAGGAGCTCACCGGCACGGCGAACTCGTCGGCGAGCTGCAGGACGCGCTCGACGTTGTCGGAGATCGCGGAGGAGATCGCGCTCACACCGACCGCATCCACCTCTTCGAGCGCCGCGGCGAAGCGCGCCTCCGCCACGAGGTCCGGGTTGGAGATCGAGAAGGCGCCGGCGCCGCGCACCGGCTCGAGCACCTCGTCCCACGGCTGCTGCGGCCCGGAGCCGGTCCAGCCGCTGAAGACGGGCGTCAGGTGGTCGATCGCGCGCTCGCTGAGCGCGAGGAATCCCGTGCCCCAGCCCGCGCGCATCCACTTCTGACCGCCCGACACGACGACGTCGGCCACCTCCCACGGGGCATCGACCACGCCGAAGCCCTGGATCGCGTCCACGATGAGCAGGCGATCGCCGATGACCTGCCGGATGCCGTCGATGTCGGCGAGGTAGCCGGTGCGCGAGTCGACGAGGCTCACCATCACCGCCGAGGTGCTGTCGGTCAGCTGCTCGCGGATGCGCGACGGCGTCACACGGCCGCCGTCGGTCTCCAGCCAAGTCGGCGTGATCACGCGAAGGGCCCGGGCGGCGCGCTCCGCGGCGTAAGTCAGGGACGGGAACTCGGACAGCGACAGCAGCACGTCGCCACCGGTCAGCCCGAACGCCGCGTGCAGCAGGCCGCTCGACGCGTTCGGCTGAAAGCTGACCTGGTCGGCCGGGAACCCGGTGAGGGCGCTGACGGCCTCGCGCACGCGCTCATCCTCGGTGCGCATCCGCTCGATGGTGCCGTAGCGCGCCTTGGAGAGGATCTCGTACTGCCCGATCGCCTCCGCGCGCACGGTCGCGGACAGCGGTCCGACCCGTCCGTAGTCCAGATATCCGGGCTCTTCGCCGAACCCGCGGGCGTACTCCTCGACCGTCGTCACCCTTCGATTCTGGCCGAAGCCGACCGGCTGCCGGAAATCGGTGACGAAACGAACCGAAGCCCCGGTCAGCCGCCGAAGCGGCGGTGCCGGCGCGAATAGTCGCGGACAGCGCGCAGGAAGTCGACCTCGCGGAGATCCGGTCCCAGCGCCTCCACGAAGTAGAACTCGCTGTGGGCGCTCTGCCAGAGCATGAAGTCGCTGAGGCGCTGCTCCCCCGACGTGCGGATGACGAGGTCGGGATCGGGCTGGCCGCCGGTGTAGAGGTGCTCGCCGATGAGGTCGGGCGTCAGGAGGTCGGCAAGGGTCTCCAGGCTCCCGCCGTCGGCGTGGTGCGCGGCCACGATACTGCGCATGGCGTCGGTGATCTCCTTGCGGCCGCCGTAGCCGACGGCGAGGTTGATGTGCATGCCGGTGTTCGCTGCGGTGCGCTTCTCCGCATCCGCCAGCGCCTGCAGCAGCCGGGGCGGGAGGCCCGTCGCCGACCCCACGTGCTTGACCCGCCAATCGCGGTAATGGGAGAGGTCGTCGGCCAGTTGGGCGATGATGTCGATCAGGTCGCCGAGCTCGCCGCTCTCGCGGTTGGTGAGGTTGTCGGACGAGAGCAGATACAGCGTGACGACCTGGATGCCGAGCTCGTCGCACCACTCCAGGAACTCGCGCATCTTCGCCGCGCCGGCGCGATGGCCGTGCGCGACGGTGGTCAAGCCGGCCTGCCGGGCCCACCGCCGGTTGCCGTCGATGATCATGGCGACGTGCTGCGGCAGCGACTCGCGATTGAGGTCGCGGCGGAGACGCTTCTGGTAGAGCCCGTACAGCAGCCCGCTGCCCTCCAGCCGGCCCATCCCCGGCCTTCCGCGTCTGCTCACGCTGCTACGTTAGCGCGGCCGACGGTGCCCGGCTCACAGCATCCGGCCACCCGTCCTCCCCTACTCTTGGTCTATGTCGCCCCGAGAGAGTCACAACCCCGGTACGACCGACGACCGCGAAGCCGATGAAGACGTCGCCGAGCTCCTCGCGGAGCCGACGGCCGACCTGAGCACCTCGGATGCGGCCGTTCAGGCGGACGAGCGCGAGGCGCGGGACGGCGGCCCTGATCTGCCGAACATCCCGCTGCTGGATGCCTCCCCCGCCTTCCCCGGCGAGGTCAAGCCGACCTGGCGCGGCTGGATCCACGCCGCGACGTTCCCGGTGGCGATCGCGGCCGGAATCGTCCTGATCTGCCTCGCCCACGGAGCGCCCGCCAAGTGGGCGTCCGCCGTGTTCATGCTGACCTCGATGCTGCTGTTCGGAAACTCCGCCCTGTACCACCGCTTCAACTGGCGGCCGCGCACCAAGATCATCCTCAAGCGCATCGACCACGCGAACATCTTCCTGCTGATCGCTGGGACCTACACGCCGCTCGCCGTGCTCGCGCTGCCGCCGGAGAAGGGCATCCTCCTGCTCACGCTGGTGTGGGCCGGCGCCCTCATCGGCATCGGTTTCCGCGTGTTCTGGATCAGCGCGCCCCGCTGGCTGTACGTGCCCATCTACGTGGCACTCGGCTGGGCGGCGATGATGTACATCGTCGACCTCGTCGACGCCAACGTCGCGATGATGGTGCTCGTGCTCGTGGGCGGCTTGATGTACACCGCGGGCGCGGTCATCTACGGCATGAAGCGGCCGAACCCCTTCCCCGGGCGCTTCGGCTTCCACGAGATCTTCCACACGCTGACCGTGCTGGCGTTCCTCTGCCACTGGACGGCGACGCTGCTGATCGCGATGCACCCCGCGTACAACGCGGGCTGAGACCCGCCGCGATCGGGCGGCGCGGGATCAGGTGGGCAGCGCCCGCCGTCCGGTCACCTGCTTCATGACCAGCGTCGAGGACAGCTTGCGGACGCCGGGGAGCGATCCGAGCGGCCCGTCGAACAGCTCCTGGTACCCGGTGAGGTCGGCGGTCAGCACCCGCAGCATGTAGTCCGGATCGCCGAAGAGGCGCTCGGCCTGCACGATGTTCGGGATGGCGAGCACACCCTCCTCGAAGGCCCCGACGGTCTCCGGGTCGGTGCGGTCGATGGTGACGAACACGATCGCCTCGAAGTCGAGTCCGACCGCGGCCGGCGACACCACGGCGCGGTACTGCTCGATCACGCCGGCGCGCTCCAGTTCGCGCACGCGGCGGTGGCACGGTGACAGCGTCAGGCCGACGCGTGCGGCCAGGTCGGTGAGGCTGAGCCGACCGTCCTCCTGCAGCGCAGCGAGGATCTCCCGGTCGATGGCATCCATGCAGCAGATTCTTCCACGGACGGACGCGGAACGCACGAAAGTCGCAAGCACTTTCGGCCGCTCACGCCATAGCTTTCCGGTAGACCGCAGAGCGCGGACGGAGGGAGGACGGCGATGGATCCGGCACTGGTCTTCGGCTTCTGGGGAGTGGCCGCGCTCCTCGTCTGCACGCCGGGAGCCGACTGGGCGTACGCGGTGACGGCCGGGCTCGGCGGCCGGACGCTCCTGCCCTCGATCGGCGGCATCCTGTTCGGGTACCTGGTGGTGGTCGTCGCGGTCGCGGTCGGGCTGGGCGCGCTCGTCGCCGCCAACCCGGTGCTGCTCGACGCGCTCACCGTAGGCGGCGCGCTGTACCTGCTCTGGCTCGGGATCAGCGGGCTAATGCGATCGGCGGCGCCGTTGACCGCGCAGACCGGCACGGAGACAAGCGGTGCGTCCTCGGTGGGGTCGTTCCTGCGGGGCGCCGGCGTGAGCGGCTTCAACCCGAAAGGGCTGCTCGTGCTGGTCGCGCTCGTGCCGCAGTTCACCTCGTCGCACGGCGGTTGGGCCCCGGCGGCGCAGATGCTGATGCTCGGCGGCCTGTTCGTCGCGACGTGTGCGGTCGTCTACCTGACCGTAGCGGTGCTCGCCCGCCGGCTGCTGGCGGCGCGTCCGCGCGGAACCGTGATCATGGCCCGTGTCTCCGCGATCGCCATGACGCTGATCGGCGTGGCCCTGCTCGCCGAGCGGGTGGCGCAGGCGTTCTGAGCGGCGCTACGGGCGGTCGGACCCGTCAAACCCATCGCCGCGGCGCTCCGCCTCTTCCGCATCCAGCTTCTCGGCGATCTCGGCGCGATAGCGCACGCGACGGATGCGGCGCACCATGTCGAGCACGAGAAGGACGACGACCACGGCCAGCAGGAACGTGACGACGAACCCGAGCACGCCGGGCGTGACCGAATCGTCGTCGGGGGTGCCGGACGGCGTGGGCGTCGGGGTGGCGGCCAGCCAGACGGAGGCGCGCAGCAGGCTGTCGGCGATCACGCACGCACCCCGGGGAAGAGGTCGGTCTCGGGCATCTCGGTCTCCACTTTCGAGTCGATGAGCTGGAACCCCTCCATCGGCCGGCGGGCGGCAGCATTCACAGCTTTCTCTCCTAGTCTGGACTCAGCCTACCGTCGCCCGACGGAGGGCTCCTGAGCGGAAGGCGGGGCTGGACGGCATGGCGGTGCACGCATGACGACGACCCACCGCGTCCCCACGCTCGACACCCGCTACGGCCGCACGCCGCAGCGCAAGCGGCGCGACCGCTGGCTGCTGATCTTCGGGGCGATCGCCGCGGTCGCCATCGCCACGGTCTGGGCGTTCTGGGCCGGCTGGGACAACGATCAGGCGAACCTCGAGACCACCGACACCGCCTACACGATCCCCGACGACAGCCACGTCGACATCTCGTTCTCGATCAACGCGCCCGTCGGCACCCCGGTCACGTGCGCCCTCCAGGCCCTCAACGAGGACTTCGCGATCGTCGGCTGGCGCATCGTCGAATACCCCGGTTCCGCGAGCCGGTTGACCGCCCACACCGAGTCGATCCGCACGATCATGAAGCCCAACACGGGTTTGATCAACACCTGCTGGCTGTCCTAGTATTGTGCGGATACGCCCCGGCCGTGGCCGGGGCGTCGACTTTAGCACCGGTACCGAACCGGACCATCAGCCGAGGCGGCTCATAGCCGCAGGCGCGAAGGAGTTCATCATGTCTCAGGAGTCTCAGGTCACGTTTCTGACCCAGGACGCGTACGACCGTCTCTCGGCCGAACTCGAGGAGCTCAGCGTCAACGGCCGTAACGAGATCGCGAAGCGCATCGAGGCGGCCCGCGAGGAGGGCGACCTCAAGGAGAACGGCGGCTACCACGCGGCCAAGGACGAGCAGGGCAAGATCGAGGCCCGCATCGTCCAGCTGACCAACCTGCTGCGGAGCGCCACCGTCGGCGCGGCGCCGGAGAGCCACGGCGTGGTCGAGCCGGGCACCGTCATCACCGCGACCATCGCGGGCGACGAGAGCGTGTTCCTCATCGGAAACCGCGAGATCGCGGCCGGCACCGACCTCCCCGTCTACAGCGAGCAGAGCCCGCTCGGCGCGGCCATCCTGGGCCTCAAGGTCGGCGACAAGACGGAGTACACGGCTCCGAACGGCCGTCAGATCGCCGTCGAGGTCACCAAGGTCGAGACCTACACCGGCCAGTAAGCCGCACCCCCGCATCCACGCGAACAGCTCCTGAGTTTTTCCGCCGTTTCACCGCGAAACGGGCAAAAAACTCAGGAGCTGTCGGCGTGTGTGGGGGCTACTCGTCGTCGACGACGACGGGGTCGTAGCCGGCGGCGCGGAGCGCGTCGATGACGTGCCGGCGGTGGTCGGTGCCGCGCGTCTCGACGCTCACGTTCAGCTCGACCTGGGTGATCTGCATCCCGCGCCCGTGCCGGGTGTGCAGCACCTCGACCACGTTCGCGTTGACGCCCGCGAGGATCTCGGCGATGCGCGCCAACTGGCCGGGGCGGTCCGGGAGCATGATCGTCAGCTTGAGGTAGCGGTCGGAGGCGGCGAGACCCTGGCTGATCACGCGCTGCATGAGCAGCGGGTCGATGTTGCCGCCGGAGAGGATGGCGACGGTCGTGCCGTCGGCGGTGACCGACCCGGCGAGGATGGCGGCGACGCCGGCCGCTCCTGCTGGCTCGACCACGAGCTTGGCGCGCTCCAGGAGCACCACCATGGCACGGGCGATGTCGTCCTCCGACACCGTGACGATCTCATCCACCGCCTCCCGGATGATCTCGAAGTTGAGCGCGCCCGGGCGCCGCACGGCGATGCCGTCGGCGATCGTGCCGGTGAGGGAGATGTCGGTCGGCTCCCCCGCCGCGAGTGACGGCGGGTAGGCGGCTGCGTTCGCCGCCTGCACGCCGACGATGCGGACGGTCCGCCCGGTGACCGCCGCGCGCTGCTTGATCGCGCTGGCGACGCCGGAGATGAGTCCGCCTCCGCCGATCGGCACGACGACGGTCGAGACGTCGGGGACGGCGTCGAGGATCTCGAGCCCGAGCGTCCCCTGCCCCGCGACCACGTCGGGGTGGTCGAACGGCGGGATGAGCACGGCGCCCGTCTCGGCGGCGAAATCGGCGGCGGCCTGCAGCGTCTCGTCGACGATGCTGCCGCTGAGCACCACGTCGGCACCGTAGGCGCGCGTGGCCTGGAACTTGGGGATGGCGACGCCCACCGGCATGAAGATCGTCGCGTGGATGCCGAGCTCCCGGGCCGCGAAGGCGACGCCCTGCGCGTGGTTGCCCGCGGAGGCGGCGACGACGCCGCGTGCGCGCTCCTCGGCGCTCAGCTTCGACATCCGGTTGTAGGCGCCGCGGATCTTGTAGGAGCCGGTGCGCTGAAGGTTCTCGCATTTGAGGAGCACGGGGGCGCCGAGGATCTCGGTCAGGAACCGCGATGACTCCATCGGCGTCGGCTGGGCGACGTGGGCGACGATGGCGCGCGCAGCCTCGAACTCGTCCAGGCTGGGGCCTGCGAACGGGGTGCGCGTGTGTTCGGTCGCGGTTGCCACGCGCTCAGCCTAGCGGCGCTCGTATGCCGGCGACTGTATGCGTGCTCGCGCTACGACCGCGCGGGCGGGCGGCGCACCGGCCGAGGGACCGTCTCCCAGATCGCCCGCTCCGGCGGCGTGTAGTTCTCCGGCGGCACGTTCCGCCAGACGCCGCTCGCGATGTAGTGCACCATCACGTTCAGCACGGCGACGAAGGGCACGGCGAACAGGGCGCCGGGGATGCCGGCCAGCAGCGATCCGGCCGCGACGGCGAGCACCACGGCGAGCGGGTGGACCTTCACGGCGCTGCCCATGATGAGCGGCTGCAGGATGTGTCCCTCGATCTGCTGCACCAGCAGCACGACGCCGAGCATGATCAGCGCGAACACCCAGCCCTTGAAGACGAGCGCGATGAAGATCGCGAGCGCTCCGGTGACGACGGCGCCGACGACCGGGATGAACGAGCCGAGGAACACGAGGACCGAGATCGGGATGACGAGCGGCAGCCCGAGGAAGAACGCCCCGAGGCCGATACCGAGCGCGTCGATCGACGCGACCAGCACCTGGACCTTCGCGAAGTTCTTCAGCGTCACCCAGCCGGCCTGGCCGGCCCCGTCGATCGCAGCGCGCGACCGCTTCGGGAAGACGCGGACGATCCACCCCCAGATGCTCCGGCCGTCGATGAGGATGAAGATGGTGCTGAACAGCACGAGCAGCGCCCCGGCGAAGACGTGCCCGAGGGTGGAGCCGACCGATAGCGCGCCCGAGAGGAACACCTGGCCGTCCTGCTGGATCGACTTCCCGATCGAGGCGAACGCGTTGCTGATCTGGTCGGGACTGAGCCCGAGCGGTCCGCTCGTCAGCCAGGCCTGCAGGTCGTTGAAGGAGGCGACGGACTGCTTCTGCAGCTCCCCGCTCTGCCGCGTCACCTGCCAGATCGCCAGGTACAGCAGACCGCCGACGACGACGATCAGCGTGATCAGCACGACCACGATCGCCAGCCACTTCGGCCAGCGATGCCGCACCAGGAAGTCCTTGAACGGCACCAGCAGCCCCGCCAGCAGCACCGCGATGAGCACGGGGATGACGATGAGCTTCAGCTGGATGATCAGGAAGATGACGACGGCGAGGACCGCGCCGATCACCAGCAGCCGCCACGACCACGCACCGGCGATGCGCATCCCGCGCGGGACCGTCTCGTCGGCGGACTCGATCGGCTCACCGAGTTCTCGGCGGCGGCGCTGGAACCAGGCGCGGGCCGGTGCGCGGTTGGCCTCGGGGCCGGCTCCGGGCGCAGTCGTGGGCGACGGGACGGGGCGGTCGATGTCGGACATGACCGTCAGTGTAGGCCGCGGCTCCGTTCCTTCGCCGAAACGCCGCCGCGGCTCCCGGCCCCTTGACAGCCGGACGGATCAGGGGATGCTGCGGGCACGGGTGAGGCCCGCCAGCTCAGAGCTGCAGGATCAGCGGCGGATACTCGATGGCCGTCCGGTACCACTGCCACGTGGCCCCGCCGGTCTGCTGGATGGAGGCGTACGTCACCTGCGTCGGCGGCACCTGTTTCAGCCCGACCACGACGGCGACGTTCCCGTTGACCGTCCGCGGACCGAGGCCGGTCGGCGTCGTGCCGCCGGCGAACCCGCCGACCGTGAGGTTCACGCTGCCGTTCGCCGCGATGACGAAGGTGACGACGTAGTCGCCGACCGCCGTCGCCCCGTAGTCGCCTGGCGTGAAGTGCACCGAGACGCCCGGCCCGCCGGACGGTGTCGGGCGGTACGTGAACGACGCGTACGGAGTGCCGGTCGTGTCCGTCTGCATGATGTCGGACGCGATGAGCGTCAGGTTGGTCCGTCCCTTCCCCACGGTGTGCGTGGGGCTGATGGTGTCGATGGGGCGGTACCAGGGGAAAGTGATGACATCGTGCACCGAGATGCGGTGCGCGATGTCCGTGAGGGACTGGGTCTTCTCGAACGTTGCGGGATCGATCTGCACAGCGACTTCTGCGTCCTCCCCCGCACGCCCACCCCGATTCGGAGTCTCGCTGGACATGCGCGGACTCTACTCCGCGGTCAGCGCGCCGGGACTGCCCCATTTCCGGCGTCGCGCGGTGCGATGGTGACCGGAGAGCCCGTGAGCCCCACGGCAACGCGCTCGCCCGGTTCCGGCCGCTCGCGGGCGCCGTGCTGCAGGGAGAGCTCGGTGCCGTCCTCCAGGCGGACGCGCGTGCGGCGCAGGGCGCCGAGGAAGCTCGTCGTGAGCACGACCGCGGGGATGCCGCCGCCGGCGAGCACCACATCCTCCGGCCGCAGGTAGGCGGTCACCGGGCCGTCGACCGCGTCGGAGGCGAGCGGCACCTCGTGCCCGAGGACGGTGAGCCGCCCGCCGGCGACCACGCCGTCCACCCGATTCGTCAGGCCGACGAACTCCGCGACGAACGCGGTCGCGGGGCGGTGGTACAGCTCCTCCGGGCTGCCGATCTGCTCGATCCGACCCGCGCGCATCACGGCGACCCGGTCGGCGACGGCGAGCGCCTCCTCCTGGTCGTGCGTGACGAAGAACGTGGTGATGCCCAGCTCGGTCTGGATGCGGCGGATCTCATCCCGGAGCTGGACCCTGACCTTCGCGTCGAGCGCCGACAGCGGTTCGTCGAGCAGCAGGACGCGCGGCTCGGTGACGAGTGCGCGGGCGAGGGCGACGCGCTGCTGCTGGCCGCCGGACAGCTGGTGCGCGTACCGGCCCGCGTGGTGGTCGAGCCCGACCAGCTCGAGGGCCTCCGCGGCGCGGCGGCGGCGGTCCGCGGGGGCGACCTTGCGCATCCGCAGCCCGAACTCGACGTTCTGGCCCGCGGTGAGGTGCGGGAACAGCGAGTACGACTGGAACACCATCCCCAGGTCGCGTCGGCTGGTGGGCTCGTCGGTGACGTCGCGGCCGTCGATGAGGATGCTGCCGCTGTCCACCCGCTCGAGTCCGGCGAGCGAGCGGAGCGCGGTGGTCTTTCCGCACCCGCTCGGGCCGAGGAGGGCGATCAGCTCCCCCGGCGCGGCCTCGAGGTCGAAGCCCGACAGGCCGACGCCGCCGCCGAAGTCGCGGACGAGGTCGCGCAGCTCGACGGTGGAGCCGGTGCGGGAGGCGAGGAGCGGGGTCTCGAGGGCGGTCATGTCAGCCTTTCGCGGTGCGGCGCCGGACGCTCACGAGGCGGTCGACGACGACGAGGAGGACGAACGCGAACACCAGCGCGAGGAGCGCGAAGATGACCGCGACGAAGGGGTCGGACTGCGACACCAGCAGCAGGGAGGTCTGCAGGTTGACGCGGGAGAGCAGCGAGGCGATGGTGAACTCGCCCAGCACGACGGCGACGGAGAGCGCGGAGGCGGCGAGGATGCCGCGGCGCAGGTTCGGCACGAGGACGCGCCAGAACACCGTCCACCAGCCGGCGCCGAGCGACCGGGCGGCCTCGCTGAGCGTGATCATGTCGACGGCGGCGACGTTGCTCTGGATCGCGCGGTAGGCGTACGGCAGCACGGTGATGCCGTACGCGAAGGCGAGTGTCCAGGCGCCGGAGCCGAAGACCTCGGTCACGACCGCGTAGGTCGGAGCGAGCCCGACGACCATCACGATCGCCGGGATCATGATCGGCAGCAGGCAGATCCCCTCCAGCAGCCTGCGCAGCTTCGGGAACCGCAGTTCGACGAGCACGATCGTCGGCAGCAGCACGAGGAGGACGATCGCGACCGTGACGACGGCGAGCACGAGCGAGTTGCCGAGGCCCTGGTAGACGCGGTCGTACCGGGTCGTCTCGCCCGAGAACACGGCCACCCAACGGTCGAGGTTGTACACGCCGGGCTTTGCGGTGCGCAGGGTGAACTCGACCATCGAGAACAGCGGGATGAGAAAGAACAGCCCGAGTACCGTCCAGATCACGGCGCGGACGACGGGACCGGGTCCGAGCCGCAGCTCGGGCGCGCGACGGCGGATCGGGCGCGGGCGGGCGGCGCGGGGTCGCGTCTCGATCGCGCGGCTCATCGCTGCCACCGCGCCGTCCGTCGCACCAGGGCCGAGTAGCCGAGCATGACGACGACCATCACCAGCAGCATCCCGAGAGCCATCGCCCCGGCCAGGTTCGCCCGGCCGAGCACGGTCTCGCTGATGAGCGCCTGCCGGATCTGCAGCGAGACGATGTTGTTCGCCTGGCCGACGAGGGCCGCGGCCGTCGCGTACGACGAGAACGCGTTGGCGAACAGCAGCAGCAGGCTGCCGAGGAACGACGGGAGCAGGATGGGGCCGCCCACGCGCGTCCAGTACGTCCAGCGGCTGCCGCCGAGCGTCGCCGTCGCCTCCAGCCACTGCGGGCGGAGTCCCTCCAGCGCAGGCATGAAGGTGATGACCATCAACGGGATCTGGAAGTAGAGATACGGGAGGATGAGGCCGGGCACCGTGTAAAGCCAGACCCCGTTCTCGTAGATGTTGATGTGCGCGACGTTCCGCAGCAGCACCGTCACCAGGCCCTGCGCGCCGATCGTGGCGATGAAGGCGAAGGCGAGCATGACGCCGCCGAACTGGGCGAGGACGCTGCTGGCCGAATCCACCAGGGAGCGGGTCACGCCGCCGGACCGCGAGCGGAGCAAGGCGAAGCAGAGCGCGGCTCCGGCGATCGCACCGACGACGGCGGTCACGGCCGAGAGCCAGAACGCGCCGAAGAAGGAACCGGCGATGGCCGGCTCGGCGAGACCGGTGAGGTTCGCCCAGGTGAAGCGGCCGGCGTCGTCGAGGAACCCGCTGCCCACCGCGACGACGGTCGGGATGGCGAGGAACACGATGACGTAGAACGCGAACGGGGTCAGCCCCAGCACGGCGGCCGCGCCCGTCCGGCGGCGGCGTGCCGGCCGCTCGACAGCGGGCCGGGCCGACGACGGCCGCCGCCGGGTCTCCGTCTCGGAGACTCCGGCGGCGGTGCGTCCGACCGCAGGCGCCGCGGCGCCTGTGACGGTCTCGGTCATCAGCCGACCGCGTTCGCCCACTTGGCGTTCAGCAGGGTGCCGGCGTCGGTGGCCTGCTTGTCGCTCATGACGGCCACCTCATCCAGCTTGCCCGGGAACTCGTCCTTGTCGAGCGTCCCGGCCTTCTCCATCGCGTCGACGCGCGCCGGGTAGGCGCCGCCCTTCAGCCATGCGTTCTGGGCGGCGTCGCTGTAGAGGTACTCCTCCCAGAGGCGCGCGGCCGCGGGGTGCGGGGCGTCCTTGTTGATGGCCTGGTTGTAGTAGCCGACGTACGCGGTGCCCGGGAGCACGACGTATTTCCAGTTCACGCCGCCGCCCTTGATGGTGTCGGAGGTGGCGTAGCCCTTCTGGTTGAACGACCAGTCGAGCAGCACCGGGGTCTCACCCGAGGCGATGGTGTTCGGCTTGCCGTCGGCGGCGTTCCAGTTGCCGGCCTTCTTCAGCTTGGTGAACCAGTCGATGCCGGGAGTCAGGTCGTCGAGCGTCCCGCCGTTCTGCAGGGTGGCGTATGCGACGGCGCCGGCCGCTGCCGCCGCCTGGGTCGGGTTGCCGTTGAGCGCGACCGCGCCCTTGAACTCCGGCTTCAGGAGGTCGCCGAACGACTTCGGAGCGGTCTTGATCTTGTTGGCGTCGTAGCCGACCGCCATGACGCCGTAGTAGCCGACCTTCCAGAGGCCGTCCTTCTCCTTCTGGTTGTCGGGGATGTCGTCCCAGCCGGTCGGCTTGTACGGCGCGAAGTACTCGGTGTTCGCGAGCGCGACCGAGGAGCCGACGTCGAAGGTGTCCGGGGCGGTGTCCTGGCCCTTGAGCTTCTTGGCGGCGTCGATCTCCTCCTGGCTGGAGGCGCTGTCCTGGCTCGGGTTGATCGTGATGCCGTACTTCTTGGTGAAGCCGTCGAAGATCTCCTGGTAGTTCGCCCAGTCGCCCGGCGTCGCGATGATGTTGAGGCTGCCCTCCTTCTTCGCGGCCGCGACCAGCGCGTCCATCCCGCCGGCCGACGCGACGTCGGTGGCGGAGTTGATCTTCGCGGTGTCTGCGGTGCTGGCGCTCGCGCCACCGGAGCAGGCGGAGAGCGAGAGTGCGACGACGGCGGCCGCGGCGGCGAAGCCGGCGACACGTGCGCGCTTGTTGATCACGGGTTTCCTCCAGTGCAAGGTGTCGACCGGGCGGAGCGCCCGGACGTGGTCACGGTAGGAAGGCCAGGCGTCCGGGCGGTCGCGTGCCGGTGACGCGGCGGTGAACGTCCGGTGTCCGGGGTTGTCGATAGGGTCGTCGCGTGGTCGAACAGGTCTCCCCCGCACTCGCACGTCGCATCGCGCTGGCCGCGCAGGGCTTCGGCCGGCCGCATCCCGACGCGGTCGGCACCCGGCAGCTCAACGGGCTGATGGACCGCCTGCGGCTGCTGCAGATCGACTCGGTCAACGTCTTCGAGCGCAGCCACTACCTCCCCGCGTTCGCACGCCTGGGCGCCTACGACCGCGGCCTCCTCGACCGGCTCACCTTCGACGCGCGCGGCCCGTACACCGAGTACTGGCCGCACGAGGCCGCCTTCATGCGCACGGAGGACTGGCCGCTGTTCGCCTGGCGCATGCGCGACTACCGCGCCCGGTACGGCGGCCCGGGGAGCTGGTTCGACGTCAACGAGAGCACGGTCGAGTGGCTGCGCGGCGAGCTCGCCGAGCGCGGCCCGCTGGTCGCCGGCGACATCGAGCACGATGCCAATCACCGCACCGGACCGTGGTGGGGCTGGTCGGAGGTCAAGCGCGCACTGGAGCGGATGTTCCTGTTCGGCGAGGTGGCGATCGCCGGGCGCACCCGGTTCCAGCGCCGCTACGGGCTGGCCGCCGACGTGCTGCCGGCGAGCGTGCTGGAGCAGACCGTGAGCGATGAGGACGCGATCCGGGAGCTCCTGCGCCGGGCCGCCGTCGCGCACGGCATCGGCACCGCGCGCGACTTCGCCGACTACTACCGCATCAAGGGCCCGCGCGTCGCCGTCGCCCTGCAGGAGCTGGAGGATGCGGGCGAGCTCGTCCCCGTCCAGGTGCCCGGCTGGGAGAGCGCCGGCCGGCCGCTGCGCGCGTGGATGCACCGCGACGCCCGCAAGCCGCGGCAGATCGAGGCCGCGGCACTGCTGTCGCCGTTCGACCCGGTGGTCTGGTACCGCGACCGGGCGCTGCGGATGTTCGGCTTCCACTACCGCATCGAGATCTACACGCCGGCGCCGAAGCGCGTGTACGGGTACTACTCGCTGCCGATCCTGCTCGACGACGCCCTGGTCGGGCGCATCGACCTGAAGAGCGACCGGCAGGCGGGCGTCCTGCGCGTGCAGTCGGCGTGGACGGAGCCGGGCGCTCCCCCGGCGACGATCGACCGGCTCCTCCCGCTGCTGGATTCGACGGCCGCGTGGCAGGGACTGGAGCGCGTCGAGGTGGCCGACGGTGCGCGCGGCGACCTCGCGCCGCTCCTCGCGGGCGCGCTGCGGGCGGGGGTAGGGTTCGGGGCATGACGACGTCACCACTGGACTATCTGGATCAGGACGGGGCCGACGAGGCCGACTACGAGACGCCGATGCGCGAGCTGTACGCGTACCACGACGGCGACACCTGGCTCGACGGGATCGTCACCGGGGTCAGGCCGCACGCGGCCGCCGACGGCGGTGCGCTGGTGCAGTTCGACGAGCGGCTGTGGGTTCCGGCCCGCGAGGTGCGGCAGTCGGATCACTACGTCGCCGTGCTGCTCAATCCGGACTCCGAGGTCTACGCCGAGGTCATCCAGTCGCTGGTCGACGGGCAGCCGAAGGACGTCATCCGCGACGTCTCGATCGTGGGCGACGACAATGTGGGCACCGAGTGGCGGCCGATCGACGAACCGCGCACGGGCTCGCGCGTCCGCTACCGCTACACGGGCACCGCCGAGCTGCCGGTCTCCGACGAAGAGGCGAGCGCGTAGCGGTCTCGCCGGGCCGCCTGCGTCGGAGCTCCGCCACCTCCCGTCGGAGATCCCGCCGCATCCGCCCCGGATCTCCATCCGCACCGCGGTGCGTCGGAGATCTGCGGCGGTTTCACCTACGGAAGCGGAACGGGCCGCCAGCCGTCACGCGGTCCGGCGCTGCAGGGTCAGCGCCCCGAAGACGACAGCGGCGACCGCGAACGCTCCGATGATGAGGAGCTGACCGCCCACGTAGGCGGCGTCGTGCGAGTTCGTCGCGACGGCGTTCAGCGCATCCACCGCGTGCGACAGCGGCAGCCAGTCGCTGATCTCCTTCAGGCCGGCGGGGAGTTGGTCGCGCGGGAGGAAGATCCCGCCGAGCAGGATCTGCGGGAACACCAGCAGCGGCATGAACTGCACGACCTGGAACTCGGTGCGGGCGAACGCGCTCGCGAACAGTCCGAGGGTGCTGCCGAGCACGGCATCCGTCACCGCGACGGCCACCAGCAACCAGGGGTCGCCCTTCACGTCGAGCCCGCACACCCACAGCGCGTACGCCGACGCGATGAGCGCCTGCACCACCGCGAGCAGCCCGAACGCGAGCGTGTAGCCGAGGATGAAGTCGCTGCGGCCGAGAGGCATCGACAGCAGGCGCTCCAGGGTGCCGGTCCTCCGCTCCCGCAGAGTGGTGATCGACGTCACCAGGAACATCACGATGAAGGGGAACAGGGCGAGGATGGCCGGGCCGATGGTCTGGAACACCGGGGTGTCGGTGAAGATCCAGGCGACGAGCCCCACGAGGAGCGCGGGCACCACCAGCAGGAGCACGACGGTGCGCGGGTCATGACGGATCTGGGTGAGCACGCGGCCGGTGGTCGCGAGCGTGCGGGTCGGGTTCATGGCGTTCCCACCTCCGTTCCGCTCTCCGGTTCGGCATCCGGCTCGGCGTCCGGCAGGGCGTGCCGGGCGTGGTGGCGGCGCAGCAGCGCGAGGAAGGCGCCTTCGGCGTCGTCGGCTCCGGTCTCGGCGAGTAGCTCCGCGGGGGTCGCATCGGCGAGCACGGCGCCCTCGCGCATCAGGATGAGGCGGTCGCAGCGGCTGGCCTCATCCATGACATGGCTCGACACCAGGAGGCTGGTGCCGGCCTCGGCGAGACGGTAGAACAGCCCCCACAGCTCGACGCGGAGCAGCGGGTCGAGCCCGACCGTCGGCTCGTCGAGCACGAGGAGGTCGGGCGAGCCTAGCAGGGCCGCGGCGAGGGAGACCCGGCTGCGCTGACCTCCCGACAGGGTCGAGACCAGGCGACCGGAGTGCTCGTCGAGATCGGTCGCGGTGATCGCGCGGTCGACGTCGGCGCGCCCGGCTCCCAGCACCCGGCGGAAGTACTCGAGGTTCTGGCGGATGGTGAGGTCGTCGTAGACGCTGGCCGCCTGGGTGACGTACCCGACCCGGTGGCGGAGGGCCGCTGTTCCGGCGGGCTGGCCGAGCACCGTCACGGTGCCCGACTTCACCCGCTGCACGCCGACGACCGCGCGCATCAGCGTCGTCTTGCCGCAGCCGCTCGGCCCCAGCAGGCCGACGACCTGGCCGCGCGGGATGCGGAGGTCGAGCCCGTGGAGGACGTCGGTGCGGCCGCGCCGCACCCGGAGCCCCTCGATGGCGATCGCATCGGCGAGGGCGTCGTCGCCCGCTTCCGCGGACGTCCTCCGCGAATTCATCATGTGATGAATTATTCGCCTGCGGGAGGCTCCGCGTCAAGAGGCGCGCCCGGCGCTTCGAACAGGTGCCACTGCACGACGGCGCCGACACGACGCGCGAGTTCCTCCCGGGGCGTGCCGGCGATGGGCTCGACCCGGAGGGCGTACCGCGTCATGATCAGGCCGACCAGCTGGCTGGCGGCGAGTTCGGCGCGCAGTTCCGCATCCTCTCCCCCGACCAGCCCCGCGAGTTTGGAGAGGACCTCCCGTAGCAGGAACTCGCGCACCATGCGCGTGCCCGGGCCGGAGCTGAGCGCGGTGCGCAGGATGACGACCATGCGGCGGCCGGACTTCTCGTCATCCAGGCGCTCCAGCAGGTAGGCGACCAGTCGCTCGCCGATGTCGTGCTGCGTGCCGGCGAGGATCAGATCCACCGCGCGGTCCGGCCGGAGCGGCGCCTCGAGCGTGGCGGTGAACAGGTCGGCCTTGTCGTCGAAGTAGTGGTGGACGAGCGCCGGGTCGACGCCCGCACGCCGGGCGACCGCCCGCAGCGACGCCGCCTCGTACCCGCGCTCGGCGAACTCCTCGGCCGCCGCACGCATGATCGACGCCCGCGCGGACCCGGCCCCGCGTTCCTTCCGCGGCCGTCCGGGACGTCGCCGCGCGACTGCTTCGCTCACGGCCCCATTCTGCACGCCGCGGCGCAGATCGAGGGTGCTGTCCACAGCCGATGCGCTTGCTTCGAGTGTGATGAGAACGCGGTGAGAGCCGGCTCCGCCGAAGCTAGGATGAGGTCTGCGCATCTGCTCGACCCGGCGCCTGGCACACAAGGAGTTCTGCGAACATGGAATGGCTCATTCCGGTCATCATCGTCGTCGTGATCGTCGCGATCATCGGGATCTACCTGTGGGCCACCTACAACTCGCTGGTCACCCTCAAGGTCCGGGTGGACGAGGCGTGGAGCGACATCACGGTCCAGCTGAAGCGCCGTGCCGACCTCATCCCGAACCTCATCGAGACGGTCAAGGGATACGCCGCGCACGAGCGAGGCGTGTTCGAATCGGTGACGCAGGCGCGCGCCGAGACGCTGTCCGCGCAGACGCCGGGTGAGGCGTCCGTCGCCGAGAACCACATGCAGACCGCGCTGAAGAGCATCTTCGCCGTGGCTGAGGCCTACCCGCAGCTGCAGGCGAGCCAGAACTTCCTGCGCCTGCAGGCCGACCTGGTCGACACCGAGGACAAGATCCAGGCGTCGCGCCGGTTCTACAACGGCGGGGTGCGCGAGTTCAACACCAAGATCAAGGTGTTCCCCAACAACCTGTTCGCCCGACGCCTGGGCTTCACCGAGCGCGAGTTCTTCGAGGTCGACAACCTCGCCGCGATCGCCGAGCCCCCGCGCGTCCAGTTCTAGGGCGTAGATGTACAGGGCGATCGCCAGGAACAAGCGCAACACCGTCTTCATCATCCTGCTGTTCCTGGTACTCATCGGTGCGCTCGGATGGCTGGCGGCGTACATCTACCAGAGCTACACGATCCTCGTCGTAGTGCTCGTCGGAGCGGTGCTCTACGCGCTCTTCCAGTACTACCTGGCCAGCAGTCAGGCGCTGAGCATGTCGGGCGCAATCCCGATCCAGAAGGCGGACAACCCACGACTGTGGAACGTCGTCGAGAACCTGTCCATCGCGACGGGCACGCCGATGCCGGCCGTCTACATCGTCAACGATCCGGCGCCCAACGCGTTCGCGACCGGCCGCGACCCGGAGCACGCCTCCGTCGCCGCGACGACCGGGCTGCTCGACATCATGACCGACGCCGAGCTCGAGGGCGTCATGGCGCATGAGCTCGGGCATGTGCGCAACTACGACATCCGGCTCGGGATGATCGTCTTCGGCCTGACCGTGGCCATCGGCTTCATCGCCGACATCTTCCTCCGCATGGCGTTCTTCGGCGGCAACCGCAACAACAACAACGGGGGCGGAAACCCGGTCGTGCTGGTGTTCGGGCTGATCGCCGCGATCGTCGCTCCCCTGGTGGCGACCCTCGTGCAGCTGGCCGTGTCGCGGCAGCGCGAATACCTCGCCGACGCCACCGGCGCGATGACGACCCGCCACCCGGACGCCCTGGCCAGCGCGCTGCTGAAGCTGGAGGCCTACGGCCGTCCCATGCAGAAGCAGAACTCGTCCATGGCCCACCTGTGGATCAACGACCCGCTGAAGCCGGGCCTCATGGCGCGTCTGTTCTCCACCCACCCCCCGATCCCCCAGCGCGTAGAGCGCCTCGAGCAAATGGGCGGCAGCTTCTAGCCGCCGAAGTGCACCTTGTGGCTGCTATTCCGGCGGTTTAACGACCACGACGTGCACCTCGGCGGGCTACGGACCGAGGACGCGGCGGAGGTAGGCGTTCTCGAAGCGGCGCTCGGGGTCGAGGCGGTCGCGGACGGCCAGGAAGTCGTCGAAGCGCGGGTACGTGGCGTGCAGCGCGTCCGCATCCCGGCTGTGCAGCTTGCCCCAGTGCGGGCGCCCGTCGTGGGTAACCATGATCTCTTCGACCGCGGCGAAGTACTCGCGCTGGTCCTCCCGGTAGTACCGGTGCACGGCGATGTAGCCCGTCTCGCGCCCGTACGCCGTCGAGAGCCAGTTGTCGTCGGCCGCGGCGCTCCGCACCTCGATCGGGAACGAGATCCGCCATCCCTTCCGCTCGATGAGCGCCTTCACCTCGGCGAGCGCCTCGGGCACGGCCTCCCGCGGCAGGGCGTACTCCATCTCCCGGAACCGCACCGTGCGGTTGGTGACGTACACCCGCGGCGCGTGGTCGGTGAAGTCGCGGTTTCCCGTGAGGCGCTGCGCGAGCCGGCTGAACGGCGGGATGACGGCGGGCGCCGCCGTGCCGAGCGCGCACACTCCCCGATAGAGGCCGTTGGCGAGCAGTTCGTCGTCCACCCACCGGCCGACCCGCGGGAGCGGTTTCCGTTCGGCCGTCAGAGGCAGGCGCGTGTTGGTCTTGGTGAGGGCCGTCTCGGTGTGCGGGAACCAGTAGAACTCGAAGTGGTCCTCCCCCGCCGACCGCTCCAGGTACGACTCCATGGTCGCCTGCAGCGGTTCGGGTCGCTCGACCGCCTGCAGCAGGTACGCGGGAACGCACTGCAGGGTGATGTCGACGATGACGCCGAGCGCCCCGAGCCCGAGGCGCGCGGCGGGAAGCAGGTCGGCGTTCTCCGTCTCGTCGATGTGCAGCAGCTCTCCTGTGCCGGTGACCAGGGTGAGCCCGACGATCTGCGTCGCCAGCCCGCCGAACGATCCGCCCGTGCCGTGCGTGCCGGTGGAGGTCGCCCCGGCGATGGTCTGCCGGTCGATATCCCCCATGTTCTCGAGCCCGAGCCCGTGCGGCCGCAGCAGCCGCGGCAGCTGGTGGAGGTGTGTGCCGGCCGCCAGCGTCACACGCCCGCGTTCGAGGTCGACGTCGCGGATGCCGTTCAGGTCTTCGAGGTCGAGCTGCACGCCCGGTGCCACCGCGATGCCCGTGAAGCTGTGCCCGGCGCCGACCGCTTTGACGCGCATCCCAGTCCGGTTCGCCGCCTGCACCGCGCGCTGCACGGCCTCGGCCGTGGCCGGGCGCTCCACGCGCTGCGGGCGCACCGCCTCGGTCCGGCCCCAGTTGCGCCACAGGCCGCCGACCGCCGTCACAGGAATACCTTCCCGTCGCCGCGGTAGGTCCCGGCTTCGCCGACCACGCGCGCCCGCCCGTCTACGGTGTCCACCAGCTGGAAGGCGTCGACGTGCTCGCTGAGCTCGCCGGACTTCGTGTGCCGCAGCCAGACCCGGTCGCCGATGCGCAGCACGCCGGCCGCGGCGCCGGTGAGCGGCGTCTGCACCTCGCCGGCCATCTCGCGAGCGACCATGCTGAGGCCGGTCGGCCACTCGACCTTCGGCATCCGGTCGGGCCCGGGCGGCCCCGAGGCGATCCAGCCCCCGCCGAGCAGGGTCGCCGTCTCCGGGTTCGGCCGGCGCACGACCGAGAGGGCGAAGGATGCGGCCGGCGCCGGATGGAACGACCGGTAGGTGTCGAACAGGTGACCGCCGAACAGTCCGCTTCCCGCGGCGATCTCGGTGACCGACTCGTCGGAGGCGGTGAACTCGATGGAGCCGGTCCCTCCGCCGTTCACGAACTCCAGATCGGCGATGCGACGCACCGCGGCGACCGCCTCCGCGCGCCGGCCGAGGAGCTCGTCGCGAGAGTTCTTCTGCATCCACCGCAGGGTCGCACCCCATGCCGGCTTGCCGGGCGGGTTGTCGCCCTGGCCGGCGATCTGCGCCTCGTATCCCATCATCCCGACGAGCGCGAAGCCCGGGCGCCGCACGATCTCCTCGGCCACGGTGCGCACCGACGCCGCCGAGTGCAGCGGCGACCGGAACACCCCGACATGGCCGAGCACCGGCGCGAACCAGGAGGAGTCGAGTTCGAGGCA
The DNA here is from genome assembly GCF_031455295.1 of Leifsonia sp. 1010. NCBI lineage: Bacteria > Bacillati > Actinomycetota > Actinomycetes > Micrococcales > Microbacteriaceae > Leifsonia > Leifsonia sp. 1010. The sequence continues at coordinate 108,062 of NZ_JAVDSL010000005.1, forward strand.
CAGCCGGATGGTCTGGCGCTGCGCCGGCGGAACCACCGCGTCGATGAAGTCGAGGTGGGCGATCGAGTCGACCATGAGCGTGACGCGGGCAGCGAGCTCGGGTGAAGCGGCGAGGCGGGCGATCGCGGCGCGATCGGCGGTCGGGTAGCCGACGACGACATCCTCGATCGGCGGGTGCTCCACGTCGCCCTCCGCGAGCCACAGCGCCTCCGGGAGCGTGTAGGCGAGCACGCCCGCGTACCCCGGGAGGGCGAGCACCGCATCCATCACCGAGCGCACCCGCACCGACTTGGAGGCGACCCGGATGGCCTTCGCCGGCCGGTCCGACGGCCCGGCCGCCCGGCGCAGCAGGTCGTGGGCGTTGTGCCGCAGGGCGGGCAGATGGAGAACCGCGAGCGGAGGATCGAGCCGCGCGGTCGCCGCGGAGAGCGACGGCCAGAAGACGTCGGGCGTCGTCCACGTCCGCTCGGACGGAGCCGGTGGAGTGGACAGGTCGAGGTCGCTCATCAGCGCACCGCTTTCACTCGGGCGACCGCGAGCGCTCCCGCGAACGCGAACACGGCCGACAGGACGAACAGACCGGCGAAGCCGCCCAGCGCCGCCACGATCATCGCGCCGAACAAGGGCGCGACCGCCTGCGGAACGGCCAGGGCGATGTTCATGATGCCGAGGTCCTTCCCGCGGCTCTCCGGGTCGGGCAGCACCTGGGTGGCGAGCGCCTGATCCACCGACAGGAAGCAGCCGTACCCGATGCCGAGGAGCGCGGCGGCGACGATCGCGACCGACAGCTGCGGGACGAACGCGAGCAGCAGCGCCGCGACGCCCTGCACGGCGGAGGACGCGAACACGAACGCCTTGCGGCGGCCGAGACGGTCGGACAGCCGGCCGAGCACGAGCGACGCCACGATCACGAACACCATGTAGACCAGGATGAGGATGAGCAGGTCGTCGTCGGCGTTCGGATCGCGCAGGCCGAACTCGAGGAAGTAGAGCAGCAGCGACGTGCCGAACGCGTTGCCGAAGTTGACCAGCACGCGGCTGAGCAGCGTCCAGCCGAAGTCGGGATGCTCACGCGGGCTGATCCACAGGCCCTCGATGACGCCGCGGAACGACATCCGCTCGCGCAGTTCCACCGGCAGCACCGCGTCCGGCAGGAACAGGAACGGCAGCACGAGCACCACCAGCAGCACCGCCATCGCCGTGTAGCCGACGAACGCGCCGACGAAGACGTAGGTGACCAGGGCGACGCCGAGGATGATGCCGATCGCCTGGGGTGCGCTGATCCACCCGCTGACGTAGCCGCGCTGATCGACGGGTACCTGGTCGCTGATCGTGGCGGTGAGCGCGGCGGTGAGGATGCAGAAGCCGGTCAGCGCGAGCGACCAGAACACGCCCATCCCGACCATGGTGGTCTGAAGCCCGAGCAGCACCAGGGAGACGGCGAAGACGACGGCTCCGGCGGCGATCCACGGGCGGCGGCGGCCGAAGCGGCTGGTGGTGCGGTCGGAGAGGGCGCCGGTCAGCGGGTAGGCGACGATGGCGCACACGCCGGAGATGCCCGAGATGACCCCGAAGGCGATCACGTTGTCCACCCACGAGTCGGTATGCAGCTGCGCCTGCACCTGGTCGGGCAGGAGCTTCTGGATGGGCGCGAGCTGCGCCATCCACACGCCCAGCCAGGCGACGGCGAAGGCGGCGATCCACCGTCCTGGGACCTTGCGCACCGGCTCGGCGAAGACCGCCGGCGTCGTCGTGTTCGTCATCGTGCACCTGCGTTCGTCGAGGGGGCGGGGGTGTGGTGCGTGGTGCGGTGGTGCGGTTCGGAGGTCGGGACGGCGAGGGCGGCGAGGGCGTCGGCCGCCACATCCATCACGGCGGCGGCCGCCGCGTCGTCTCGGGTGACCAGCCAGCCGACGGTGAGGCCGTCGGTGAAGGAGACCAGGATGCGGGCGATCTCGTCGAGGGGGCGCGTCCACTCGTATCCCGCCAGGCGCGCGGTCTCTGCCGCAGCGTGCGCCGCGACCTCGTGATAGCGCGCGTACTGCCGGCGCGCGAGCGGCTCGAAGCCCGGCTCGCGCAGAGCCCAGTGAGTCAGCTCGAACATCGCCTTCTCGCGGCCCGGATCGGCGCGGACGCCGTCGAAGTAGTGCTGGAGGCCCGCGCGGACCGCGTCGCGCATCCCCGCCCCTCCGGCTTCAACGGTGAGTGCGGGCGCGAAGTCGGTCTGCTCGCTGCCGACGGCCGCCTCGATGAGCTCGGCCATGAGTTCGTCACGCGATTCGAAGACGTAGTGGAAGCTGGCGAGCGGCATGCGGGCCTCGGCGACGATCCGGCGGGTCGTGGCCGCGGCGACACCGTCGCGGGCGATCACGCGCAGGGCGGCCTGGACCAGGGCGGTGCGACGGTCTGCGACCGGGATGCGCGTCATCCGGACTCCTCGGGCTCCACCCGCGCTCCGTCGCGCGGGAGAAAGTGGGACAGTTGACCCAGATCACAGTATGCCGCAAATGCGGGCGATTCGTTTGACACCGGCTATCAGTACCCCCTGGAATGGGGTGGAATGCGGGGATTTACGAGCGACGTGTCACCACCAGTCCGGCCACGGGGGTCGCGCCGACTGGTGTCCGTCGCTGCCGTCGCAGCGCTCGCCGTGCTCCTGCTCAGCGCGGCCGGACTCATCGGAACGGCTCCCCCCGCCACCGCGTCACCGCCCCCGGCCGGCGCATCGACGTCCGCACTCGCAGTATCGGGTTCCACCGCAGCATCCGGCTCCACCGCAGTCCGCTCTTCCGCAGCACAGTCACCCGCAGCCTCGTCCGCTGCAGCCTCCTTCTCCTCCGGCTCCGGCTCATCGCCGGCGTCCGCTTCCGCGCGCCCGGCGGCCGTTCCGACGCCGTCGGCCGTCTCGCCGACCGACACCTCGTCACCGTCCGACACACCGACCCCGACCCCGACGCCGAGCCCGGTGAGCATCGACCGCCTCCCGGATCTGGTGCGCAGCTTCCCGCTGGCCGTCTCGGGCACCGCGACGCCGACCGACACGATCTCCGTCTCGGCCGGCTCCTCCCCCGGAAGCGCGCAGAGCTGCACCGCCACGGTGGATGACGACGGCGACTGGCGCTGCACCATCGCCTCGCTGCCCGACGGCCCCGGCGTCTCCGTTCGCGCCGAATCCACCCTGAGCGGGTCCGACAGCGCCCGAGTGGATGTGCTGCACCCGCCCGTGATCGCCGGAACCGGCGTCGTGTCGACCGGCGGCAGCGTGCGCGGCACCGCCTACCCCGGCGCGAGCGTCACGGTCACCGCCGACTCCGGTGCGAGCTGCACCTTCCCGGCGGACGCCAACGGCGGCTGGGCGTGCGTGCTCAGCGGGTCGCTGCCGGATGGACGCCACACCGTGACGGCGACGCAGACGGCTCCGTTCTCATCGCAGGCGTCCGCATCCAGCGGCCGGGTCACCCTCGACGTGGACCGCACGGCTCCCGCCGCCCCGGGCATCACCTCCCCGTCGAGCGGGACGTCCGTCCTCGCCGGTGCGGCGGTCGCGTTCGGCGGAACCGGTGAGACCGGCGCGCATGTGACCCTCTACGCCACCACCGCCCAGGGCACGACCGTGGTCTGCACGGCGGACGTCGCCGCCGGCGCGTGGACGTGCCAGGGAGCCCTCCCCGAGGGCGCGTACACGCTCTCGGCCCTCCAGCGGGATGCCGCGGGGAACGTGAGCGCCGGGAGCAACGCCGTCACCCTCGGCGTCACGGCGGCCACCACGCCGTCGACGCGGTCGCCGACGCGTACGCCGACCCCGACGCCGACCCCCGCGGAGCCGGCGCCGCCCGCCGCCGGTGGCGGGACGGGTGCCGGACCGCTGCATCCCGACACCCGCGGGTGGATCGCGACGCCCTTCTCCAACGCCTCGGCACCGGTCGTGACGGCGGCCTCGCTGCCCGGGTGGATGCGCTCGGTCGGTCTCGCCGTCGCCGCACTTCTGCTGCTGGTCCTGCCGGCGCGGCTGCTGACCGCCGCACTCGCCCGCGGGCGTGCCGCCCGCGCAGATCGGGAGCGCCGCCGGGTGTCTGTGTTCGGCCGAAACCGGCCGCGCTCCGACGTCGCGGAGGCGTCGGCGCTGTTCGGCGCCGCCGCGCGGTCGGAGCGGACGCCGACGCCTTCCAACGGACCGGCTGCGGGCGGGTCGCCGTCCACGCCGGCTCAACCGCGCTGGCTCGTACCCGTGGTCGGAATCGCCGCGGCCGTGCTGGTGACCCTCTCCACGCCGCTCTCCGACCCGGGCGCCTACCTGCGGGTGCTGCTCGCGATCGGGATCGCCGTCGCCGGCGTGAACGCCGTGTGGGTGCTCGCCGGTCGAGCCCTGGCTCCGCATTTCGGCCTCCCCGTGCCGCGGATCACCGTGCGGCCGGAACTGCTCGTCGTGGTCGCGGTCGCGGCGTTCGGCTCCCGCCTGCTCGGGCTCTCCCCCGCGCTGCTGTTCGCCCTCGTGCTCGGACTGTCGATGGCGCCGCACGCCGGCCGCGCGCGCCGCGGACGGATCGCGGCCGTGCAGATCTCGGCCGTCGCGGCCCTGGGTGTGCTCGCCTGGCTCGCAGTGGGGCTGCTCCCCACGCCCACCGGGGCCTTCAGCGCATTCGTGGTCGAACTCGTCAACGCGCTCGCCCTGATCGGCATCGGCTCGGCCTCCGTCATGCTGCTCCCCCTCGGCGGGCTCGCGGGCCGTGCCGTCGCCCAGTGGTCGCGTTGGCTCTGGGGCGGGCTGAGCATCGTCGTGTACACGGTCCTGTTCGCGCTGCTGCTGCCCGTGGCATCCCTCGTCGAGCGGGGTGTCGGCGTGATCGTCATCGTCGGTGTCGCCGCAGGCTTCGCCGCGGCCAGCGTCGCGGTGTGGCTGTGGGAGCGCTACGTCGCGCCGGCGCTCGACCGCACGGTGCCGTGATCTGCGTCAGGATGCGCTGAGCGCATCCACGTAGAACCAGTCCCGCCCCTCGCGCGCGAACCGCGAGACCTCGTGCAGGCTGCCCCGCTCGCTGCCCTTGTAGTACGCGACGAACTCCACTACGCCGTCCCGGTCGAACGGGCCTCCGCCCTCGGTGCGCTCGATGTCGAGGCGGTACCAGCGGAGGTCGGGGTCGAGCTCCAGCTCGTCGGGTCGCGTGGACGGATGCCAGCTGCGGAGCAGGTACGCGGCATCGCCGAGGGCGAAGGCGCTGAACCGGGACCGCATCAGACGCTCCGCGGTCGGGGCCGGCTCGCCGCGGTGCAGCGGACCGCAGCAGGCGTCGTACGTCTCGCCGCTCAGGCACGGGCACCGGGTGGTCACGCATCGAGCCTAACCGGCCGTGGCGGGCCCGACTGGAGGCCCGGCCGGCGCCCGCGTCGGGGGATCCCGGGCACCGGCCGGACCGAGGACACCTCACCAGAAAGGGTGTCTGCGACGAGTGTGCCGCAGAACCTTGGAGAACGACTCCGGAACCGCTGAAGGAGTTCGCAGACGCGGCGGGCGGCGGCGACGGTGTAGCGTTGATCGCATGGAAGGTCTGCTCATCGGATTCATCTGGCTCGTCGTGATCGTCGGCGGCGGGATCGCCGCAGCCGCGATCGTCCAGATGGTCAAGTCGCCCTACCGCGACCGCTAGACCTCGACCGGCGGCCGTCCGCGCCGCTCGTCGGCCCGCTGCACCTTCGGCCCCCATAGCCCAATCGGTAGAGGCAGGCGACTTAAACTCGCCCGAGTGTGGGTTCGAGTCCCACTGGGGGTACTCGGCCGCCGGGCGCGCTTGCGTCGGTAAAACGGTCCCGAATCTCCGACGGACCGCGGTGCGGATGGAGTTTCGGCGCGATCGGGAGCAGATCTCCGACGTCAGCGGGCGCGTCGGCGGCGGCGGCCGGACACGATCGCCCAGGGGATGAGCGCCAGCGCCACGATGACCGCTGCGGCCCCGATCGCTGCGAGCACGCGCGGCCGCAGAAGCCACGGAGTTGCAGGCACGATACGGAGGTCGCTCGCGTAGCTGTCGGCGATCGTGGTGCCCGATCCCGTCGCCGTGTTGACCGCATCCAGGAAGAGTTCGGCCGACAGTTGCGGCCCCGGCGGGGAGGTGGGAACGCCGGAGGCGAGCTGCACACGGAGCAGCACCTGGTCGGTGCTGTGCGGGGCGATCGACAGACCGCCATCCGGCTCGACATAGCCGCGGATCACGTCGTCCTCCGCCGTGGAGCCGGTCAACTCGACCGGATGAAACGGGCCGGCCTCTCCGGAGAGCGAGTAGTCGACGTGCAGCTGGGACGAATCCACCGGCGTACGGCTGCCCTCCGCCGGGAAGACGTCGAGCTCGACGCGTGCCCCGTCGATCCGGTCGGACGCGGGGTTGGTGAAGGTGGCGGTGACGTAGCGGGCATCGCCGCCGGCCTCCAGGGCCGCCGGGAAGTCGGCCTCGGCGTTCGGCGCGGTCGCCGCGGTGGACCCCTGGTAGACCCGGCTGATGGCGGAGTACCCGCCCTTCGCCTCGAGCGCGACCAGCGCGCACACGACCGGATCGCCCGAGCCCGTGTAGGTGGCGGTGGCGCGACCGTTGCCGTCGGTGGTCGCCGTCGTCGCGGCGAAGGTCCCGCAGGTGCCGTCGCCGCGGACCGCGTAGGTGCTCAGCGTGATCCGGTCTCCGACGACCGGCTCGCCTGCCCGGTCGACGATGCTCAGCTCGAGAGTCGCAACGTCCGTGCCCTCCAGGCTGTTCGGTGTGACATCGGTGAAGATCTCGGCGACATCGCCCGGGGCCTCGGACGGATCTGTCGTCGCCTGCGTCACGCTCTGCGCGCAGCCGAAACCGGCGCCGTACGCATCGAAGGAGCCGTTGCTGAACTCCGTCTGGGTGTAATACGGGTGGCCGTTGATCAGTTGGTTGTAGAGAGTCCCGTACGGATCGTCGGGGTCGGTCGACCCGAGCGCGGTGCCGAAGTCCTCGGCGCACAGGTCGCCGATCTCGTGCCCCGTCTCGTCCAGCCATGCCGGATTCTCCGTGTCGGGATCCGTCATCGCCTCGGCCAGTTCGTGGCTGAGGGTGCTGATCGCGCCGTCGAGGGCGAGACTGCCGCTGGGGGCCTGTCCCGCGTCGCAGTTGGCCGCCTCGAACGGTTCGTTGCTGTACACGACGGCCTCCTCACCCTCACCGAACATGCGGTGGTAGCCGCAGAACGTCGATGCGGAGGTCGTCCCGTCACGATCCTGCGCCTCCACGCCCGGCGGCAGGAAGACCGGCGTGAAGCGGTCCATGCCCGTCGGCACCTGTCCGACAGCGACCAGCCGCGCGAGTTCGGCGCGCAGTTCGTCGTCGGTCAGGCAGACGCTGCTGACGTCGTCGTCGGGCGCGCATCCCTTCGCCGGGAAGGCCGACGGGTCGACGACGGCCGGGGCGTCGGTGAGGCGGTAGTCGAGGGGAACCGTCTCGCCGTCCGCGTCGCCGGGGTACTCGGTCGCCAGCGAGTAGACGTTGGCATCGCCGCCGCTGTCCGCCGCGACATCGTGCAGGTAAAGCAGGATGCCGTCCACGTACCCGGGAGGGAAAGCGAAACCGTCGGGGGCCCAGAACACCGGCGTGATGACGATCCCGGCGTCACCGGAGGTCTCCATCACAGGCCCGCCGGAGTACTCCATCGGCGGGGCGCATCCATCGCAGTAGTGACCGTCGCGGTTGCCGCCGTCCGCCAGCTCACTCTCGGCGGCGACCGGAGCAGTGACGGGTGCGTCGAGCGGGGCGTCGAGCGGTGCGTCGAGCGACGCTGCGGTCGCGGCAGCGGGTGCAAGGGCGAGGGATGCGACGGCAGCCACCAGAGCCACGGTTGCCCACCAGCGGCTGCCCGCCTGCCGGCCTCCGCGTCGGATGCGTCTCGCCATCGTGCCACCGCCTCGCTCGCCCCGTGACCGCACGATGCGGCACTGCAAGCACCACCGTGGCATCCCCCGCCTCGACCCGAAATACAGCTGCTGCGCGACGACACCGGACCGGTCCACCGAACGACGAAGGCCCGGCCCCCTGAGGGGACCGGGCCTTCGCGCGGCGTTCGCTCCGCGAACTACTTCGCGGTGACCTCCGCCGGCTGCTTCTCGGCAGCGGGCTTCTTGCGGGCCGGAGCCTTCTTCGCCGGCTCCTCCGGAGCGGCCTCGACGGCCGGCTTCGGGCGGGCGGCGAACTCCTCGAAACCGGCGCGCGGGTGCTGCACGGCCTCGAGGGACACGATGTCGCGGCCGAGCCACACGTTGTTCCACCAGCCCCAGATGACGCGCCACTTGCGCTCCCACGACGGCATGGCCAGCCCGTGGTAGCCGCGGTGGGCGAGCCAGCCGATGACGCCCTTCATGGCGATCTTGCCGGACTGGAGCACGCCGACGCCCACGCCGAGGCCGGCGACCGCACCGAGGCTCTTGTGGTAGTACTGGCGCGGCAGCTCGCCACGCAGCGAGGCCACGATGTTCTTCGCGAGCAGCTTGCCCTGACGCACCGCGTGCTGGGCGTTCGGCACGCAGTAGCCGCCGACGCCGCCACCGGTCAGGTCGGGCACGGCCGAGACGTCTCCGGCGCCCCAGGCGCCCTCGACGATCTCCTCGTCGGTGCCGACGCGCAGGTCGGCGCGGACGCGGAGGCGGCCGCGCTCCTCGATCGGGAGGTCGGTGTGCCGCACGATCGTCGGGTTCGCCATGACACCGGCGGTCCACACGATCAGGTCGGTCTCGAAGGTCTCGCCGGTCGACAGCTGGATCACGCCGTCCACCGCGCTCTGCAGCTGGGTGTCGAGGTGGATCTGCGCCCCGCGCTCCGCGAGGTTCTTGATCACCCAGTGGCTGGTCTTGAGCGACACCTCCGGCATGATCCGGCCCATGGCCTCGATCAGGTGGAAGTGCGTGTCCTCGAACGACAGTTCCGGGTAGCGCTTCAGCAGGGCGCTGGCGAACGAGCGCAGCTCGGCGAAGATCTCGATGCCGGCGAAGCCGCCGCCGACGACCACCACGGTGAGGAGGCGGTCGCGCTCCGGCCCGGCCGGCATGCCGGCCGCCTTGTCGAAGTTGGTGAGGAGCTGGTCGCGGATGTACACGGCCTCCTCGATGTTCTTGAGGCCGACCGCCTGGTCCGCGACGCCCGGGATCGGGAACGTGCGCGAGACGGCGCCCGCCGTGACCACAACGATGTCGTACTCGAACTCGTACGCCTCGCCGATGGGCGGCTGGATGGTCGCCACCTTGCGTGCGTGGTCGACGTACGTGACCTTCGCGGTGATGATGTTGGTGGTCTTGAGGTGGCGGCGGTGCGCGACGACCGCGTGACGCGGCTCGATCGACCCCGCGGCGACCTCCGGGAGGAACGGCTGGTACGTCATGTACGGCAGCGGGTCGACCATGGTGACCTCAGCCTCGCCCGGGCGGAGCTGTTTCTCGAGCTTCCACGCGGTGTAGAAGCCGGCGTATCCGCCGCCGACGATCAGGATTTTGGGCACAGTGAAGCGTCTCCTCTAACCGATAAGTTTGGGCCTTACATTACTCCTTGCTGCGCATCCGCCTGAAATGCGACCACGCGCCGACGCCGCCGAGGGCGACGAGAGCGAGAAAGCCGGCAATCAGACCGAACGGCAGCCAGAATGCGGTGAGGACGCTCCATTGCGGCCAGAAGAACCGATTCCATGGTACCGCGCGCTCGGGGGTGAGTTTCGCGGGGACGGGAGCGGCCTGCGGATCGCCGCCCGGAGCGGGGGTCGAGGGGGCGGGGGTCGAGGGCGATTCGGCGCGTCGGTGGATGCGGATCCAATCGCCCAGATCGCCCATCGGATTCACGGTGACATGCGGGACGGAGGCCGTGACCGCGGCGGCGGCATCCAAGAGTCCGTAGCCGTAGATCGGGCTCGGCACGGCGCCGCCCGCGGGTTTCGCTGTGCGAATGATCCGCTCGATGACATCCGCCGCCTTGAGTTCGGGATGCGCGGCGCGCACCAGGGCGACGGCCCCCGAGACGAGGGGAGCTGCACCGCTGGTCCCCGCCCACTGCACGTACCCTCCGCCCGGGTTCGCGCCGACGAGCTGCTCGCTCGGCGCCGAGACGCCGATCGTGATGCCCTGGGCGGATGCGTCGAAGCTGGCCTTGCCGGCGCGGTCGACGCCGGCGACGGTCAGCACACCGGGGATGGTCGCCGGGGCGCCGACCTCGCTGGTGCCGCTCCCCCGGTTGCCGGCGGCGGCCACGATGACCACGTCGTGCGAGAAGGCGTACTGGAACGCCTCATCCCAGCTGGTCGGCCAGTCGAGGGTGTTGCGGGTCAGCGACATGTTGATCACCGACGCACCGTTGTCGACCGCCCAGCGGACGGCCTCGGCGATCTGCTCGTCGCTTCCGACCGGTCCCATCGCCTTGCCCAAAGCGACGGACGCGCTGAGGATGGTGGCGTCCGGCGCCGCGCCCAGCACACCGCTGTCCGGCCCGGTCCCCCGGCCGGCCAGCAGGGAGGCGACCCAGGTGCCGTGATTTGCGCTCTCGGCGTCGCCCAGCGGTTTCTGGCCGGAGGCGGCGCCGACACCGGAGACGTCGGTGCCTCCGACGACCGCACCGGCGAGGTCGGGCACCGAACCGTCGACGCCGGTGTCGATGACGGCGACCTTCACTCCGGCGCCGCGGGTCGTGTTCCAGGCCTGGGCGAACCCGTAGTCGTTCAGCCAGTACTGCAGGTCGCGCACCTGATCGGCGCGGGCGGCCGTGGCGGGGACGAGGGTGGACGCGATGGCGATCGCTACAGCGGCGGCGATGGAGGCGAGGCGGCGGGCGGGGCGGGAGCGAGTGGGGCGCGGGCTGCCGTCGCGCGGGCGGCCGTCGCGCGGGCGGACCGGGGTCTCCGGGCCGCCTGCGGCGACTCGGGCGTCATGTGCGGCCGGCCGCCGCATCCGGTCCCCCACGGGGCGTCCTAGCCGGCGACGTCGATGAGGCACTCGCACACCGCGGGCGACCAGTCGCCGCGGGCGAGCGCGAGGTCGCCGATCGGGTTGACTCCCGGGCCGGCGGCGAGGGCGTGCGCGGCGAGGGCGTGCAGGCACTTCACGCGAGAGGGCATGCCGCCCGCCGAGATGCCCGCGATCTCGTCCACCACGGCGATGGACTCGCGGTCCGCCAGGTACTGCTCGTGCGCCGCGCGGTAGGCGGTCGCGACATCGTCGTCCTCCGCGAGGAGGTCGTTGTACTCGGCCATGACCTGCGTCGCCTCGAGCGCCGACATGGCCGCGGTCGCGGCGGGATGCGTCAGGTAGTAGAAGGTCGGGAACGGCGTCCCGTCGTCGAGGCGCGGCGCCGTGGAGACCACCGTCGGGCGGCCGCACACGCAGCGCGCGGCGATGCCCACGACGTTGCGGGCGGGGCGGCCCAGCTGCTCGGAGACGACGGCGATGTCCTCGTCGGTCACGGGGTCGAACGGGGGTCTGGTCATGGCGTTACTTCTTCGGGGTGGGCGACCCGGTGGCGGGAGCCGTCGGGTCGGGAGCCGGGGTTCCGCTCAGCTGCTGCGGGGTCGCCTGCGTCAGTCCGGCTCCCATGAAGGAGCCGAAGAGCGAGCCGACCCAGTCGGTCTGCGTCTTGACCAGCTTGGAGCTGACGGGGGTCGTGTCCTGCTTCGCCGCCGGCGGCCGGTCGTCGATGACGAGGTAGCTGACCTCGCCGGGCATGACGTAGTAGAGCCGGTCGCGGGCCTGGGCGCGCAGGTAGCTGGGGTCGTTCCAGCGCGCGCGCTGGTCCTTGAGGGTGTCGACCTGAGCCGCGAGCTGGTCGACCGCGTGCTGCTGGTCGGCGATCTGCTGCCGCTGCGACAGGAAGGCCTGGACCGTCGGTGCCAGGATGAGCACGGCGAGCACGAGGACGCCCATCATCACGAGCGAGAACGCCGAGAAGTGCAGCTGGCGCAGCCAGCGACCGGTGCCGGTCGGGCGGGACATGCGCACCGGGACGCGTTGCGTGCGCGGCTTCGGCATGGGCCCTCCGGTTCGGGATGCTGGTGGCGGATCGGGACCGGGCGGCCCCCTCCCATCGTAAGTGATCACGCCCGTCCCACCCGTGGCGGCGCGGGGTGTCGGGATGCGTTCAGCCGGCGGCCAGGATGCCCGCGAGGCGCACGGCCCCGAGTGCGACCAGCGCCCCGCCGCCGACGAGGAAGACCACGCCGAGAGCCCGCGCGTCGCGTGCCCGGAAGCGGCGGTGCGCATCCTCGTCCGAGAAGAACTCGGCACTCCGGTCCGGCCGTAGCGTCAGGAACAGCCCGAGGAGGGCGAACAGCGCCGCCAGCGCGAGGAACAGGACGAGCGGGACGACCTCCGACTCCGTGGTCACTCCAGCACCCTACCGTCGGGCGCCCGCCCGTGGCCGAGGTGCACGTAGTGGCGCTCGACACGCCGTGCGAAAGCGCCACTACGTGCACCTCACGCAGCCGCAGACGCGGACGGCCCCCGGGGGAACCCCGGGGGCCGTTGCGGTGGGTGCGGTTACGCGGTGAAGCGCGGGAAGGCGCTGCGGCCGGCGTAGACGGCGGCGTCGCCCAGCTCCTCCTCGATGCGGAGCAGCTGGTTGTACTTCGCGACGCGCTCGGAGCGGGCCGGGGCACCGGTCTTGATCTGGCCGGCGTTGGTGGCGACGGCGAGGTCGGCGATCGTGGTGTCCTCGGTCTCACCGGAGCGGTGCGAGAGCACGGCGGTCATGCCGCTGCGCTGCGCGAGCGACACGGCGTCGAGCGTCTCGGTCAGGGTGCCGATCTGGTTGACCTTGACGAGGATGCTGTTGGCCGCGTGCTTGGTGATGCCCTCGGCGAGGCGCTTCGGGTTGGTGACGAACAGGTCGTCGCCGACGAGCTGCAGCTTGGTGCCGAGCTCGGCGGTGAGGTGCGCCCAGCCCTCCCAGTCGTCCTCCGCCAGCGGATCCTCGATGGAGACGAGCGGGTAGTTCGCCGCGAGCTCCTGGTAGTAGGCGCTCATCTCGGCGGCCGTGCGCTCCTGGCCCTCGAAGCGGTACACGCCGTTCTCGAAGAACTCGGTGGAGGCGACGTCGAGGCCGAGGGCGATGTCGCGGCCGACGGTGAAGCCGGCCTTCTCGATGGCCTCGGAGATCAGGTCGAGCGCCGCACGGTTGTGCTCGAGCTCCGGGGCGAAGCCGCCCTCGTCGCCGAGACCGGTGTTGAGGCCCTTCGACTTGAGCAGCGCCTTGAGCGAGTGGTAGGTCTCGACGCCCCAGCGGAGGCCCTCGGAGTAGGTCTCCGCGCCGAGCGGGAGGACCATGAACTCCTGGATGTCGACGCCGGTGTCCGCGTGCGCGCCGCCGTTGATGATGTTCATCATCGGGACGGGCAGGACGTGGGCGTTCGGTCCGCCGACGTAGCGGAACAGCGGCAGGTCGGCCGAGTCGGCCGCGGCCTTGGCGACGGCGAGGCTGACGCCGAGGATGGCGTTGGCGCCGACGCGCTTCTTGTTGTCGGTGCCGTCGAGGTCGATCAGGGCCTCGTCGACCAGGCGCTGCTCGGAGGCCTCGAAGCCCTCGATCGCGGGTCCGAGCTCGTCGAGCACCGCATCCACGGCCTTGAGCACGCCCTTGCCCTGGTAGCGCTCCTTGTCGCCGTCTCGCAGCTCGTAGGCCTCGAACGCCCCGGTGGACGCGCCGGACGGGACGGCGGCACGGCTGACCGTGCCGTCCTCGAGGAGCACCTCGACCTCGACGGTCGGGTTGCCGCGCGAGTCCAAGATCTCGCGAGCGCCTACAGCTTCGATTGCAGCCACAACTGTCTCCTTGCGTGGTTTTTCGTGGGTTTTACGACGTCAGTCTAGTGATGCGAGGTGAGCCGCTCAGTTCAGCGGCTTGACCTCGAGGGCGGCCGCATCCGCCGTGTCGGCGTTGACGAACGCGAACGAGCGGAAGCCGGCCGAGGCCGCACGGTCGAGCACGGCCTTGAGGTTCTTCGCCCGCCGGTCGAGGCGGACGCGGTGCCCGCGCGCGATCAGCTCCGACTTGATCGCGACGAGGCGGTCGAGCGGAACGGCGGGGTCGTACACGAGCACGACGGACTCCGCGGAGGCGTCCTCCGGCAGCTCGATCAGGTCGACGACCCGCTCGAAGCCGATGGAGAAGCCCGCGGCGGGCACGTCGGTGCCGAGGAAGCGGCCGATCATCCCGTCGTAGCGCCCGCCGCCGCCGACCGAGCTGCCGGAGCCGGGGTGGGCGATCTCGAAGATGGTGCCGGTGTAGTAGCCCATGCCGCGCACGAGCGTCGGGTCGAACCGCAGGGCGACGCCGGGCGGAAGGGTGTCGAGGGCGTGCGCGAGCGCCTCCAGGTCGGCGACGGCGTCGGTGTCCATCCCCTCGGGGAGGATGCCGGTGATCGCGTCGACGGTGAGCGCGACGCCCCCGTCGGCCAGGTGCGGCTCCAGGTCGGCGAGGATGCCGCCGAGCACGGCCGCGGAGTCGGCCCCGCCCTCGGCGAGCTCGGCGACAACGCCCTCCGCGCCGATCTTGTCCAGTTTGTCGATGGAGATGAGCACCTGCGGCCAGCGCGTCTCGTCGAAGCCGCAGTACTCGAGCAGCCCGTTGAGGATGCGCCGATCGTTGATCCGGATCGTGCAGTCGCTGAGGCCCAGCGCTTCGAGCGCCGCAGCCGTCGCCGTGATCAGCTCCACCTCGGCCAGCTGGGTCGCCTCGCCGATGATGTCGATGTCGCACTGCACGAACTGGCGATAGCGGCCCTTCTGCGGACGCTCCGCCCGCCACACCGGCGCGATCTGAATGCTGCGGAAGACCGGGGGCAGCTCCGCCCGATGGGTGGCGTAGAAGCGGGCGAGCGGAACCGTCAGATCGAACCGGAGCCCGAGGTCGGCGAGGCTCAGCAGGTCGCCCGAGTCGATGGCGGCCGTGAGGTCGTCGCCGTCGAGTCCGCGCTTCAGGATGCTGAAGGACAGCTTCTCGTTGTCGCCGCCGAGTCCCGAGTGCAGGCGCTCGACGTCTTCGACGACCGGGGTCTCGATCTCGTCGAACCCGTGCGCGGCGAAGCTGCGGCGGATCACCCCGAGAGCATGCTCGCGGCGGGCCTTCTCAGCGGGGAGGAAGTCGCGCATGCCGCGGGGCGGGGTGATCGGTGAGGCCATGCGTCGATTCTTCCATGAAGGCGGCCGACGGCCGGTGCCGGGGGTATGGTGCGCATCCACGTGCCGGCGTAAAATCCAGGCGTTGCCACCCTGAGGCTCCGCCATTGCGCGGGGCTCGGTGGCGTCCTCAATACAGGACCTGGCATGAGTCGCACCCGTCCGACCACGAACGCGTGCTCGCTGCCAGACACGGGCCGACAACGCGTCCGCCGAGACCAGGAGAGCGCCGCCGCGAGGCGCCGCCTCACCCGAATGGCGACCTGACCGGGTGGACGCGCTGCCGGCCATCCCTGCGCCGCCCGCCATCTCCGCGCCGCCGGCCGCCACGCGCGCTCCCGTCCGGGTGGTCGACGCAGAGGTCTTGGTCGCCCGCGATCTCTTAGGTTAGGCTTGCCTTACATCGCACGGACCACGTCGTCGGCTGCCGCCCATCCCATCCCCTCCCGAGGAGAACCATGCTGCCTGTCCCCCGCGCCGCCCGACGCCGGTCGCGTCTCGCTGTGATCGCCTCCGCGATCGTGGCCTCCGCCGCCCTCGTGCTCACCGGCTGCAGCGCCGGCGGACCCGCCGCGCAGAGCAGCTCGGACAGCGGCACCGGCGCCTTCCCCGTCACGGTGAAGAGCGCCCTCGGCGAGGCGACGATCGACGCGAAGCCGAAGCGCATCGCGACCTGGGGATGGGGTGCCCAGGACATCGTGCTGGCTCTCGGAATCGTCCCGGTCGCCATGCCGGCGTTCGCCTACGGCGGCACCGCGGACGGCATCCTGCCGTGGGACGCCGACCGCATCAAGGAGCTGGGCGGGAAGACGCCGAAGATCATCCCCGCCGACACCGGAGAGGTGCCGTTCGAGGACTTCGTCACGGCCAAGCCCGACGTCATCCTCGCCCCGTACTCGGGACTGACGCAGGCGGAGTACGACACGCTCAGCAAGATCGCCCCGGTCGTCGCCTACCCGGAGAAGCCGTGGGCCACCAGCTGGCGCGACCAGACCGAGATCGTCGGCAAGGCGCTCGGCATGACGAAGGAGACGGACGCCCTCGTCACGAAGACCGAGGACTCCGTGACGGCGCTCGCCGCGAAGTACCCGGTGCTCAAGGACAAGACCTTCTTCTACGCCGCCGCCAACGAGCCGGGCAAGCTCAACGTCTACCGGGCTGACGACCCGCGCGTGCAGCTGCTCAACGACCTGGGGCTCAAGAACTCCCCGAGCATCGCCTCCCTCGACTCCTCGAAGGGCGACGGCAGCTTCTTCTACCAGCTCAGCTACGAGAACCTGTCGAAGATCGACACGGACCTGCTGGTGATGTACTTCGAGGACCAGGCCGCGGTGGATGCGTTCACCTCCGACCCGCTCGTCGCCGCGATGCCGACGATCAAGGAGGGCCGTTTCGCCCCCATCATCGGACGGTCGTTCGTCGCCGCGACCAGCGCGCCCAGCGTGCTCAGCATCCCGTGGATGCTCGACCGATACGTGCCGCAGCTGGCCGAGGCCGCCGACAAGGTCAAGTAGCGCGGATGTCCGCGAGCGTCGACGCGCCCGCCGCTGCCGGTCCGTCCGGTCCTGGCGGGGCGGGTACCGGTCGCGCGGGGTCGTCCCCGCGCGCCCGGCGCCGCCGCCTGCTCGCGGGCTTCGCCGTCGCGGCCGCCCTGCTCGTGGTCGTCTCGGTGCTGAGCCTCATGGTCGGCGCGCGCACGATCGCCCCGGCCGACGTCGTGCACGCCCTGCTGCACTACTCGCGCAGCGACCCGGACTCGCTCGTGGTCGTGGACAGCCGCCTCCCCCGCACGCTGCTGGGCCTGGTCACCGGGCTCGCCCTCGGGCTCGCCGGCACCGTCATGCAGGGTCTGTCGCGCAACCCGCTGGCCGACCCCGGCATCCTCGGCGTCAACTTCGGGGCGTCGCTCGCCGTGGTCGTCGCCATCGCGTTCCTGGGCATCACCGCGCCGACGGGGTACCTGTGGTTCGCGTTCGCCGGCGCCGCGCTCGCCTCCGTGCTGGTCTACGCCGTCTCCTCCCTCGGGCGCGAGGGCGCGACGCCGGTCAAGCTGGCGCTCGCGGGAGCGGCCGTCTCCGCCGCCCTCGGCTCGCTGATCACCGCGGTTGAGCTGACCAGCCGCGCCTCGCTCGACGCAATGCGCTTCTGGCAGGTCGGGTCGCTCGCCGGCCGCGGGTTCGGAGTGCTGTGGCAGATCCTCCCGACGCTCACCGTCGGCGCGATCCTGGCGCTCGGGCTCGGGAGGCTGCTGAACGGTCTCGCGCTCGGCGACGACGTCGCCCGCGGGCTCGGCCAGCGCGTCGGAGTGACCCGCGTGCTCTGCGGAGTGGCGATCGTGCTGCTCTGCGGCTCGGCGACCGCGGCGGTCGGGCCCATCGCGTTCCTCGGCCTGATCATCCCGCACATCGCCCGGCGCGTGGTCGGCGCGGACTACCGCTGGATCCTCGCGTACTCGGCGGTCGCCGCACCGACCCTGCTGCTCGCGTGCGACATCCTCGGCCGCGTCGTCGCCCCTCCCGGCGAGCTGCAGGTGGGCGTCGTGCTGGCGTTCGTGGGCGCGCCGGTGTTCATCGCGCTGGTGCGGCGCCGACGGCTGGTGAGCCTGTGAGCGCCGCACCGGTGTCCCCGCCGTCACGGGCCGGGGGCACGTCGGCAGCCGGCACGGTGGATGCGGTGCGCGCCGACCGGCGCCACGGCCGTTCGCGCGCCCTCCGGGTGTCCATCACCCTGGCCGTGCTCCTCGTGCTCGTCGCCGCCGTCTCCCTGACGCTCGGCGCTGTGGCGGTCTCCCCCGCGGATGTGCTGGCCGCGCTGGTCGGCCGCGCCGACCGGCTGACGTCGTTCGTCATCCTGGAGCTTCGGCTGCCCCGGCTGATCGCGGGCGCCCTGGTCGGCGCGTGCCTCGGGCTCTCCGGTGCGCTCATCCAGTCGGTCGCCCGCAACCCGCTCGCGAGCCCCGACATCATCGGCATCACCGCGGCGGCGAGCGCGACCGGCTCCGTCGCCCTGATCTGGTTCGGGCTCACGGGTCTCGCACTCTCCGGCATCGTGCTCGCTGGGACGCTCGTCGCTGCCGCGGCCATCTACCTGCTGGCCTGGCGCCGCGGTGTCAGCGGCTACCGCTTCGTGCTGGTCGGGATCGGGATCGCGGCCTTCTGCGCGGGCATCGTCTCGTACGTGCTCACCCGCGCCGACCTCTCCGACGTGCAGCAGGCGCTGGTGTGGATCACCGGGAGCCTCAACTCCGTCGACCCGACCTCCCTGCTGGTGCTCGGCGTCGGGACGGTGCTGCTGGTGCCCTGCGCGCTGCTGATCGGACGTCCGCTCGGAGCCCTGTCCCTCGGCGACGACCTCGCCGCCGGGCTCGGTGTGCGGCCTGAGCGCACCCGCCTCCTGGTGGTCGCCGTGGCCGTCGCGCTCGCGGCGCTCGCCGTCGCCGTCGCCGGTCCGGTCTCCTTCGTCGCGTTTCTCGCCGCGCCGATCGCCCGGCGGCTGCTGGGCCGCGGGTCGCTCGCGCTCATCCCGTCGGCGCTGCTCGGCGCGCTCATCCTCGTCGTCTCGGACATCGTCGCCCAGTTCGCGCTCCCGGGCGTCGTGCTGCCGGTCGGCGTCGTCACCGGGATCGTCGGCGCCCCCTACCTGCTCTGGCTGCTCGCCAGGACCAACCGCATCGGCCGTGGAGGCTGACATGACATACGAGACCCCTTCCGCCGTGCCGGAGCTGGCCGCCCGCGATCTGTCGCTCGCCTACGAGGGACGGGTGGTGGTCGACGGACTCGACCTCGACATACCGGCCGGCCGCGTGACCGCCATCGTCGGGCCGAACGCCTGCGGCAAGTCGACCCTGCTGCGCGGGCTGTCGCGGCTGCTCCAGCCGGCCTCCGGCAGCGTTCTGCTCGACGGCTCCGACATCCACTCGCTGCCGACCAAACAGGTGGCGCAGCGCCTCGGACTGCTGCCGCAGACGCCGACCGCGCCCGACGGCATCACCGTCGCGGACCTGGTCTCGCGTGGCCGGTACCCGCACCAGGGCTGGTTCCGGCGCTGGACGGCCGACGACGACGAAGCCGTGGCCGAGGCGATGACGGCGACCGGGATCACCGACCTCGCCGACCGGCCGGTGGACGAGCTCTCCGGCGGTCAGCGGCAGCGCGTGTGGATCGCGATGGCACTCGCCCAGCGCACCGACATCCTCCTGCTGGACGAGCCGACCACCTTCCTCGACCTCAGCCACCAGCTGGATGTGCTCGACCTCCTGCTCGACCTCAATGCCGCCCGCGGCACAACGGTCGTCATGGTGCTGCACGACCTCAACCTGGCCGCGCGGTATGCGGGACACCTGATCGCTATGCGCTCGGGTTCGGTCGTGGCGGCGGGAGACCCCGCCGCGGTGGTCACGGCGGAGCTCGTGCGCGACGTGTTCGGCGTCGAGTCGGTCATCGCCGACGACCCGGTGACCGGGACGCCGCTCGTCGTACCGCTCGGACGGCACCACACGGCGTAGGCCCGCTCGGCTAGTGTCGGCGTGACACGCCGTGCGGCGACCCCGACCGGAGGACCACGATGACCGACCTCTCGATCCCGTTTCTCGAGCAGCAGGAGCGGGAGCTCGTCCTGCCGTCGTTCGACCTCGCCGCAGCCTGGCGTCTGGGAAGTCTCATCATCGAGCGCGCGCTCGCGGCCGACGCCGGTGTGGCCGTCGACATCCGGCGCGGTGACCACATCCTGTTCCGCGCCATGCTGCCGGGAACGACGGTCGACCAGCAGGACTGGATCCGCAAGAAGGCGGCCGTCGTGCACCGGTTCGAGGCGAGCAGCGCCCTGGTGGCTCTCCGGCTGGCCGACGTGGATGTGGAGGGTCTCGGCTGGCTCGATGCCCGCGATTACGCGTTGACCGGTGGCTCGTTCCCGATCCGGGTCACCGGCACCGGCGTCGTCGGAGCGGTCACCGCCTCCGGCCTCACCTCGGAGGAGGACCACCTGCTGGTGACCGACGGCATCCGCGAATACCTGGCTTCGCTCGGGGAGTGAGGTAGCGGCGGTGAGCTAAACCGCCTCCTGCTCGCGGATCTCGTCCTGCAGATCGCGCAGGGTCGAGCGCAGGGCGCGCTCCGCGTCCAGCCCCTGCGCCTTGGCCGACGCGACGATGGCGAGCAGCAGCGGGCCGAGCTCGTCCTCGCTGGCCACCTGCACGCCGCCCGACTCCTGCAGGTCGAGCAGACCGACCTTCTGCGCGCGGCCGAGCAGCTTGTCGGCCAGCGCGAGCGAGGGCATGCCCTGGGGGATGCCGTCGAGCACGCTCGTGCGGCCCGGCTTCTCCTGCTTCTTCAGCTCGTCCCAGAACCCCACCACGTCGTCCGCGGTCTCGGCCCGGCGGGCGTCGGCGGCGGTCCGGTCGCCGAAGACGTGCGGGTGGCGGCCGACCATCTTCGCCGTCATGTGCGCGGCGACATCCTGGATGTCGAAGTCCTCCCCCGGCGTGTGCGCCGCGATGTCGGCGTGGAAGAGCACCTGGTACAGCACGTCGCCCAGCTCCTCGAGCAGCTCGTCGCGGTCACCGGTCTCGATGGCGTCGATGAGCTCGTAGGTCTCCTCGATCAGGTACTGCACCAGCGACTCGTGGGTCTGGTCGGCATCCCACGGGCACCCGCCCGGAGCGCGCAGGCGGGCCATCACGGCGACCAGCTCGTCGAGCTTCGTCGCGGCCTCCGGCACGACCACCGGTCCCGCATCCTGACCCACTGCCTCGCCCATGCCGACCTCCTCGCTCTACGATTCATCCATCCTGCCACCGGGTAGAGTCGTGAGCGGTGTGCCGGGAAGTCTGGTCGGCGTCGTTTTCGTGACCCCGCATGATTGGTGACCGCATGAGCCTCATCCGATCCGAGCGCACCGCCGCCGGACTCCTCCTCGGGGCGGCCGCGCTCGGCCTCCTCCTCGCCAACACGGCCGTGGGCCCCGCGCTGCTCGACGTGCAGCACGCCCACCTCGGAGCCGGGCCGCTCGACCTGAGCGTCGGCCATTGGATCAGCGACGGCCTGCTCGCGATCTTCTTCTTCATCGTCGCGGTCGAGCTCAAGCACGAGCTCGTCGTGGGCGAGCTGAACAGTGTGCAGAAGGCCATCCATCCCGCGATCGCGGCGGTCGCCGGTGTGATCGTTCCTGCGGGGATCTACCTGGCGCTGACCGTCGGCACCGGCGTGTCGCAGGGGTGGCCCATCCCGACGGCGACCGACATCGCCTTCGCGCTCGGCGTGCTCGCCGTCTTCGGCCGCGGCCTGCCGAACCGGCTGCGCGTCTTCCTGCTCGCCCTCGCGGTGCTCGACGACCTCATCGCGATCGTCATCATCGCCGTGTTCTTCACCACCGACCCGAACCTGCTGGAGCTGGCGCTCGCTGCCGTCACGGTCGCCGTCTTCGGCGTGCTGAGCCGGATGCTGCGCGGGCGGATGCGCTGGCCGCTCGGTGTCCTCATGGTGCTGCTCGCGCTGCTCACCTGGTGGCTGGTCTACGACTCCGGCGTGCACGCGACCATCGCGGGCGTGGCCCTCGGGCTCGTCATGGCGCGCCGGCCCGCCGGAAAGGTCACGCACGCGCTCGAACCGTGGTCGAACGGGCTTATCCTGCCGCTGTTCGCGTTCTCGGCGGCTCTGGTCCCCATCCCCGCCGTGTCGCCGTCGCAGCTGTCACCGGCGTTCTGGGGCATCCTTGTCGCCCTGCCGGTCGGCAAGCTCATCGGCATCACGCTGGGGGGATGGCTCGGCTCGTTCACGAAGCGCGGTGCCGAACGCGGGCGCATCTCGTTCTTCGGGCTCATCACCGTCGCCGCACTCGGCGGGATCGGCTTCACCGTGTCCCTGCTCATGAACGAGCTGGCGTTCGCGGGATCGGAGGAGGTGCGGGCGGAGGGCACGCTGGCCGTCCTGCTCGGGTCGGCTGTCGCGATCGTCGTCTCCGGTTTCCTCGTCAGCGCGCTGGCCCGGCGCAACCGGCGCGAGCATCCGCACCCGGACCCGCGGAAGCGGCCGCATCCGGAATCGCAGGCGGAACCGTCTGCCTGACCCCGCCGCATCCGTGGGTCGCAACACGCCGTTATGGACGCCGGATAACGGCGTGTTGCGACCCATGGATGCTTCGCCGGGTCGCGTCAGGAAGCGCGCTCGGCGGCGGCCGTCTCCTTCTCCGGGAACAGCGCACCCAGCAGGTCGGCGACCCAGGAGATCAGGGACGCGTCGTCGAGCGCCTCTCCGTTCACCCGGGGCAGCGGGACGGTCGCGACCTTCGGAGCCGCGTGGTACTTCGACCCCGGGTACATCCGCTGCAGGCGCACCTGCAGCGAGTCCGGAAGGATCGCCGGTGCCAACCGCAGGTTGGATCCCATCGCCACGACCTCGCCGAGCCCGGCTTTCTGCGCCGCGCGACGCAGCCGCGACACGGCGACGAGGTTGGTGACGGCCTCCGGCGGGGTGCCGTAGCGGTCGGTCAGCTCCTCCAGCACGAGGTCGATCTGGCCATCCTTCGCGGCGGGCGAGCTCGCGGTCGACAGCTTCTGGTACGCCTCGAGCCGCAGCCGCTCGCTGTCGACGTACTCCTCGGGGATGTGCGCGTCGACAGGCAGCTCCAGCCGCAGCTCCGTCTGGCCCTCCGCGACCTCGCCGCGGAACGTGGAGACGGCCTCGCCGATCATGCGGAGGTAGAGGTCGAAGCCGACGCCCGCGATGTGACCCGACTGCTCGCCGCCGAGCAGGTTGCCCGCTCCACGGATCTCGAGGTCTTTCAGCGCGACCTGCATGCCGCTGCCGAGGTCGTTGTTCGCGGCGATGGTCGAGAGCCGGTCGTGGGCGGTCTCGCTCAGCGGCTTGTTCTCATCCCACAGGAAGTACGCGTACGCGCGCTCGCGGCCGCGGCCGACACGACCGCGCAGCTGGTGCAGCTGGCTCAGGCCGTACTTGTCGGCGCGGTCGATGATGATCGTGTTCGCGTTGGCGATGTCGAGGCCGGTCTCGATGATCGTCGTGGAGACCAGCACGTCGAAGCGCCGCTCCCAGAAGTCGACGACCACCTGCTCCAGCGCATGCTCGTTCATCTTGCCGTGGGCGACGCCGATGCGGGCCTCCGGCACCAGCTCCGCCAGCTTCGCGGCCATGCTCGTGATCGAGCCGACGCGGTTGTGCACGAAGAACACCTGACCCTCGCGCAGCAGCTCGCGACGGATCGCCGCCGCCACCTGCTTGTCCGAGTACGGACCGACGAAGGTGAGGATCGGGTGCCGGTCCTCCGGCGGCGTCGCGAGCGTCGACATCTCGCGGATGCCGGTGACCGCCATCTCCAGGGTTCGCGGGATCGGCGTCGCGCTCATCGCCAGGATGTCGACGTTGGTCTTCAGCTTCTTCAGCGCGTCCTTGTGCTCGACGCCGAACCGCTGCTCCTCGTCGATGATCACGAGTCCGAGATCTTTGAAGCTCACGCCGTCGGCCAGGATGCGGTGGGTGCCGATCACCACATCCACCGTGCCGTCGGCCATGCCGCGCAGGGTCTCGCGCGCCTCCTTGTCGGTCTGGAAGCGGCTGAGCTGGCGCAGGTGGATGGGGAAGCCGGCGAAGCGCTCTTGGAACGTCTCGGCGTGCTGCTTCACGAGCAGCGTGGTGGGAACGAGCACCGCGACCTGCTTGCCGTCCTGAACCGCCTTGAACGCGGCACGCACGGCGATCTCGGTCTTGCCGAAGCCGACATCGCCCGAGATCAGTCGGTCCATCGGGATGGGCCGCTCCATGTCGGCCTTCACCTCGTCGATGGTCTGCAGCTGGTCGGGCGTCTCCGCGAACGGGAAGGCCTCCTCCAGCTCGCGCTGCCAGGGGGTGTCCGGAGCGAAGGCGTGACCCTTGCTCGCCATGCGGGCCGAATAGAGCTTGACCAGCTCCACGGCGATGTCACGCACCGCCCTGCGCGCCCGGCCCTTCGCGGCGGCCCAGTCGCTGCCGCCCATCTTGGACAGCTGCGGCGCCTCGCCGCCGACATAGCGGGTGAGGAGGTCGAGCTGGTCCGTCGGCACGTAGAGCTTGTCGCCGGGGTAGCCGCGCTTCGAGGGCGCGTACTCGAGCACGAGGTACTCGCGCTTCGACTTGACCGCATTGCGGCCGCCGCTGGACACCTCGCGCTGGGTCAGCTCAACGAACCTGCCGATGCCGTGCGTCTCGTGCACGACGTAGTCGCCCGGCTTCAGCTGCATCGGGTCGACGACGTTCTTGCGCCGCGCCGCCAGCTTCTTGACCTGGCGGGAGTCGTAGCCCACCGCGCGGCCGTAGAACTCGGCCTCGCTGATCAGCGCGAGCTTGGTCTCGGGAACCTCGAAGCCGTGCTCGGCCGTCGCCTTGACGAGGTAGGCGATGCCCGGCTCCGGGTCGGTCGGGAACTCGTCGACCGGCCGTGCGGGCAGCTCCGACTCGGCCAGGACGTCGGCGGCGCGCTCGACCAGGCCGTTGCCGGCCGCGACGATCGCGACGCTCCAGCCGTCGCGCAGGCGCGCGGCGACGTGTTCGACGGCGCCGGAGACGTTGCCCTGGAAGCTGGGCACCGCCTCGGCGTGGATGCGCACCTGCAGGTGCTCCTCCAGCTCGCGCTCCTCGGGAAGCACGTCGTTCGCCTGGAAGCCACTCATCGTCCACCACGGATGGTCGGGGCTCGGAGCTCCGGGACGACTGAACTTGACCGAGTCCTTGAGCTGCTGCAGCGTCAGGAAGTCTCCGGCGGCGAGATCGATCGGCGCGGCGGCGCCGACGGTCGCCGCGCTCCAGGCCGCGGAGAGGAACTCGCGGTTCGTCTCGGCCAGGCTGACCGCGCGGGAGGCGACGCGCTCCGGCGACAGCACCGCGACGGCCGCGCCGTCGGGCAGGTAGTGCGTGAGCGGCACCAGACGGTCGACGAGCGCGGGAGCCAGCGACTCCATCCCCTCGACCGGAATGCCCTCGCCGATCTTGGCGAGCATGGCCGAGAGGCTCGGGAACTCGTGCTCCATCTCCCGCGCGCGCTGACGCACGGAGTCGCTGAGCAGCAGCTCGCGGCTCGGCGGCAGGCTCACCTCGGCGATCGGCTCGGGCATCGACCGCTGGTCGGCCACCGAGAAGGCGCGGATCGCATCCACCTCGTCGCCGAAGAAGTCGATGCGGTACGGGTGGTCCGCCGTCGGCGGGAACACGTCGAGGATGCCGCCGCGGACGGCGAACTCGCCGCGCCGGGTGACCATGTCGACGCGTCCGTAGGCCAGGTCGATCAGCTGCGACGCGAGGCCGCCGAGGTCGAACCCGCGTGCCCCCGACTTCAGGGCGACCGTCGAGTAGTCGGTGAGGTTGTCGGCGAGAGGCTGCAGCGCGGCCCGCACCGACGCGACCAGGATGAACGGGGTGCTGCGGTCGCCCTCGGACCAGTCGGCCAGACGCCGGAGCGCGCTCAGGCGCTTGCCGACGATCTCGGGGCTCGGGCTCAGCCGCTCGTGCGGCAGCGTCTCCCAGGCGGGGAACTCGACGATCTCGCCTTCGGGCAGGATGCAGGGAAGGGCGCCGCGGATCGACTCCGACTCGCGACCGGTCGCCGTGATGAGCAGGATCGCCTGCGATGCGCCCTGCTCGGCGCGCCTGCGCAGCAGCCCGGCGAGGAGCGGAGCCCGCAGGCCGTCCGTCAGCGAGAAGTCGGCGTCGCGCGCCGCATAGCCGAGCGCATCGTTGAACGAGGACTCGCGTGCGAGCGCGGCGACCAGACCCTGGAGTATCACTCGGTCAATTCTACGTGGGCCCACCGACAGGTCGAGGGGTGCGGAAGGGACGAGACTCAGATCCATCCCTCGAGGGCCCGCATGAAGCCCTCGTGGTCGTCACGGTTGATGACGTGGCCGGATCCGGGGACGACGCGCACCTCGTACCCTTCGGTGCGCAGCCGCTCGGCGAGCTCCGGCTTCACGAGCTGGGAGTTGTCGGCCAGCATGACCATCGACGGCACCGTCATGACCTCGGGCGCACGCATCGCGGAGGGTGTCACCACCACCGGAAGCACGGCCCGGTCGAACGCCTTGAACGTCTCGACCTCGATCGCGACATCGGCCGGATCCCAGCGCGGGTTGCGCTTCGCGATGCGTGCGGCCGACTGCCGGGCGAGGGTACGCAGGAAGGCCGGCGCGAGCATCTGCTGGAACCGGTTCGCGGCCGGGCACGAGAATGCGGGGTCGACGTAGATCACGCGCTGCGGGTCGAGCCGCTCGATCGCGAGGCTCACGGTCAGACCGCCCAGCGAGTGACCCATGACCAGTTCGGGATGCGCGGGCACCGTGTCGACGATGTCCTGCGCCATCAGCTCGGCGGAGTACTGCTCCGTGCGGGGACTGTGGCCGTGGCCCCGGAGGTCGACGGCGATGACGTGGTAGCCGCGCTCGGCGAGCACCGGCCCGACCCGGCGCCAGTTGCGCGAGTCCGACATGACCCCGTGGACGAGGATCGCGAGCCGGTCTCCGGTGCCCCACTCGCGGGTGTACAACTTCATGCCGGTCACGGTACGCGTCGTGCCTGGTCCGAGGCAGGGTGTCCGCTACGCTCTGGCTGAGCATCCGCCGTGAGGCGGCCCGAATCCGAGGGGGAACCGTGACCGACCCGAATCAGCCCGCGTACTACAACTCCTATCCGCCGCCGCCGTCGCCGTACGCGCCCGCCGGGTGGGATGCGCCGCCCGCTCCCCCGCGCTCGCGTGCGCTCGGCATCACGGCGATGTCCATTGCGATCCCGGTCTTCATCCTCTCGGTGATCGCATCGGTGGTCGTCGGCACGGCTGCCGGTCCGCTCGCGTCGCGCACGTCATCCAGCTTCTCCTTCAACACGAGCGATCTCACGCCGGAGCAGGCGCAGGCGTTCGCGCCCGTCGCGCTCCTCATGGGCGTGCAGATGCTGCTCGGGACGGCGCTCGGCATCCTCGCGCTCGTGCTCGGCATCGTGGCGGTCGCGACGAAGCGCGGACGGCCGTTCGGCGTCGTGGCCATCATCGTGGCCGCGGCGGCGCCGATCGTGTCGTTCGCGGTGTACGCGGCGGCGCTGGGGGCGACGCTCCCCGCCGCGTGACGGCCGCCGGAAACGGAGGTCTTCCGCGTGCCTGACGCCCGCATCCACCTCCGTTTCCGGCCGACACGCGGGTCGCGCACCCGTTTCTCCTCCCTTTCCGGCCGCCTCGACGCGTGCGGGACAGGGAGGAGGTTCCGGCTCGGCACGCCGGTGGGCGCGCGAAAGGGAGGCGTTCGGGCCGGCTGAGCCTGGGATGTCCTCCGTTCGCGGCGGACGGGTCAGCGCGCGTGGAAGCGGTTCTGCGCGGTGGCGAGGCCGTCGGCGGCGATCTGCTCGACCGCGTCCGCGGCATCCGCCACGAGGATGGGAAGGTTTTTGCGCTCGGTCGCCGAGAAGCCCTTGAGGACGTGGTCGGCGGCAGCCGATGAACCCGGCGGACGGCCGACACCGACGCGCACGCGGGTGAAGTCGCCCGTGCCGATCGCGGCGATGACATCCCGGACCCCGTTGTGGCCGCCGTGCCCGCCGCCGTACTTCAGACGGAGGGTGTCGAACGGGATGTCCAGCTCGTCATGCACCACGATCAGGTGCGACGGGTCGAGCGAGTAGAAACGCAGCAGCTGCGACACCGGCCCGCCGGACACGTTCATGTACGTGTTCGGCTTGGCCAGGACGAAACGCGGGCCGCCGGGGGTCAACCGACCCTCGGCGACCGTCGCGTTCGTCTTGTGGGTCTTGAAGGTGAGGCGGCCGCGCGAAGCGAGCTCGTCGAGCACCATCTGGCCCACGTTGTGACGTGTGGCGGCGTAGCCGGGCCCGGGGTTGCCGAGCCCGACCACGAGCCACGGCCCGTCGGACGGTCCCGTGGACGACGCCTGACGGGTGGATTCCATGGGAGGTGCTTACTCGGCGCTTCCGGCGGCCTCGGCGTCGGCGGCGGCCTCTGCCGCAGCGGTCTCCTCGTCCTCGGCGCGGGCGGAGGCCGGCACCGCGATGTTGACGATGAGGAGCTCCTCGTCCTCGGCCAGGGTGGAGCCCTGCGGGAGGTCGAAGTCCTTCGCGAGGTACTGGGTGCCCTCCGGCGCGTCGGTGACGTCGATGACGATGCGCTCCGGGATGTGGGTCGCCTCGGTCTCGAGGCGGATGGTGCTGACCTCGAGCATCGCGATGGTGCCGGAGTACGGCTCGCCCTCGACGTGCACGGGCACCTCGACGGTGACCTTCTCGCCGCGGCGGATCAGGATGAGGTCGAGGTGCTCGATGATCTGCGACACCGGGTCCTTCTGCACGTCCTTGACCAGCGCGAGCTCGGCCTTGCCGGCGATGTCGAGGTCGAGGACCGCGTTCGCCTTGCGGAGCAGCAGGCCGACCTGGTGCGCCGGGACGGTGATGTGGACAGGGTCGGTGCCGTGACCGTAGATGACGGCGGGGATCTTGCCGGCGGCACGGATCTTGCGCGCCGCGCCCTTGCCGAAGCTCTCGCGCAGCTCGGCTGCGACCTTGTTGGACTCGTCTGCCATGGTGTCTCCTCGCCGGACGTGGTCCGGCTGTCGGGCGAGCCGCGAGGCCCGCAGTGTGGTTGTTGTTCGACTCGAACGCATCGAAGTGCGCGAGGAAAGACTGCGTAGCCTGCTCCACCGCGTCGATCACGGATGCTGGGGCAGCATCCCTCGCCGAAGTTCAGTTGCCGAGTCTACCCGATGCCGATAAGCTAAGCGCGCTTATTAGTTTCGGATCGGAGAACACCATGTGGACCACCCAGTACCGCGACCTGACGACCGCCCCCGCCTCCGCCGTCTGGTCGGCGCTGCGCGACCTCCACAGCGGCACGCCGCTCGGCCCGGCCAGCGACCGCTTCGAGCTGCACGGACCCTTCGCGGTCGGGACGGCCATCACCGTCACCCCGCAAGGACAGGACGCCATGACCTCCGAGATCGTGGAGCTCGTGCCCGAGCGGGTCTACGCGGATCGCACCGCGTTCGGCGGCCTCACCCTCACCTTCCGCCACACGATCATGCCGGAGGCGGACGACCGGACCGCCGTGACCCACACGCTCGAGATCGACGGCGAGGGCGCCGACGCCGTCGGCCCGGAGCTCGGCCCGCAGATCGCCGGCGACTTCCCCGTAGCGATGGCAGAACTGCTGCACGCGGCCGAGACCCGCACGGCGGCCCATGCGTGACGGCGGCCTCGGCAGCCGGTTCCCCGCCGCCGCGCAGAGCCCCGGCCTCCTGCTCTGGCGGGTGACGAACCGCTGGCAGGCGGCGATGCGCGCGGCCCTCGCGCCGCACGAGCTGACACACGTGCAGTACGTGCTGCTCGCCTCCCTCACCTGGCTGAGCGATCGGGAGCCGGAGCGGCTGGTGACGCAGGCCGACCTGGCAGGATTCGCCGCGACGGATCCGATGATGACCTCGCAGGTCGTCCGCACCCTCGAACGCGCCGGGCTGGTCGAGCGGCTGCCGCATCCCACCGACGGCCGCGCTCGCGTGCTCCGGCCCACGGCGGAGGGTGTCGCGGCCGCCCGCGGGGCGACGGCGGATGTCGAGGCCGCAGACGCGGCGTTCTTCGCGTCGGTGGATGCGGCCGCATTCGCGACGCAGCTGGCTGCCCTCGCGGCCCCGCCGGACTGACCGCCGCACGCATCCGTGGGTCGCAACACGCCGTTATGGCCGCGCCAGAACGGCGTGTTGCGACCCACAGCGGTACAGAATCAGGCGCGGGCGGACAGCTCCCGCGCGATGGTGTCGGCCAGTTCGTTCGGCGGGCGGCCGACATCGAGGCGCATCCCCGGCTCGTCGTCCTGCAGCGGCTGGAGGGTGGCGAGCTGCGAGTCGAGCAGCGAAACGGGCATGAAATGGCCGGGCCGGGCGGCCATCCGTGACGCGAGCAGCTCGCGGGAACCGTCGAGCTCCGCGAACACCGCGCCCGGCGCCTCCGACCGGATCAGGTCGCGGTACGCCCGCTTGAGCGCCGAGCACGCCACGACGACGCCCTCCGGCGCGGTCGTCTCGAGCACGCGGCCGACCTCGCGCAGCCACGGGATGCGGTCGTCGTCGGTCAGCGGGACACCAGACGCCATCTTCGCGACGTTCGCCGGCGGGTGCAGGGCGTCGCCGTCGACGAAGGGCACACCGAGGCGCGCCGCGAGCAGCTCCCCCACCGTGCTCTTGCCCGAACCGGACACGCCCATCACCACCACCTGCACACGCTCCACGTGCGCTCCTTCCGTGCGTCCCCGGTCACCAGTCGTGCGTCGAGCCGTCGAGCAGACGGTCCACCGGCAAGTATGCCGCCTGGTGCGGACGTGGGCCGGTGCCGGGCATCGCGCTACGCTGGAGGGACTGCTCGAATCTTGCCACCAGCGGGAGAGCTGACCCCCGACTACATCCCCGTCGTGGCGGACGGCCTCCGTCCGTCGCGGCTACACGAAGGAGCATTACGTGTCACAGGAAGCAACCGCGAACATCGGCGTCGTCGGCTTGGCGGTGATGGGGTCGAATCTGGCCCGCAACCTCGCCTCGCGGGAGGGCAACACCGTCGCCGTCTACAACCGCACCTTCTCGCGGACGGAAGACCTGATGAACGCGCACCCGGAGGCGGGTTTCGTCGGTTCGGAGGAGATCGACGACTTCGTCGCGTCGCTGTCGAAGCCGCGTACCGCGATCATCATGGTGCAGGCCGGTAAGGGCACGGACGCGGTGATCGACCAGCTGGTGGAGCGGTTCGAGCCGGGCGACATCATCGTCGACGGCGGCAACGCGAACTTCCACGACACGATCGAGCGGGAGAAGCGGATCGCGCCGACGGGCATCCACTTCGTCGGCGCGGGCATCTCCGGCGGCGAGGAGGGTGCGTTGAACGGCCCGTCGATCATGCCGGGCGGTTCGGTGGAGTCGTACAAGACGCTGGGACCAATCCTGGAATCGATCGCCGCGGTCGCCGAGGGTGAGCCGTGCGTGACCCATGTCGGCACCGACGGCGCCGGTCACTTCGTGAAGATGATCCACAACGGCATCGAGTACGCCGACATGCAGCTCATCGCCGAGGCCTACGACCTGCTGCGCACGATCGGCGGGCTGGAGCCTGCGCAGATCGCGGACGTGTTCGCCGAGTGGAACAACGGCTACCTGGAGTCGTACCTGATCGAGATCACCGCGGAGGTGCTGCGCCAGGTGGATGCGGAGACCGGCAAGCCGTTCATCGACATCGTCCTCGACCAGGCCGGGTCCAAGGGCACCGGCGTCTGGACCGTGCAGAACGCGCTCGACCTGGGCGTCCCGGTCGGCGGCATCGCGGAGGCCGTGTTCGCCCGCGCCGTCTCCTCGAAGCCGGCGCAGCGTGCGGCGGTGCAGGCGACCATCCAGTCCCGGCCGGACGTGCAGAAGACCGACGACGTGGCCGCGTTCGCCGACGACGTGTCCAAGGCGCTGTACGCGTCGAAGGTCGTCGCCTACGCGCAGGGCTTCGACGCGATCATCGCCGGCGCCGAGAAGTACGGATGGGACATCCACAAGGACAAGATCGCCAAGATCTGGCGCGGCGGCTGCATCATCCGCGCCCAGTTCCTCAACCGCATCGCCGACGCCTACGACGAGAACCCCAACATCGCCACGCTGCTCGAGGCGCCGTACTTCGCCGACGCCGTCCGCGAGGGCGAGGCCGCCTGGCGTCGCATCGTCGCCACCGCCGCGCTCTCCGGCGTTCCCGTCCCCGGCTTCGGCTCCGCACTGTCGTACTACGACTCGCTCGCCTCCAAGCGCCTCCCCGCCGCGCTCGTGCAGGGCCAGCGCGACTTCTTCGGAGCGCACACCTACAAGCGCGTGGACAAGGACGGCGTCTTCCACACCCTGTGGTCCGGCGACCGCACCGAAATCGAAACCGAACCCTCCACCCACTGACCCGTCTCGGGCCTCCGCCCGCCGTCGAGTCCACAAAAATTGCACGCTGATCGCGCGATCGGCGTGCAATTTTTGTGTACTCGACGGCGGTGGAGAGGGAGGATGGGAGGGTGACGTACGACGACCATCCGGAGCTCGCGGAGTTCGAGCCGCTCGGGGAGCGACCGCTCCGCGGGCGGACGATGACGGTCGCCAGCCGGGTCTTCGTCGTGGTCGCCCTGAGCGCGCTGCTGCTGCCCGGCATCCTGCTGACGATCAGCATCCAGACGCAGACCGCCGACTACACGTGCTCGGTCTACGCACAGCACTACCAGCCCGAGGCGCAGGGATCGTCCGCGCGCTTCGAGCTCGCGGGGCCGGTCGGGCCGGGATGGCAGTGCTACGCGCTCAACACCGAGGGCGACGCGACGTGGGTGGCGCCGCTGGGCCTCATCCCGTCGACGCCACACCGGCTTCCGTAGGCCTCGCGAACGGAGGCGTTCCCGGGTGCGGCCGAACGCCGCGTCCTCCGTTCGTGGCGACACGCCGGGGCTGGCACGCGCATCTCCTCCGTTCGCGCTCGGGGGCGTGAGGGTCGAGGCGGTGAGAAAAAGGGAGGCGGATGCGGCAGTGGCCACCCAGAAAGGCGCAAAAACGGAGGGTGACTCGGCGCGACACGGCGGCATGTCCTCCGTCCGCGTAGCGCCGCTGGGCCTCATCCCGTCGACGCCGCACCGGCTTCCGTGATGAGCGCGCGCACCGTCGCGAGCACCCACGTCGAGTAGCGCTCGAAGCTCCATCCGCTCTCGCCGACGAGCTGCTGGTGGCCTTCGGGCGACATGACGAACGAGAGGGCGTCGGCGAGCTCGCGGCGCCCGGCCGGAGGGAGGGCCGCGATGGAGGCGATCCCGCGCTCTCCCAGGAGACCCACCATCGCCAGGTAGTCGGCATGGCGGCGCCCGAGCAGTTCCGTGTACGCGGCGCGAACCGCCTCATCGTCGCGCGACGCGGCGGTGAACGTCGCCCAGAGGCCCGCCGTCCGCGCGTTGGCGGCGGCGATGAAGGGAACGAGCCGGTCGAGCATCTCCTGCGGATCGTCGAGGGCGGCGATCGCCGCGATCTCGGGCCGCTCGGTGAGCGACGCCTCCCCCGCCTCCCCGCCGAAGCTCAGCTCGAAAGCGGCGAGCAGCAGCGCCCGCTTCGGCCCGTGCACCTTGACGCTCTCGACCGAGACGCCGGCGGCCGTCGCGATGTCCGCGAGCGAGGCGCTCGCATAGCCGCGTGCAGAGAACACCTCGGCGGCGGCCTCCAGGATGCGGCGCCGCGTCTGCTGCGCATGCTCCTGCCGGAGGGTCGAACGGTACGGGCGCGTGCCGGCCACTATTGACTACCTTTCGGGTGTAGTGAATACTGTTGACGTTTATTCGACTCTACCCGAAACGAGGACCGCACCATGAACGCCCGCCCGCTCGACATCCTTCTCTGCAGCACGCCCGTGCACGGACACGTCACGCCCCTTCTCGCCGTCAGCCGCGCCCTGGTCGACCGCGGCCACCGCGTCCACTTCCTCACCGGCGAGCGGTACCTCGAGCGCGCGGCCGCGACCGGCGCGTCGGTGCTCCGGCTGCCGGCCGAGGCCGACTACGACGACACCGACATCGACGCCGCCTTCCCCGGCCGCGTCGGGCTCACTGGCCCGGCCGGGATCCGGTGGGACATGACCGAGATTTTCCTGCGCCCGGCGCGAACGCAATTGGCGGCGATGGATGCGGTCATCCGCGAGCTGGACATCGACGTCGTGCTCGCGGAGAGCCTCTTCCTCGGAGCGGCCCTCCTCGCCGCGCGCCCGCCCGCGGACCGGCCGGCCCTGCTCAACCTCGGCATCGTGCCGCTCGGGGTGAAGAGCCGCGACACCGCTCCGTTCGGGCTCGGTGTCCCGCCGCGACCGGGAGCCCTCGGCCGTGTCCGCAACGCCGCGCTGACGGCGATCGCCGAGAAGATCGTGTTCGCCCCGGTCCAGCGGGCCGCGCAGCGCATCGGGCAGGAGGCGGGGACCGGCCTGGACGGGTTCGTGCTCGACTGGCCGTCGCACGCGGACGGCGTCGTGCAGTTCACCGTCCCCGAGTTCGAGTACCCGCGCGCAGACGTGCGCGTGCCCATCCACTTCGTCGGACCCGTCTCCCGCACGCAACCCTCCGACACACCCCTGCCGGCGTGGTGGGGCGATCTGGACGACGGCCGCCCGGTCGTCCACGTCACCCAGGGGACGGTGGCCAACCGCGACCTGAACGACCTCATCCTGCCCACCATCCACGCGCTCGCGGACCAGGACGTGTGGGTGGTGGCGAGCACCGGCGGACGCCCCGTGGCCGAGCTGGGCGCCGGCCTGCCGCGCAACGCCCGTGTCGCGTCCTACCTGCCCTACGACCGACTGCTCCCGCGGACGGCGGTGTACGTCACGAATGGCGGATACGGCGGCATCCACTACGCCATGGAGAACGGCGTCCCCGTGGTCGTCGCCGGCACCACGGAGGACAAGACCGAGGTCTCCGCGCGAGTGGCGTGGTCGGGTGTCGGGGTGAAGCTGCCGACCAACCGCCCGGAAGCCGCGGCCATCGCCCGGGCGGTGCGGACCGTGCTCGACGACCCCGGCTACGCGGAGCGCAGCGCGGCGATCGGCCGGGCCATCCGCGCATCCTCGGGGCTGGACGGCCTGGAGCGCGCGGTGGTCGACACCGTTCGCGAAGCGGCTGCTACGCGGCCCCGTCGAACATCGACGTCACCGAACCGTCGGTAAAGACCTCGCGGATCGCGTTGGCCAGCAGCGGCGCGATCGGCAGGACCGTGAGGCCCTCCCAGCGCTTGTGCTCCGGCAGCGGGAGGGTGTCGGTCACGACGACCGAGTCGATCGCGTCGCTCTGCAGCAGCTCGACCGCCGGGTCGCTGAACACGGCGTGCGTCGCGGCGACGACGACGCCGGTCGCGCCGGCATCCTTCAGCGCCTCGGCGGCCTTCACGATGGTGCGGCCGGTGTCGATCAGGTCGTCGACGAGCAGGCAGACGCGGCCGTTGACGTCGCCGACGATCTCGTGCACGGAGACCTGGTTCGGGACCAGCGGGTCGCGGCGCTTGTGGATGATCGCGAGCGGTGCGCCGAGCTTGTCGCTCCAGATGTCGGCGACACGGACGCGGCCCATGTCGGGCGACACGACGGTCAGCGTCGAGGGGTCGAGCTCGCGGCGCATGTGCTCGAGCAGCACCGGCATGGCGAACAGGTGGTCGACCGGGCCGTCGAAGAAGCCCTGGATCTGCGCGGCGTGCAGGTCGACGGACATGATGCGGTCAGCGCCTGCCGCCTTGAACAGGTCGGCGACGAGCCGCGCGGAGATCGGCTCGCGTCCGCGGCCCTTCTTGTCCTGACGGGCGTAGGGGTAGAAGGGGGCGACGACGGTGATGCGCTTCGCCGATGCGCGCTTCAGCGCATCCACCATGATGAGCTGCTCCATGAGCCACTCGTTGATCGGCGAGGTGTGCGACTGGATGACGAACGCATCCGACCCGCGGACGCTCTCGTCGAAGCGCGCGTAGATCTCGCCGTTGGCGAAGGTGCGCGCGTCGGTCGGGATGAGCTCGCTGCCGAGGCATTCGGCGATCTCCTGGGCGAGCTGAGGATGCGCGCGACCGGAGATGAGGACGAGTCTTTTCTGGCCGGTCGCGGTGATCCCTGACACTTACGCTCCGCTCTCTTCCGACGCGTCGCTTTCGCGAGCCGCTCTGTCGGCGTCCGTGCCCGGCCGCTTCTCCGCGACCCAGCCTTCGATATTGCGTTGAGGAGCGACGGTGATGGCGAGGGCTCCGGCGGGGACGTCCTTGCGGACGACCGTGCCCGCCCCCGTGTACGCTCCGTCACCCATCCTAACCGGCGCGACGAGCACGGTGTTCGTGCTGATGCGGACATGGGAGCCGATGACCGTGCGGTGCTTGTTCACCCCGTCGTAGTTGGCGGTGATGACGCCGGCGCCGAGGTTGCCCTTCTCCCCCACCTCGGCGTCGCCGACGTAGTTGAAGTGCGCGAGCTTGGTGCCCTCGCCGATGACCGCGTTCTTGGTCTCGGTGAAGGTGCCGATCTTGCCGCGAGCGCCCAGCACGGTGCCGGGACGGAGGTACGCGAACGGGCCGACGGTCGCGCCGGCGCCGATCACGGCGAGCGTCGCGTCCGTGCGGGTGACGGTCGCGCCCTCGCCGACCTCGGTGTCGGTCAGCGTCGTGTCCGGTCCGACGGTCGCACCGGTCTCGATGACGGTGGCGCCGCGGAGCTGCGTGCCCGGGAGGACGGTGACGTCGGGGGCGAGCTTCGCCTTGACGTCGATCCACGTCGTCGCCGGGTCCTGCACGGTCACGCCGGCCAGCTGCCAGGTGCGGACGATCAGCGCGTTGAGCTTCGCCGCGGCATCGCTCAGCTGCGCGCGGTCGTTGATGCCCTCGACCAGCCACGACTCGGCGACGGGGAGCGCATCCACGTCGAAGCCGGCCTCGCGGAGCAGCCCGATCACGTCGGTCAGGTACTTCTCGCCCTGCGCGTTGTCGGTGGAGACGAGCGCCAGCTTGTCGCGGAGAGCGGCGAGCCCGAACAGGTAGATGCCGGCGTTGATCTCGCCTATCGCCCGCTCCTCCTCGCTCGCGTCCTTGTGCTCCACGATGCGGTCGAGGTGGCCCTGGGGAGTGCGCACGATGCGGCCGTATCCGGTGGCGTCGGCCGGGAACGACGAGAGGATGGTCGCAGCCGCCTCGCCCGCACGGTGCCGCTCGATGAGTTCGCGGAGGGTGCCCGCGTCGAGCAGCGGGACGTCGCCGTTCACGACCAGCACATCCCCGGAGAAGTCGGCGGGGAGCGCCTCGACCGCCAGCTCGACCGCACGGCCGGTGCCGGGCACCTCGTCCTGGTCGACGATGACGGCCTCGGGCAGGTCGGCCTCGATCACCTCGGCGAGGCGGTCGCGCTCGTGACGCACGACGGCGACGACGTGCGCGGCGTCCAGCTCGCGCGCCGTGGCGAGCACGTGGGACACGATCGGGATGCCGCCCAGCGGGTGCAGCAGCTTCGGGGTGGCGGACTTCATCCGCGTGCCCTGCCCCGCCGCGAGAACGACGATGGCGAGATTCTGGTCGGTCAATGTCCCTCCAGGGGGTCGGGCGGTCGGTCGCTCCGCCTCCAGGACTCGAACCTGGACCTCACAGCTCCAAAGGCTGTCGTGCTGCCATTACACCAAGGCGGAACGCGCGTTTCGCGCAGATGACAGTCTGCCAGACGTGTCCCGACCGAACCCCCAATAGCATGGGGGGATGGCCGACGCACGCGACGAGGTGGACCGCATCGTGGACGCCTGGCTGCGGGAGCGCCCGGACCTCGACTTCGCGCCGTTGCAGGTGCTCTCGCGCGTCGACCGGCTCTCCCGCCACCTCGACCGCGCCCGTCGCGGGGCCTTCGAGCGCTCCGACCTCGACTCGTGGGAGTTCGACGTGCTGGCCGCCCTCCGTCGCGCGGGCGCGCCGTACCAGCTGAGTCCCAAGTCGCTGCTGCAGCAGACCCTCGTCTCGTCCGGCACCATGACGAACCGCATCGACCGCCTGGTCGCGCGGGGCCTCGTCGAGCGCCGGACCGACCCGAACGACGGCCGCGGCATCCTCGTCCAGATGACCGCGCAGGGCCTCACCCGGGTGGATGCGGCCATCACCCGCCTGGTGGATGCGGAGGCCGACCTCCTCGACGGTCTCTCGGCCGCCGACGCCGAGCGCCTCGCCGGGCTGCTGCGCAAGCTCAGCCTCGGGTTCGACACCGAAGGGTGACGCCGCACGCGAGTGCCGCGCTCACGGCCGCCGCATGATCCGCTCCCAGGATGCTGTTATCCCGCTCTCATAAACTCGTGCGCGATGAGACTCTCCCGACTGAAGCGACTCCCCTCTCGGGTCAAGCGCGCCGCGCGCTATGAGATCCACGCGCACTGGCGCCGTCAGCCGATCGTGCAGGGTTCCGTCTTCTACGAGTCGTTCTCGGGCAACGGGATGCTCGACAACCCCGAGGCGATCTTCCGCGAGCTGCTCGCGAGCCCCGACCTCGGCCAGCTCACCCACATCTGGGCGCTGTCGGATCTGACGCAGTACCGCGCCGCCGTCGAGGAGTTCGCCGGAAACGACCGCGTCAGTTTCGTCCGCTACGGCTCCGCCGCCTACTACCGCGCGCTCGCCACGAGTCAGTACCTCGTGAACAACGCGACCTTCCCGCCGGACTTCTCGAAGCGTCCCGGCCAGGTCTACCTCAATACGTGGCACGGCACGCCGCTGAAGCGGATGGGTTACGACATCGAGGACGGCGCGCTGGCGACCGCGAACATCATCCGGAACTTCGTGCAGGCCGACTACCTGCTCTCGGCGAACCCGTTCATGTCGGAGCAGATGTACGAGACCGGCTACAAGCTGACCGGAATCTACAGCGGCACCCTCGTCGAGGAGGGGTACCCGCGCATCGACCGGCAGTTCCTCGACGACGCAGGGCGCGAGACGGTGCGGCAGCGGCTCATCGCCGCCGGCATCCCGATCGGCGACCGGAAGATCGTCCTCTATGCGCCGACGTGGAAGGGGCAGACCTTCGGCCGTCCGGAGGACGACCTGGACGCGCTGCTCGCCCACATCGCTCAGATCGAGGAGCGCATCGACACCAGCCGGTACGCCGTCCTGCTGAAGACGCACCAGACCGTGCACGCGCTGGCCGCGCACCGGCCGGAGCTCAAGCGGATGCTCGTGCCCAACGAGATCCCGACAAACCTCGTGCTCGGCGCCACCGACATCCTCATCTCCGACTACTCGAGCATCTTCTTCGACTTCCTGCAGACCGGCCGGCCGATCGTGTTCTTCACGCCGGACCTCGCCGACTACGCGGGCACCCGCGGGCTCTACTTCGAGCCGGAGGAGTGGCCGGGCCCTGTGCTGCTGTCGGCCCGCGAGGTCGGCGACGAGCTGCACGCCATCGCCGAGGCCGGCGACACCGTCCCGGCCGAGTCGCGCGAGCGCTACCTCGACATGCAGCGGCGGTTCACCCCCTACGAGGACGGCCAGGCGTCGCGCCGGGTCGTCGACATCGTGTTCCGCGGTGTGCGCGACGGGTACCGCCTGCGCACCGACCTCGCGGACGACGGGCGGCAGAAGATCCTGCTGTACCTCGGCGGGATGCGGCCGAACGGCATCACGACGTCCGCGCTGAACCTGCTCAACAACCTCGACCACGACCGCTACGACGTCTCCGCGTTCTTCGCCCAGAGCCGGTCGCCGGTCGTCATCGGGAAGCAGCGGCAGATCCATCCATCGGTGCGGCAGTTCCCGCGCGTCGGCGGGATGAACGGCACCAAGCTGCTGCATGTCGCCCGGCACCTCGACTTCCGGCGCGGGCGTATCGCCCAGCACGCCGACATCCCGGCCCAGAACCGGCTGTGGGATGACGAGTGGTACCGCTGCTTCGGCGAGAGCCGGTTCGACTACGTCGTCGACTTCTCCGGGTACGGGCCGTTCTGGGCGACGCTCCTGCTGCACTCCCCCGACGCCCAGCGCGCGATCTGGCTGCACAACGACCTGGCGTCGGACGCGCACCGCGAGGTCAACGGCGAGAAGCGGATGCTGCACAGCCTCACGCAGATCTTCACCCTGTACGGCCAGTACGACCACCTCGTGTCCGTGTCGCCGACGCTGTCCGAGATCAACCGCACGTCGCTCGCCGAGTACGCGGCGCCTGAGAAGTTCGTGTCGGCGCTGAACACGGTCGACGCAGAGCACATCCTCGAGAACGCCGGCGCCGACCTGCACGAGCTGACCTTCGACGAGGAGACCGGGAGCATCCCGGACTGGGCCGAGCTGTTGCTCGCCGACGACGACGTCACCACGTTCGTCAACGTCGGCCGTCTGTCGCCCGAGAAGAACCAGGCGAGGCTGATCCGCGCGTTCTCCGCGGTGCATGCGGACAACCCGCGGACACGGCTCGTCATCGTCGGGTCCGGCCCGCTGGCCGGCGAGCTCGAAGGTCTTGTCGCCGAGCTGGGTCTCGAGGGCTCGGTGTTCCTGACCGGGATGCAGCGCAACCCGCACGCGATCATGGCGAAGGCCGACTGCTTCGTGCTGTCCAGCGACTACGAGGGTCAGCCGATGGTGCTGTTGGAGGCGCTGGTGCTGCAGCTGCCGATCGTGACGGTCGAGTTCGCCTCGGCGAAGAACGCCCTCCCCGCGGGCAGCGGCATGATCGTGCCGCAGACGGTCGACGGTGTGGCGGACGGGATGCGCGCCTTCCTCCGCGGAGACGTGCCCGACAGCCACTTCGACTACCACGCGTACAACCGCAAGGCCGTCGGCGAGTTCTACCGGGCGATCGGCGCGCCGGGCGCCTGACCGCCCGGCGGCGGTTCAGTAGTACGCCGAGACCGGCGTGTACCAGCCGTATCCGTCCGTCCCGCGGGCGAACAGCTGAGCGGTGTAGCCGTACGCGACCAGGGCCGGCGAGTCGGTGAACGTCCCTCCGGTCGGACCGGGGATGGCCTTCCACCCGGACCAGTCGGCGTTCCACCTGTTGAGGTACGCCTTGCCGTCCGCGCCCTTCACCGCTACCAGGTGGACGTTCGCCGCCGGGTCGTATGCTGCCGCCGGACTGCCGGTCAGCCCGCCCGTGAGGGCGACGCCCTCGACCACCGTCCACTGCGAGCCGTTGGTGCGACTGTAGGTCTGGTAGAGCTTGTCGTCGGCGCCGCGGGCGAACACATCCACCGACGAGCCGAACACCGTGATCGCCGGTTCGCCGACGAGGGGCACGCCGAACAGGATCTTCTGCGACCCCACCCACTGGCCGGCGAGGGTGCGCACCGAGTGCCAGGTGGTTCCGTCGGTGCTGCGGACGACGACATGGGAGTCGCCCCACACGGCATCGAAGGCGACTGCGGGAGGTTCGAGGGCGGTCGGCAGTCCGGGGTCGGTCCAGGGGCCCCAGGTCTTTCCGCTGTCCGTGCTGGTGATCGAGTACACACGCGTGTTGCTGGTCAGCGCCCACAGCTCGATCCGGCCGCGCGATGCGGTCAGTGCCGGTCGGCCGACGATCGTCGTTCCGGCCGGCGGCGAGATGGTGTTCCAGCCGGTCCAGGTCGTCGCCCGGACCTTCCAGGCGATCGCCCCGCTCGTCGTACGCGCGGCCGCCACATAGCGGCTCTGCCCGGGGTCGAACGTGACGGCGGGAGCGCTCGCGATCGTTCCGCCGAGGCCGGGGTTCCAGGCGATCTCGGGGAGGTGGTGGTTGCCGCTCAGGGCGAACTTCTCCCACGGGCCGATCGCCGCCCGGTTCGCGAGGAGCACGCCGTCGCCCCCGGACTCGGCGACGACATACTTGCCCGTCGCCTTCGAGAGCAGCGCCACCCATCCCTCCGTCGACTCGGTGAGCGTGAACTTCTCCCGATCGCCGATGGAGCCGGCGGTCGCCCGCAGTTCCGTCGAGGTGGCGTCGACGGTCACGAAGCGGCCGGCGCTCCGCGAGCGGAACGACACCGACCCGAGGTCGTCGTTGTTGAAGACGAGGTCGAACAGCTCGTCGGCTCCCACTGTGGTCGCCTTCGGCCACAGCACGTTCGACTCGTAGCTGACCACCGTGACCTGCCGGGAGTTCGCGCGTGCCGACAGCGACACCTCCGCGGTCGGTGCGGGGACGGCGGGCACGGCGCCCGGCGGGTTCTCGGGCAGGATGCGCCACTGCTGATTGGTGCGGTCGCCCGACGTCTTGCACGCCCAGCTGACGATGGCGGTCCCCTCGTCGGTCTTGCCCTCCGTCACGTCGAGGCACTGGCCGCTCCAGCGGACGTTGGTGAACGTCGTCGATCCGTTGGTGTTGGTGGACGGCTTCCATCGCTGCGCCAGGTCGTCCTTGCTGCAGGTGCGCACGATGGTGGGCGCCGACTCGGCGGATGCGGTCAGGCACTGGAGCTCCTCGGTCCCGGACGTCGACCGCCAGGAGGTCAGCATCCCGGAGGCCGGATCCGTCGGGGAGGCCGCCCAGGCCCAGTTCTGGTTCTCGCCGTTGACGTCGTTGCCGATCACCCCGTTGCCGGCGGTCGCCGTCAGCACCTTGCCGGTGCCGAGCAGTGTGCGCACGCTGACCCGCGGCTCGCGGCCCAGCGCCCCGACGTCGTTGAAGACCTCGTTCTCGGTGGTCGTGCAGGACCAGAGGATCAAGCGGCTGCCGTTTCCGGTCGCTCCGCCGGCCACGTTGATGCACTTGTTCGAGACAGGGTTGTAGATCGTCCCGTCGCCGCGGTGATGCCAGACCTGGAGGGCGTCGCCCTGGCGGCAGCGCGCCGTCACGATCGTGCTGTTGTCGGAGACTCCGGAGGCTGCGACGCAGAGGGTCAGGTCCGGGCCGTCCACGTCTCCTGGGCCGGTGAGGTCGAACACCGTCATCGACCGGCCCTCGTCGTGGAACCGCACCTTCTGGTTGCTTCCGTTGTTGCAGTCCCAGATCCCCAGTTGCCGGCCGGGCTTCGTGTCGCTGTCGGGCACGTCGATGCAGCGACCGGACTGCTGCCCCACCAGCGGGTACGCCTGCGAACCGGGAACCGCCGGCGACGCGGCCGTCTCGGGGTGGGAGATGATCATGCGGGCGTTCTGCGAGTCGCAGCCGCCCAGGACCGCGTGGATGCCGAGCACACCGAGGCGGGCGAGCAGGCACTGCCCGTCCTTCTGGTTGCGGAGGGTCGTCGTGCCGTCCGCCTGCTCCTGCACCGACCAGAACAGCCCGGCGCGATCGCTCCTCTCGTAGCACTGCTGCTCCGTCGCGACCTCATGACCGTTGTCGGTCGACCATGACGCGAGGCACAGGGCCGACAGCGTGTTCACGATCACTCCCGCCCGTTCGCCGGCCGGCCCGACGCCGGCTCGCTCCTGCGGGACGAACGTCCAGCGTGCCGACGTGTCGGTCGCCCGTCGGTTCATGAACAGCGCACCGCCGGGTTCTCCCCCGCCGTGCAGGGCGAGGCCCGCGTCGATGACGATCGGAGCGTCCGCCGGAAAACCGGGTGTGGCGT
Source organism: Leifsonia sp. 1010 (assembly GCF_031455295.1). NCBI lineage: Bacteria > Bacillati > Actinomycetota > Actinomycetes > Micrococcales > Microbacteriaceae > Leifsonia > Leifsonia sp. 1010. The sequence continues at coordinate 151,224 of NZ_JAVDSL010000005.1, forward strand.
TCGGCGCGAGGGAGGCGAGGACGCCCGCGATGTCGTCCGGGTACGGTCCGATGTCCTGACCCGGGCAGCCGATGTGGCTCATCACCGACCGGCAGCGGTCGTTCACGACCGGGTGGTTGAGGCTCAGCAGGTGGCCGAACTCGTGGATCATCACCGCGGCCTTCTCGAGCTGGGTGAGTCCGTCCATCTGTGCCCGGTACGCGTCGATCCGCCCGGTGTCGTAGGTGCCGGTCCCCGCGGTGCCGCACGCCGAAGCGCCCGCGGACGCGTAGGCGTCGCGGCGACCGGTCGCCGGGTAGACCGTGACGTAGGACGTGTTGGCGTGGAAGGTCGCCGGCGGCTCGGCGGACACCTCGAGGGTGATGAGCCCCGGCAGCGCCTCCTCCCAGGCGGCGGCCGCCGCGCGGACGGCCGTCCGGTAGTTCGCGGGGAGTGCCGGGTCGTACGTCACGTGCATCGCCGGACGCACAGGCTGGGTCGGCGAGCAGCGGGAGTTGCTCACCGCATCCACCCACGCGAGGGCGGGGCGATCGGCGGCCAACACACCCGACGTGACGAGCAGGACGACGGCGACGGCCGCAGCGGCCCAGCGCCCGAGAGAATAACGCAACACGCCCTTTACGACGCGCCGCTCATTCCCTCCATGACGCCCTCTCGCATCTATACCTCTCCCGCGCCCCACCCCCCGCCGTCGAGTCCACGATTTCTGCACGCCGCGGCGGCGCGTCGCGGTAAGGAATCGCGTACTCGACGGTGGGGGCGGACGGGATGGGGTCAGGCTCGGGCGGTGAGGGCGGCGAGATCGAGGCCGGAGGGGAGCTCTCCGTAGAGGGCTCCGCGTTCGGGGCCGAGCCGGGCGGCGACGAAGGCGTCCGCGACGGCGGCGGGTGCTGTGCGGATGAGCAGTGACGCCTGCAACGCGACAGCCAGCGCCGCGACGAGCGGGCGCACCGCCGCCTCGGCCGACGCGGGGTCGTCGGAGGCGGACGCCGCGGCGGTCGCCAGGCGCGCCCGCAGGCGGTCATGGTGTCCGTCGAAGGTGCGGTACACGCCGCGCGCGGCGGCGAGCTCGGCGTCGAACGCCTCGGCCGCCGCGGGCTCCCGACGCAGCGCGCGCAGTACATCCAGGGCGATCACGTTGCCGGAGCCCTCCCAGATCGCCATCACCGGCTGCTCCCGATACCGCCGGGCCAGCGGGAACGCCTCGGTGTAGCCGTTCCCGCCGAGGCACTCCAGCGCCTCGTACGCGTGCCCCGGACCGCGTTTGCACACCCAGTACTTCGTGACGGCGGTCGCGAGCCGGCGGAGCGCCACATCCCCCTCCGGCGCATCCGCATCGTGAGCGCGCGCCAAGCGGAGGGACACGGCGGTCGCGGCTTCCGATTCCAGTGCGAGGTCGGCCAGCACCGCCGTCATCGCCGGCTGATCGATCAGCCGGCGCCCGAACGCCGCGCGGTGCCGCACGTGCCAGGCCGCCTCGGCGACCGACTGCCGCATCCCCGCCGCGCTGCCGTAGACGCAGTCGAGACGGGTACGGTTCACCATCTCGAGGATGGTGCGCACGCCCCGGCCCTCCTCCCCCAGCAGGTACCCGACCGTCTCGTCGAACTCGACTTCGGACGACGCGTTGGAGCGGTTGCCGAGCTTGTCCTTCAGCCGTTGGATGAGGAACACGTTGCGCGCGCCGTCCTCCAGCACGCGCGGCACGAGGAAGCAGGAGAGCCCGTTCGCGGTCTGCGCGAGCACGAGGAACGCGTCCGACATGGGCGCGGAGCAGAACCACTTGTGGCCGGTGAGCAGCCACCGTCCGTCCCCGTCGGCGAGCGCGCGGGTCGTGTTGGCCCGCACATCCGATCCGCCCTGCTTCTCGGTCATGGCCATCCCGAACAGCGCGGAGGTCTTGCCCGGGAGCAACCGGCCGTCGTAGTCGCGGCTGAGCAGCCGCGGCATCCACTCGGCGGAGAGGCTGTCGGAGGCGGCGAGCGCGGGGACGACGGCGTGCGTCATCGAGACCGGGCAGGCGTGACCGGGTTCGATCTGCGCGAACTGCAGGAAGGCGGCGGCGCGGGCGACGTTCGCCCCGGGCCGCGGGTCGGCCCAAGCGGAGGTGTGGGCGCCGGCCGCCACCGCCGCGGCGATGACCCGGTGGTATCCGTCGTCGTACTCGACCTCGTCGATCCGGTTCCCCCACCGGTCGAAGGCGTGCAGCTCCGGCTCGTGCCGGTTGGCGAGCTCCGCATCGCGCTGGAACGCCGCCGAGCCGACCAGTCGGCCGATGTCGCCGAGCGAGGGGATGGCCCACGCGGCGTCGTAGCGCTCCACGCCCTCCCGGAGCGGCAGGTTCGCCGCGAACTCGTCCACGTCGACGCGCGGCGGCGCCTGGTTCACGACGGTGTGGGTGACCATGGCGGGAGTCTAGCTCCGCCCGCCGGGTAGGCTGGAGACCCTCATGGCTCACCTTCTCGGCGCGGAATCCCTTCACCTGGAGTACCCGACGCGCACCGTCTTCGACTCCGTCACGCTGGGGCTCTCCGAGGGCGACCGCGTCGGCGTCGTCGGCCGCAACGGCGACGGCAAGTCCACGCTGCTGCAGCTGCTCGCCGGGCGCATCGAGCCGGACTCGGGCCGGGTGACCCGCCGCCGCGGGGTGACGGTCGGGATGCTCGACCAGCGCGACGAACTTCCGTCGCAGCTGACGGTCGGGCATGCCATCGTCGGCGACCGGGAGGAGCACCTCTGGGCGGGCGATCCGCGCGTCCGCGACGTGCTGGCCGGGCTCGTCTCCGACATCCGTTGGGAGGCGACGATCGGGGAGCTCTCCGGCGGCCAGCGCCGCCGCGTCGCCCTGGCCGCGCTGCTGGTACACGACCACGACATCCTCTTCCTCGACGAGCCCACGAACCATCTCGATCTGGAGGGCGTGGCCTGGCTCGCCCAGCATCTGAAGGGCCGCTGGTCGGCGGCGTCCGGCGCGCTCGTCGTCGTGACGCACGACCGCTGGTTCCTCGACGAGGTGTCCACGACGACGTGGGAGGTGCACGACGGCATCGTCGAACCCTTCGAGGGCGGGTACGCCGCCTACGTCCTGCAGCGCGTCGAGCGCGACCGGATGTCCGCGGTCGCCGAGACGAAGCGGCAGAACCTGATGCGCAAAGAGCTGGCGTGGCTGCGTCGTGGTGCTCCGGCGCGCACCTCGAAGCCGAAGTTCCGGATGGATGCGGCCGCGACCCTCATCGCCGACGAGCCGCCGCCCCGCGACACCGTCGAGCTGACGACGCTGGCCACGTCCCGCCTCGGCAAGGACGTGGTCGACCTGATCGACGTCTCGGTCTCGTACCCGCCGAAGACGGTGCTGCGCGACGTCGAGTGGCGCATCGCCCCCGGTGAGCGCACCGGCATCCTCGGCGTCAACGGAGCGGGCAAGTCGACACTGCTCGGGCTGGTCGCCGGAACGGTCAAGCCGGACTCCGGAACCGTGAAGCGCGGCAAGACAGTGCGCATCGCCACCCTCACCCAGCAGCTCGCCGAGCTCGACGACGTGCAGGACGAGCGGGTCTCCGCGGTCGTCGCCGGCAAGCGGACCACCTACCTCGCCGGCGGCAAGGAGGTCACCCCGGGCCAGCTGCTGGAGCGTCTCGGCTTCTCGAACGCGCAGCTCTCGACCCCGGTGAAGGATCTGTCGGGCGGCCAGAAGCGCCGGTTGCAGCTGCTACTCATCCTGCTCGACGAGCCGAACGTGCTCATCCTGGACGAGCCGACCAACGACCTCGACACCGACATGCTGGCGGCGATGGAGGACCTCCTCGACTCGTGGCCGGGGACGCTGCTGGTCGTCTCCCACGACCGGTACCTGCTCGAGCGCGTCACCGACCAGCAGTACGCCGTGCTCGATGGCCGCCTGCGGCACCTTCCGGGCGGTGTGGACGAGTACCTGCGGCTGCGGCGCGCTCAGGGCGCGGTCGGAGGCGCGGGCTCCGATGCCGTCGCGAGCGTCGCATCCACACCGGGGACGCCCGTCACTCCCGCCCTTTCGGGCGCCGCGCTCCGCGCCGCCGCGAAGGAATTGTCGGCGCTCGACCGCCGGCTCGCCAAGGTGGGCGACCAGGTCGCCGCCAAGCACGAGGAGCTGGCGCGGCACGACCAGAGCGACTACCAGGGACTCGGCCGGCTCACGGAGGAACTCCGGACGCTGGAGGGCGAGATCGCCGACCTGGAGACCCGCTGGCTGGAGCTCTCGGAGCAGCTGGAGGGCTGATCCGGCACGCGCGGCATCCCGCGTCCACTCCCCCGGACTGGGGAACGAACTCGGCTTCTCGCTGTGCGATGATCCTGAGGATCGGTCGCGCAACCCGACCCGACGCGGCCGACGGGGACGGGAGCGCCACGTGACTGACCAGGAACGGGCCGACGAGCGGCCCCTGTTCGGACGGGACCGTGCCCGCGAGACGATGCTCCTGGTCGCGCACCGCGCCAAGGAGCGCGGCGGGGCCGTGCTCGTCACCGGCGAGGCCGGCATGGGAAAGACGGCGCTGCTCGCCGATGTCGCCGAACGGCTCGAGGGCTGGACGGTGCTGCGGGTGCACGCCGACTCGTTCGAGTCCGACCTCGCATACGCGACCGTGGAGACCCTCGTCCGCGGCCTCAACGCCCAGCGGACCGGCACGAAACGCGGGACGGATACCGCCATCCGCCCGCCGTCGCCCGGCGACGACCCGCTGACGGTCGGCCGGCTGCTGCTCGACGCCATCGACGCGATCGACGGCCCGGTGTGCCTCATCGTCGACGACGCGCAATGGGTGGACGAGCCGTCCGCGCGTGCTCTCCGCTTCCTGGTGCGTCGGCTGGCGGAGCAGTCGTTCCTGTTCACGGCGGCGGCTCGGTCGCAGCCGAACAGCGTCAGCGCCCTCTTCGACGACCTGGCGTCGACCACCACGAACCACGCCCGCGTCGAGCTCACGCCGCTGGCCGTCGGCGACACGCAGGAGCTCGCCCGTCACATCCTCGGGCACCCCGTCTCCCGCCGTACCGCGACGCGACTGACGGAGGCGACGCAGGGGTCTCCGCTGCTGCTGAGCGTTCTGCTCGGCCAGCTGCGCGACACCTTCGCCCAGGCGCTGCACCCGGCCGGATGGGACCTCCCCGCCACCGCGATCACCCCGCTCGCCACCGCAATCGCCGCCTCGCTGGAGGGCGCCGACCCGTCGGTGCGCGCGGCGGCCGAACTCGTCGCCGTGCTGCGCGACCCGCTGCCGCTGCCGGTGGTCGGAACCATCGCGCAGCGCCTCGGGATCGATGTGGATGTGCACGGTGCGGTCGCCCGCGGACTCGTCCTCGCCGAGACGCGCGACGGCGTGGTCCGCGTCGAGCCGGCGCACGCCATCCTCGCCGACGCCCTCGCCGGCGAGCTGTCGCTGGAGAGGCGCGTCGCCATCCACCGTGTCGCCTCCGAGGTGCTCTCCGGTCATCGGGCACTGCGGCACCGGGTGGAGGCCGCGGACCATGCCGACCCGACCCTCGTCGCCGAACTGCTCTCCGCCGCGCTCACGGTGTCCGATCTCGGGCAGGCGGAGCAGGCGCTCAGCTACGCACGATCGGCCGTCGACCTCGCGGACAGCGGCGACGCGGAGCGCGCGCTGCTCGAGCTGGGTCTCATCGCGATGCGGTTCCGGATGCACGAGCGCATCCTGGACCTCCGGCCCGCCTTCGAGGCGACCCCGGCATCGCCCTGCCGCGACGCGGTCCTGCTGGAACTGCGGACGCTCTCGGGCGATCTCCCGGGCGCGCTCGCGCTGGCGTTGGAATTCGAGCGGCGACCGGCACTCACACCGGACGAGCGGGCACTCCGGTCGCACGTGGCCGAGGCGCTCCCCAAGGTGCTCATGGCGATGGGCGACTTCGCCGGCGTGATCGACCACCTCGACGCAGCGCGCGAGCACATCGCCGCCTCCCCCACGCCGAACGAGGTCGCGGATCCGGCCCTCCGCTGGCTGGCCGCACCGCAGGACGACCTGACGCGTCTGCTCGGCTGGGCGATCAACTCCGCCGCGCACTCCCGCCGGCCAGACCTGTTCGGTCCGCTCACCGTCGAACTCGACGAGCTGCTCGTCGGACACGAGTCGCCGGCCGCGGTGGATGCGCTGGTCAGCCGCTCGCGCGTGTTCATCCTGAGCGGCGACATCGGCCGGGCGCGTGCCGACCTGGCGCGCGCGGCGGACCTGGTGCGTCGCTTCCCATCCAGCTGGACGGCGGGATTCGCACGCACGATGTACGCGCACATCCTGTTCCTGGTGGGCGAATGGGAGGACTCCGTCACGCTGGCCGACACGGCCGTCGCGCTCGCGCTCGACGAGACGGACCTGTCCTGCTGGCCGATCGCCCTGTGGACCTCCGCGCTGGTGCGGGCCGGCCGTGGCGAGGCGGAAGCGGTCGAGGAGCGGCTCCGCGCCGCCGCGCAGGCCGACCCGCGCATCACCGGATCGTACGACGGCGACCTGCCGCACCTCGCGCGTGCGGAACTCGGGCGCGCTCTGGGCCGGCCGCAGGATCAGCTGGCGGCAGCCGAACAGGCGGAGGCTGCCGCCTCCCGCGGCTCCACGCTCGGCTGGCTGACCTACCGGGTCGACGCTCTCGCTGCCCTCGGGCGGCCGGTGGAGGTGCGGGAGGCGTACGAGCGCGCGGCGTCGTCGCCGATGTGGCGACCGTATTACGGATCGCTGCGCTGGTTGGAGGGGCGCGTGCTCGAGGCGGAGGGCCGCGCGGCCGAAGCGCTCGACGCCTACGAAGACGCGGTCGCCGAGCCCGGGGCGGAGCGCTTCCCCTTCCCCCTCGCGGTGGCTGCCCTGGACGCCGGGCGGCTCGCCGCCGCGCAGCCGGGAGCCACGGCCGGAACCCGCGAGCGGGCGCGGGCACAGCTGGACGCTGCGGCCGAGACCTTCCGCCGGCTCGGAGCAGCGGGATACCTCGCCCGCTCCGTACGTCTGCTCGACGAGACGGCGGTCGCGACGTCGGCCGTCGACCCGCTCGCGACGCTCACGACGCGGGAGCGGCAGGTGGCGCACGCACTCGCCGCGGGGATGACGAACAAGGAGATCGCGGAGCGCCTCTACGTGTCCGTGACGACCGTCAACTTCCACGTCCGCAACATCCTCTCGAAGCTCGGGCTGCGCTCGCGCCGCGACCTCCGGACCCTGTCCCGAAGGAGACCCGTCAAGTCTTGACGGTTTCGCGCTGCCGGCACCTTTCCGGGGCCGAGCGCTGGTTAAGGTGGAGAGACCTGGGATGCCCGGCCCGGGACGTGGATACGCTTCACATTCCGACGAATCGTCTCAACCCGACGCGTGTCGTGGCCGGGCATCCTCGGGCAGTCCGCCGTGTCGCGTCGGATCGCCGGGCGCTTGCGTCGGCCCTCCGGGCGCCTGCGTCGGCCCTCCGGGCGCTTGCGTCGGAGATTCGCGGCTGATCGCTCCGAATCTCCATCCGCACCGCGGCCGGTCGGAGATTTGCGGCACTTTCTCCTACGTTGCACCCAAAGGTGCGCGGCGCGGGTTCTCCACAGATTCCGCGATCGGAATATGCCTCGAGACTGCTGCCGGGATGCTGGATCCATGACCCGACATCACCGCACCTGGTGCGCCACACCCGCGAGCACCGCCGTTACCGACCTTCCGGTCGGCGCCACGCAATCAGTCGCCGAGGATCCGTGCTCCATGCACGGGCCCGGTGGCCCGGACGGCCCTCACGCGCGCGGCACTGAGAGCGATCTGCAGATCGATCGCCGAGTCCAGATCGGCCGCCAGGAAGGCGACTGTCGGGCCGGATCCGGACACGATTCCGGCCAGCGCGCCGTTCATCTCGCCCAGCTCGATGACATCGGCGATCTCGGGCACGAGGTGGATGGCCGGAGCCTGCAGGTCGTTCGTCAGCGCCTCGGCGAGCATGGCAGGTTCGCCGGCGCGGAGGGCCTGCAGCACGGCCGAGTCGACCGTCGGGGAGACCTGCGCCGGAGCGATGTCGGCCGCGTGGCGCTCGCGGTGCCGATCCAGCTCGCTGTAGACGCGCGGTGTGCTCAGCTCGCCGTCCGGGAGCGCGAGCACCCAGTGGAACTGGCCCGTCGCCAGGGCGGGACTCAGCCGGTCGCCCCGACCCGTGCCGATGGCGGTGCCGCCGACCAGCGCGAAGGGCACGTCGGCGCCCAGCTTCGCGGCGAGCGTGAGGAGTTCCTCGCGCCCGAGCTCGGTGCCCCAGAGGGCATCGCACGCGACGAGCGTGGCGGCGGCGTCGGCCGAGCCTCCGCCCATCCCGCCGGCGATGGGAACGTGCTTGTCGATCTCCAGGCGCACCCCGCTGGAGTAGCCCGTCCGCTTCGCGAGCAGACGGGCGGCCTTGATCGCCAGATTGGATTCGTCGCGCGGCAGGCCGCTCGTGTCGACGGTGCCGCCGAAACTCACCGAGAAGTCATCGGCGTGATACGCCCGGACATCCTCGTAGAGGGAGACGGCTTGGTAAGCGGTCGCGACGTCGTGGTAGCCGTCCTCCATGACGGCTCCAACACGCATGAACACGTTGATCTTGCCCGGGGCGCGAACATGCACGCCGTCGACGTCCCACGCGTCCACCATGCCTCCAACCTACACACACCGGAACGTCCACGCTGGGCACGGCCTGAGCGTCTGTTCGCGTCGCGGGCGGCGCCGGGCCAGCCCCCGGGCCGCGCCGGACCGCGCCGGACCGCGCCGGACCGCGCCGGGCAGGCTCGGGGTGCGTCAGGTTACGTCGGGCCGCGCCGGGCAGGCCCGGGCTGCGTCAGGTTACGTCGAGCCGCGCCGGGCAGGCCCGGGCTGCGTCAGGTTACGTCGAGCCGCGCCGGGCAGGCCCGGGCTGCGTCAGGTTACGTCGGGCCGCGCCGGGCCGTCGGGCGGCGCAGGTCGGCACCATGGCGGTCACCATGAGGTCGCGACCACCGGCCGCTAAGACCGCGCGTCGGTGGACGGGCGCTGCAGCCGCGGGAGGCCGCCGCGTGGATGCCGCCGCGTGGATGCCGGCGCCGGGAGGCCGCCACGGAGATGCCGCCGCCGGGATGCCACCGCGTGGATGCCGCCGCGTGGATGCCGCCGCCGCTACTCCGCGCCGGCCGCCGCCAGGCGCGCGAAGTCGCTCAGGGCGAGCTGTTCACCGCGCAGGGACGGGGAGATCCCCGCCGCCAGCAGAGCCGCCTCCGCCGACGCGGGGTCGCCGTAGACGGGGGCGAGGGCCTGGCGGAGGGTCTTGCGGCGCTGCTGGAAGGCCGCGTCGACGAGGGCGAAGGTGCGCAGGCGGAGCTGCTCGTCGCCGGGCGGGTCGTCGCGGCGTTCGAACGCGACGAGGACGGAGTCGACATTCGGCACCGGCCAGAAGATCTGGCGGCTGACGGAACCGGCGGTGCGCCAGGTGCCGTACCAGGCGGCTTTCACGCTCGGGGCGCCGTAGACCTTCGAGCCGGGCTGTGCCGCGATCCGGTGACCGACCTCGGCCTGGACCATGACGACACCGGAGCGGAGGGTCGGGAAGTGCTCGAGGAAGTGCAGCAGCACGGGCACGGAGACGTTATACGGGAGGTTCGCGACCAGGCGCACCGGATCGACCGGCAGCTCGGTGATGGCAAGCGCGTCGCGATGCACCACGGTCAGGTGCGGTGCTGCGTCCGGCGCCAGCTGGGCGACCGTCGTGGGCAGCTGCGCGGCGAGACGGCCGTCGATCTCGACGGCCACCACGTCGGCTCCGGCCTCCAGCAGGCCGAGGGTGAGGGATCCGAGGCCCGGCCCGATCTCCACGACGCTGTCGCCGGCCTGCACCTCCGCGACGCGGACGATCCGGCGGACGGTGTTGGCGTCGATCACGAAGTTCTGCCCGAGCTTCTTCGTCGGGGTGACGTCGAGCAGCTCCGCCAGGTCGCGGATCTCCGCGGGGCCGAGCAGCCGCAGCTCGCTCACGCGATGATCCCGATGGGGCGGGTCGGCGGCGGGCCGACGGGCTCGCTGTCCCACCGGCCGTAGACGAGCTCGGTGTTGGAGTTGATCTGTGCCGCGAGGGTCGAGGCGTCCGTTCCCATCACCTCGGCCATCGCCCGAAGGGTGTGCGGGATGAGGTAGGGCGCGTTCGGGCGGCCACGGAACGGCATCGGCGTGAGGAAGGGGGCGTCCGTCTCCACCATGACCAGGTGGCGCGGGGCCGCCTCCAGGGCGGCACGGAGGTTGGGCGCGTTCTTGAAGGTGACGTTGCCCGCGAACGACATGTACCAGCCGTTCTCGGCGCAGATGCGGGCCAGCTCGACATCGCCCGAGAAGCAGTGGAACACCGTCCGCTCGGGGGCTCCTACTCGCTTCAGCGTGGCGACGACGGCCGCGTGCGCGTCGCGGTCGTGGATCTGCAGCGCGATGTCGTTCTGCTTCGCGATCTCGATGTGGGCCTCGAACGAGCGGAACTGCGCATCGCGCCGCGGACCCTCCTCCGTGCGGAAGAAGTCGAGGCCGGTCTCGCCGACGGCGCGGACCCGGGGCCGGCCTGCGAGTTCGGCGATCACGGCGAGGGCGTCATCCAGCTCTCCGCGCTCGTCGTAGTCCGGTGCGTCGTTCGGGTGCAGCGCGACAGCCGCCAGCATCCGCGGCTCGACGGCCGCCGTCTCGGCCGACCAGCGGGACGTCTCGACGTCGTTGCCCACCTGCACGACGCCGCGCACGCCGACGCTCGACGCCCGGTCGAGCTGCTCGCGGTAGTCGAGCGGCTGCTCGCCGTCGGCGATCTCCAGGTGCGTGTGGTTGTCGTAGACGGGAACGGTCAGCGCCTCGGGCAGCGGAGGGTAGCTGAGGTCGCGGCCGTCGGTGACGTGCCGCTGCCGGACGAACGACGGGTCCGTCATACCGCGGCGACCGCCTCCGCGTCGATCCGCGGGAACAGCGCCTCGAGACCGTTGACCTCGGTGCCCGCGGGCAGCTGACCCCAGTCGCCCGCCGTCCGGAGCGGCTGCGCATCGAGGGCGCCCAGCTCGCCGGAGACGCCGAGCGACTCCCACAGCTTGCCGGTCGCCGCCGGGATCACCGGCGACAGCAGCACGGCGAGGGACCGCAGCCCTTCGGCCGCCGTGTACAGCACGGTGCCGAGGCGCTCGCGCTTGGCCTCGTCCTTCGCCAGGGACCACGGCTCCTGCTCGGTGATGTAGCCGTTGAGCTCGTCGACGATCCGCCAGATCGCCGTCAGGGCGTCGTGGATCGCCAGCCGCGAGATCGCCGCGTCGGCGTCGGCAGCCGCGGTGCGAACGACCTCCTGCACGTGCAGGTCGACCTCCTGGTACTCGCCCGCCGGCGGCACGATGCCCTCGAAGTACCGCGTCACCATCGCGATCACGCGCGACGCCAAGTTGCCGAAACCGTTGGCGAGCTCGGCCTGATACCTGGCCGCCAGATCCTCCCAGCTGAACGAGCCGTCCTGCCCGAAGTTGATGGCGCGCATGAAGTAGTAGCGGAACGCGTCGGAGCCGAACGTGTCGGTGATCTGCGTCGGCGCGATGCCCGTCAGCTTGGACTTGGACATCTTCTCGCCGCCCACGAGGAGCCAGCCGTGACCGAACACGCGCTTCGGCACCTCGAGACCCGCCGCCATCAGCATGGCGGGCCAGATGACCGCGTGGAATCGCAGGATGTCTTTGCCGACCAGGTGGTTCGCGGGCCAACGGCGGGCGAACTCCTCGTCGTCCTGTCCGTAGCCGACGGCGGTGATGTAGTTGAGCAGGGCGTCGAACCAGACGTAGACGACGTGCGACTCGTCCCACGGCACCTTGATGCCCCAGTCGAAGCTCGATCGCGAGATGGACAGGTCGCTCAGCCCCTGGCGCACGAAGCTGACGACCTCGTTGCGGGCCGACTCGGGCTGCACGAAGTCCGGGCGCTCCTCGTAGAGCGACAGCAGCCGGTCGGCGAACTGGCTCATCCGGAAGAAGTAGTTCTTCTCCTGCAGCAGTTCCAGCGGCTTCGAGTGGATGGCGCAGACCTTCTGACCCTCGTACTCCCCCGTGCCGTCGACGATCTCGCTCTGCGGCTTGAACTCCTCGCACCCCACGCAGTAGAGGGCCTCGTACTCGCCGGCGTAGATGTAGCCGTCGTCGTAGAGCTTCTGCAGGAACTTCTGGACGTTGACCTCGTGCCGCTCATCGGTGGTGCGGATGAAGTCGTCGTTGGCGATGTCGACGGTGTCGAGGAGGGGCAGCCACTCCTCGGTGACCAGCTTGTCGGCCCACTGCTTCGGCGTCGTGCCGTTGGCGGTCGCCGTGCGCAGGATCTTCTGCCCGTGCTCGTCGGTGCCGGTGAGCAGCCAGGTGTCGTCGCCGGCCTGGCGGTGCCAGCGGGCGAGGACGTCGGCGGCGACCTCCGTGTAGGCATGCCCGATGTGCGGGACATCATTCACGTAGAAGATCGGCGTGGTGATGTAGAAGGAAGAGCCGTCGGACATGGTGACTATCCTACGGGCGCAGGAGCACGCGATCCGGTGTGTTACTCCGCCTGTGGAGAACGGGTTGTGCTGTGGGGAACGAGCGCCGTGGACGGACTCGTCAGCCGCGGCGCTCGAGCGCCGCCTGGTAGAGGTCGCGCTTCCCGAGGCCCATCGCCTCGGCGACCTCGGCCGCCGCATCCTTCAGCCGCGTGCCCGAGCTGACCAGCGCGAGCACCTGCTGCACCGCCGCCTCGGGGTCCGCCGCTCGCGCCGGAGCCCCGGCGACGACGACGACGATCTCCCCGCGCACGCCCTCCGCGGCCCAGGCGGCCAGTTCCGCCGCGGTGCCTCGACGCACCTCCTCGTAGAGCTTCGTCAACTCGCGGCAGACGACGACGCGCCGGTCGTCGCCGAGCGCCGTCGCGATGTCGCCGAGGGAGGCGGCGAGCCGGTTCGGCGACTCGAAGAACACCATGGTCCGCGGCTCGGAGGCGACCGCCCGCAGGGTGGACAGCCGCTCCCCCTGCTTGCGCGGCAGGAAGCCCTCGAAGGTGAAGCGGTCGGTCGGGAGGCCGGAGACGGCGAGCGCGGTCAGCACCGCCGACGGCCCGGGCAGCGCCGTCACGCCCACCCCCGCCGCCGCTGCCGCCTCGACCAGGTGGAATCCGGGGTCGGACACCGTGGGCATCCCGGCGTCGGAGAGCAGCACCACATCCTGATCGCGCGCCAGCTCCACGAGCTCCGCCGCCCGATCCCGCTCGTTGTGGTCGTGCAGGGCGATCAACCGGGGGCGGTTCTCGATGCCGAGCCCCGCCAGCAGCCGCTGGGCGACCCGCGTGTCCTCCGCCGCCACGACCGTCGCCTCGGACAGCACCTCCACCAGCCGCCGGGACGCGTCGCCGAGATTGCCGATCGGGGTCGCGGCGAGGATGATCATGGCTTCTAGTGTGGCAGTCGAAAGGCGACACCGAGCCTCCGCCCCTAGCATGGCTGGGTGACCTCTGCTCCTCCGACCGACCTCCCGGCCGCGCACGTCGCCGCGGTCCCCGTCGGCACGCGCCTCGACGACTGGTGGGCGCGCGTCCTCGGAACACCAGCCCGCCTGCGGCTGTGGATGTGGGGCGCGCCCGTCGCGGTGACCCTGCTCGCCGCCGTGCTGCGACTGTGGAACCTGGGTCAACCGCACGCGCTCGTGTTCGACGAGACCTTCTACGTGAAGGACTCCTGGAGCCTGTGGAACCTCGGCTACGAGGGCAGCTGGCCCGACAAGGCCGACCCGCGATTCGCCGCCGGCCAGACGCAGATCTTCGACGCGGATCCGTCGTTCGTCGCGCATCCACCGCTCGGCAAGTGGCTGATCGGGCTCGGGATGGCGGCCACCGGCCCGGCGAACTCGTTCGGCTGGCGGGTGTCCACCGCGATCGCCGGGACGATCGCCGTGCTGCTCGTCTTCCTCATCGCGCGCACCCTGTTCCGCTCCACGATGCTCGCCACGATCGCCGGCTTCCTGTTCGCGATCGACGGTCACGCCATCGTGATGAGCCGCGTCGCTCTCCTCGACAACTTCGTGATGTTCTTCGCGCTGCTGGCGTTCTGCTGCATCCTGCTCGACCGGCGCTGGGCGGCCGACCGGCTGGCGGCGAAGGTCGCGGCCGCCCGGTCGGCGGGTCGCGATCCTGCGTGGGGGCCCGTGCTGTGGTGGCGTCCGTGGCTGATCGCCGCGGGCATCCTCTGCGGGCTGTGCGCCGGGGTCAAGTGGACCGGGTTCTACTTCCTCGCCTTCTTCGCCGTGTACACCGTGGTTGTGGATGCGGTGGCCCGCCGCCGGGAGAGGCTGCCGTTCTACGCGAGCGGCGCCCTGCTCAAGCAGGCACCGGCGACCTTCGTCCTCATGGTCCCCCTCGCGTTCGTCACGTATGTCGCGACCTGGACGGGCTGGATCCTGTCGAGCAACGGCTACTACCGACACTGGGCCGAAGCCGCGCACGCGCAGTGGACAGGCGCCTTCAGCTGGGTGCCGCTGTGGGTGCAGAACCTCTGGTACTACCAGACGCAGATGTACGACTACAGCATCAACCTGCACACCCCGCACCCCTACCAGTCGAACCCGCTGACGTGGACCCTGATGCTGCGGCCGACCAGCATGTACTACGTCGGGACGACGAAAGGGCAGGCGGGCTGCCAGTGGGACTCCTGCTCGGCGGCGATCACCTCGCTCGGCAACCCGCTCATCTGGTGGGCGGGCACGGCGGCCATCCTGTTCCTGGTGTACTGGCTGATCCGCTACCGCGACTGGCGAATCGGCCTCATCCTGACCGGATTGGCGGCGGGCTACCTGCCGTGGTGGCTCTACATGGGCCGGACGATCTTCACCTTCTACTCGATCGCCTTCGAGCCGTACCTCATCCTCGCGCTCACGGCGGCCGTCGCGATCGTGCTCGGGAAACGCACCGATCCGGAGCCGCGACGGCGCCGCGGCATTCTCTGGACCGGCGTCTTCCTGGCCGCCTGCACCCTGGTGAGCGCGTTCTTCTGGCCGATCTGGACGGGCCAGCAGGTGCCGTTCTGGTTCTGGCAGATCCACATGTGGCTGCCCAGTTGGGTGTAGCTGCGGACCTGTGCGGTGTCGGAGGCCGGTGGTAGACCGAGTGGTATGACCGATGCGGAACAGCCCCTCGACCTCGTCCCCCTTCCCGGAAGCGAACGGCCGGAACGTCCGGGCTTCCGCGCGCACGGCGGCCTCGCGCCCGACTCCCGGGTGGATGCGACGCTCGTCCTGCGCCGCCGCGCCGCACTCCCGCAGAGCGCCTTCGCCGAGCCGTTGAGCCGCGACGAGCTCGCGGAACGCTACGGCGCGTCGCCTGAGGACGTCGAGCTGGTGCGCAGCACGCTCGAAGGCCTGGGGCTGACGGTCGACGAGGTGGATGCGGGCGCGCGTCGCGTCCGCATCTCCGGTCCCGTTCAGACCGTCGCCCGAGTGTTCGGCACCGACCTCGCCGAGTCGAGCGCCGAAGACGCGGGCGAGGGCGCGACCGTCTACCGGCAGCGGACCGGCGGGCTCAGCATCCCGGCCGCGCTCGCCGGCGTGGTGACCGCCGTCCTCGGTCTCGACGACCGGCCCCAGGCGCGGGCGCAGTACCGCTACGTCCCCGCGGCCGCGGTCAACACGAGCTACACACCGCCGCAGCTCGGCACGGTCTACGCGTTCCCCGACGGCACCGACGGGAGCGGGCAGACCATCGCCATCATCGAACTGGGCGGCGGCTACGTGCAGGAGGACCTCGACGTGTACTTCGCCGGTCTCGGCATCCCGACGCCGAGCGTGCGCGCGGTCGGGGTCGACGGCGGCTCGAACGCGCCGGACGGCAACCCGAACGGCGCCGACGGCGAGGTCATGCTCGACATCGAGGTGGCGGGCGCGCTGGCCCCCAAGGCCGAGATCGTCGTCTACTTCGCGCCCAACACCGACGCCGGCTTCCTGGATGCGGTGACCACCGCCGCGCACGCCGACCCCACCCCCGCGGCGATCAGCATCAGCTGGGGTCAGTCGGAGGACGGCTGGACGGCGCAGGCGCGCACGGCATTCGATGAGGCCCTGCAGGACGCCGCCGCCCTCGGCGTGACGACCACCGCGGCTGCGGGCGACGACGGGAGCAGCGACCGGGTCGGCGACGGCCGGCCGCACGTCGATTTCCCGGCCTCCTCGCCGCATGCGCTCGCCTGCGGAGGCACGCGGCTCGAGGCGGACACCTCGACCGGCACCGTGCGCTCGGAGATCGTCTGGAACAACGGCACGGGCGGCGGCGCGACCGGCGGCGGCGTCAGCGCGGTCTTCCCGCTGCCCTCATGGCAGGCGGGCGTCGGGGTGCCGTCGGGTGCGGACGGGACCGACGCCGGCGGCTCGGCCAACGGCCCGGGCGGACGCGGGGTGCCCGACGTGTCGGCGGTCGCCGACCCGCAGACCGGATACCGCATCCGCGTCGACGGTCAGGACACCGTGATCGGCGGCACCAGCGCGGTCTCCCCGCTCTGGGCTGCGCTCGTCGCGCGGCTCGTGCAGTCGACGGGCAAGCCGCTCGGACTCCTCCAGCCCCGGCTCTACGATTCGGTGCCCGCCGGGCAGGTCGCGGACGGCTTCCGCGACATCACGACCGGCGACAACGGCGCCTACCGGGCCACGGCCGGGTGGGATGCGTGCACCGGCCTGGGCGTGCCGGACGGGACGCGGCTGCTGTCGTCGCTCTGACCGGCAGCAGCACGGACGCGCGGCCGGGGGGGGGGGGGGGGCGGGGGGGGGGGGGGGGGGGGCGGGGGGGGGGGGGGCCGCGGGCGGGGGGGGGGGGCCCCCCCGCCGCGCCCCGGGGGGGGGGCGCGGAGGGCCCCCCCGAGGCCGGCGCC
>NZ_JAVDSL010000006.1 GCF_031455295.1 Leifsonia sp. 1010
CCCCGCCGCGCCGCCCGCGCCGCCGCCCCCGGGCGGCCCCCCCCTCCTAGTGGGGGAGTTTGGGTTTTCGCGCCGGTCAACACCCAAGCGCCCCCACGAATCTGTGGTGATCAGTCGGCGAGGACGGGGATGGGCTCGGCGTCGGCGAGGGCGGAGGCGGCCGACTCCGGCGCGGCGGCGCGGGCCGCTGCCCGGCGGCCCGGCAGAGCCAGCGAGATCAGGGCCGCGGCGCCGAGCACCCCGGCGCCGACCCAGACGGCCGGGATGGCCGCATCCACGTATCCGGTCGGCGTGAGCGTCCCGCCCGCGCCGGTGAACACCGCGGTGAGGACGGCGACGCCGAGCGCGACCCCGACCTCCCGGAGCGTCGAGTTCGTGCCGGACGCCTTGGCGTGGTCGGCCGGCCGCATGTTCGCGAGGACGGCCGTCGAGCTGGGCGCGAAGACGAGGCCCATGCCGATGCCGGCCAGGAGGAACGGGGGCCACATCTCCGAGTAGGGCAGCGTCGCCGACAGCGTCAGCGCGATCCAGCCCATCGACACGGCGAGAAGGGTCAGGCCGACGACCACCGGGAGGCGCGTCCCGGTCCGCGACGACAGCAGGCCGGTGAGCGGAGCGACGACCATCGGGGCGAGCGTCCACGGCATGGTCATCACGCCCGCCTCGAGCGGAGTGTGGCCCTGCACGACCTGGAGGAACTGGATGAGGATGAAGATCGCCCCGAAGATGCCGAAGCTGAACGTCACACCGACGAGGTTCGCCACCGTGAAGCTGCGGTCGCGGAACAGCCGGAGCGGCAGCAGCGGCGCCGACGTGCGCGACTCCCAGAAGACGAAGGCCACGAGCAGGGCCGCACCGGCGATCAGGGGGATCAGGACTTCGGCGCTGCCCCATCCCGCGTCGTTGCCGCGCACGATCGCCCAGACGACCCCGAGCACACCGGGTGCGGCGAGCAGCAGGCCGACGACATCGGCGCGGACGCGTGCTCCGAAGCTGTTCGGCAGGGCGAGGAGCACCAGCGGGACGGCGATGACGCCGAGCGGGACGTTCAGCCAGAAGATGGCCTGCCAGTTCCATCCCTCGACCACGGCGCCGCCGATGAGCGGGCCGAGCGCGACGCCGAGGCCGGAGATACCGCCCCAGATGCCGATGGCGGCGGGCCGCAGGCGCTCGCTCACGCTTCCGGCGAGCAGGGTCAGCGATAGGGGCAGGAGGGCCGCGGCGCCGGCGCCCTGGAGCGCACGGGCGCCGATGAGCTGCCACGGCTCGGTCGAGAGGGCCGCGGCCGCGCTTGCGAGCGTGAAGATCGCGATGCCGCCGAGGAAGACGGAGCGGCGGCCGAGCCGGTCGCCGAGGCCGACGGCCATCAGCATGAGCGTCGCGAAGGTGAGGGTGTACGCGTTGACCACCCACTGGAGCTCTTCGATGGAGGCGCTGAGGTCCTTGGCGATGACGGGCAGCGCGCTGGTGACGACGAGGTTGTCGAGGGTGGCCATGAACATCGGCAGCGAGGCGGCGACGATCGCCAGCCAGATCGGGATGCGCCGCGAGCGGGCGGTCGTGCTGCCGGCGTCGCGGGTGAGGGGAGCGGACATGCACGCCTCCAAGAAGTGTGGTGGATCGGGAAATGTGGTTATCGGATGATTACAAGAGCTGACACTAGTAATCGGCTGATAACCTGTCAAGCGTGACAGACAAAATCAGCGAGAGGATCCCCTCGGCCGAGCGCCGCGAGCAGATCCTCGAAGCCGCCAGCCGGGTGTTCGGCGAACGCGGCTACTTCGGCGCGACGACGGATCAGATCGCCAAGGCTGCGGGGATCAGCCAGCCCTACGTCGTGCGGATGTTCGGCGGCAAGGAGAACCTGTTCGTCGGCGTGCTGTCGCGGTCGCTCGACCGCCTGCTGGTCGCCTTCACCCGCACGCTGGAGGAGTGGAAGGCTGACGGTTCGCCCGCCGCCCCGACCGTCCCTTCTGTCACCGACGGCACGCCGGTCGCCGGCGCGCAGGGCGCACACGGCGAAATCGGCCGTCGCCTGGGCCTCGCGTACGTGAACCTGATCGAGGACCGCGGTCTGCTGCTGTCGCTCATGCAGGCGTTCAGCATGGGGCAGGACCCGACGATCGGCGCGAAGGCGCGCGACGGATTCCTCGCCATCTACCGGCTCCTGCGCGACGAGGCGGGCTTCGCGCCAGAGGAGGTGCGGTCGTTCCTCGCCGAGGGGATGCTGCTGAACACGCTCCTGGGGCTGCGGCTGCCCGATGAGTACGGCCGGGACGAGGCTGCGACGGAGCTGCTGGAGTGCACGTTCCGGACCAAGCTGGCGCTGGTGCTGGATGTCGCGGCCGAGAGCGGCGGGGGCGTCGCCGGGTCCGCCACGGCGAAGGCGCAGGGCGCATGACCGGCAGCGGTCTCATCCTCGTCGACAAGCCGGCGGGCATGACGAGCCACGACGTCGTCTCCCGGGTTCGGCGCGCCGCGGGAACCCGGAAGGTCGGCCACGCCGGGACGCTGGATCCGATGGCGACCGGGCTCCTCATCCTCGGCATCAACTCGTCCACGCGCTTGCTGACCTACATCGTCGGCGCCGACAAGGAGTACCTCGCGACCATCCGGCTGGGGGCGTCGTCGACGACCGACGACGCCGAGGGCGAGCTGGGGGAGCAGGCGCCGCAGGCCGCGCTCGACGCGGTGACCCCCGAGGCGATCGCCGCGGGCATCGCCGAGCTGACGGGCGAGATCGAGCAGATCCCCTCGTCCGTCAGCGCGATCAAGGTCGACGGCAAGCGCGCGTACGCCCGCGTGCGTGCGGGCGAAGCGGTCGAGCTGAAGCCTCGCGCGGTCACCGTCGCGGAGTTCGAGCTCATCGCCAGCCGCCGCGTCGCGGGCGCGATCGACCTGGACGTACGGGTCGTCTGCTCGTCGGGGACGTACATCCGCTCGCTCGCCCGTGACCTCGGCGCTGGCCTCGGCGTCGGCGGTCACCTGACGGCGCTGCGTCGCACCCGGGTCGGCGCCTACGACGTGCGCGACGCGCACGACCTCGCTACGCTCGACGCGGACGCCGCGCTGATCCCGGCGGTGGATGCGGCCGTCCGGCTGTTCGAGCGGCTCGACCTCACCGAGCAGCAGGCGATCGACCTGACGCACGGCCGTCGCATCCACATCGCCGACCGGGAAGGCGCAGGCGGTGTGCCGGTCGCGGCCGTCGCCCCGAACGGAGCGCTTGTCGGACTCATCGAGTTCCGCGGAAAGGAAGCACGGACCCTGGTGAACTTCCCGACGGACGAAGCGGTCGGCCCCGCATGATCGAGTGGTTCGTCACACTCCAGGTGATCGTCGCGTGCGCTGCCGGCATCCTGTGCATCGTGCTCGGGCTGATCGGTCGTCTGCCGGGCGACGTGTCGATGGGCGCGGTCGCGCTCGTAGAGGTGCTGCTGCTGCTGCAGCTGGTCATCGCGATCATCGCGCCCGCTGCGGGCAATCCGCCGTCCGGCAGCCTCGCCGAGTTCTACATCTACCTGATCTCGGCGATCATCCTGCCCCTGGCGGGCGGATTCTGGGCCCTGGTCGAGCGCAACCGGTGGAGCACCGTCATCCTGGGCGGCGTCTGCCTCGCCATCGCGGTGATGGTCTACCGGATGGGTCAGATCTGGTTCGTGCAGGGCGCGTGACCGTCTCCGCGGGCAAATAGAATCGAAGGCGATGTCCCACCACACCATGTCCGCGCGCACCGACTCCGATCCGTCCTCCCCGAGGCGGCGGATGACGGGGGTGGGCCGGGTGCTCGTCTTCGTCTACGGCGTACTGGCGCTGGCGGCGACCGGCCGCAGCGTATTCCAGATCATCGACCGCTTCCACGAGGCGCCCGTCGCGTTCACGCTGTCCGGGCTCGCCGCCGTCGTGTACATCGTCGCGACCGTCGCCCTGATCGCACCGGGCCGCTTCTGGTACCGCGTCGCGTGGGTCACCATCAGCTTCGAGCTGGCCGGGGTGCTGATCATCGGCACGCTCAGCCTGTTCGCGCCCGCCGTGCTCGGGCTGCACGACATCGACCCGTTCGGCCGCGACGCCACAGTGTGGTCGGTGTACGGGATGGGGTACCTGTTCATCCCGCTGGTGCTGCCGGTGCTCGGGATGCTGTGGCTGCGGAAGCACCGGCCGGCGGACGCTCCCGGAGATGGTGCGGCGGCTGTGGCCGACGCGGGGGCGGCCTCGTGAAGGTCTTCCATGCGGTCTCCGAGGTGCCCGACGGCTGGGGGCCGAGTGCCGTCACCATCGGTAAGTTCGACGGGGTGCACACCGGCCACCGCGCGGTGATCGACCGGCTGCGCACCGTCGCCGCGGAGCGCGGACTCGTCTCGACGATCATCACGTTCGACCGCAACCCGCTCGAGGTGCTCGCTCCCGACAAGTGCCCGCCGTCGCTCGTCAGCAACGCGCAGAAGCTCGACCTGCTCGCGTCGACCGGCGTCGACGCCACCCTCATGGTCACGTTCGACCGGGCGCTCGCGGGGCTCGAGCCCGAGGAGTTCGTGCACCACACCCTCGTCGACCGGCTGCATGCCGCGGCGGTGCTCGTGGGCAGCGACTTCCGGTTCGGTGCGCGCGGCGCAGGTGACGTCGAGCTGCTCCGGCGGCTCGGCGAGACGTACGGCTTCACCGTCGAGCTCATCGACGACGTGCGGCCGGAGCACGGCCGGCGGGTCTCATCCACCTGGATCCGGGAGCTGCTCGCCGACGGCGACGTCGCGCACGCGACCCAGCTGCTCGGCGCCCCTCCGACCGTGCGCGGGCTCGTGGTGCACGGTGCGGCACGCGGGCGCGAGCTGGGCTTCCCGACCGCGAACCTCTCGCCGGAGTCGGAAGGACTCATCCCCGCCGACGGTGTCTACGCCGGCTGGCTGACCGACGCGGGGGAGCGGTACCCGGCCGCGATCTCGGTCGGCAACAACCCGACCTTCGAGGGCGTTCCGCAGAAGCAGGTGGAGGCGTACGTGCTCGACCGCGAGCTCGACCTCTACGACCACACGGTCGAGGTCGCCTTCGTCGAACGCATCCGCGGGATGGTCGCGTACACGGGCATCGAGCCGCTCATCGCGCAGATCGCGGACGACGTGGAGCAGGCGCGGCGCATCCTCGGCGTCGTCCCGGCGGCCGACGCCGACGAGCGCTCCTGATGGCGGGCGTGAACCCGGCTGCCGACCGGCGGCCGCTCTGGCACGGGCGCGCGATCGCGCTGCTCGGCATCCTGCTGGTCGCGGCGAACCTCCGCACCGCCGTCGCCGCGCTGTCGCCGATCTTCGCCGAGATCCGCACCGACTTCGACGTGTCGAGCATCGGCGTCGGACTGCTCGGGATGCTGCCGCCGGTGTGCTTCGCGGTGTTCGGCCTGGTCGCGCCGACCTTCACGCGGCGGCTGAGCCTCGAGGCCGTCGTCGTGCTCGCGCTCGGCGTCATGCTGGCCGGCCACCTCATCCGTGCGGCCGCGCCCTCGTTCGCGGTGCTGGCGATCGGGTCGGCGGTGACCTTCGCGGGCATGGGCGTCGGGAACGTGCTGCTGCCTCCGCTGGTCAAGCGGTACTTCCCCGACCGGATCGGGTTGGTCACTTCGTTGTACGCGACCATCATGTCGGTGTCGACGCTGCTGCCGCCGCTCGTCGCGGTTCCGGTCGCCGATGCGGCCGGATGGCACGTCTCCGTCGGGATGTGGGGCGTGGTCTGCGCGCTCGCCATCCTGCCGTGGCTGCGCATCCTGATCACGCACCGTCCGGCTCATCCCGACCGCGATGTGGAGGTCGAGAAGGCGCAGCCGGCGATGGCGGGGCGCGTCTGGCACTCGCCGCTCGCGTGGGCGATGGCCGTGCTGTTCGCCGTGTCGAGCCTCAACGCGTACGCGATGTTCGCGTGGCTTCCGGAGATCCTGCACGACGTGGCCGGGCTGACCCCGCTCGAGGCGGGAGCACTGCTGTCGGTGTATGCCGGGATGGGCATACCGGCCGGGCTGCTGGTCCCGATGCTGGCCGCGCGGATGCGGAATGTCGCCTGGCTGATCTACGCGGGCGTCGCGTTCTTCGTCCTCGGGTACCTCGGTCTCATCCTCGCGCCCGGCGTCGCGACGTGGTTGTGGGTGGCGCTGGCCGGGCTGGGGCCGCTGCTGTTCCCGCTGTGCCTCGTGCTGATCAACATGCGGACGCGGACGCACGCGGGCTCCGTCGCGCTCAGCGGGTTCACGCAGGGTCTCGGCTACACGCTCGGCGCCCTCGGCCCGCTCGCGGTCGGCGTGCTGCACCAGCTCACGGGCTCCTGGACGCTCGCCCTCGTGGTGCTGACCGCCACGGCTCTCGCCGCCGCCGCGGCCGGCGCCGTCGCCGCCCGCCCCAAGTACCTCGAAGACTGACCCCCGCCCCAAGCCAACAGCTCCTGACTTTTTCCGCGAATCCGGCTGAAATCGGCGGAAAAACTCAGGAGCTGATGGCTTGGGGGTGGGGGATTAGGGGAGGAGGGAGGCGCGGTGGATGAGGGCGGCGGCCCCGATGAGCGGACCCTCGGAGGAGAGAGCGGACGGGACGATCCGCACCTTGCGCACGAACGGGAAGTAGTGGTGCTCGATGACCTCGCGCATGTGGTCGAAGAGGTCCGGCGTCGAGTGCGAGAAGCCTCCGCCGATCGCGACGAGCTCCAGGTCGAGCAGCGCCGTGGCCGACGCGATCGCGCGGCCGACGGCCTCGCCGGTGCGGGCGATCGCCTCGCGCGCGACGAGGTCGCCCGCGACGTACGCCGCCGCCAGCTCCTCGCCGGTCGTGCCCTCGAAGCCCTGCTGCCGCGCCCACGCGACGGTGTGCGGCCCGGAGGCCATGGCCTCCAGCGCGTACGGGTTGCCGAACGTGTCCTCGCCCTTGATGTCGCCGACCTCGACGTGCCCGATGTGGCCCGCATTGCCGGTCGGGCCGGTGATCACGCGGCCGCCCACGATGAGCCCGCCGCCGATCCCGGTCGAGATGACCATCCCCATGACGTTGTCGACGCCCTGCGCCGCGCCCACCCAGTGCTCGGCCATGGTGATCGCCACGCCGTCCATCTCGAGGGTCACGGGAACGTCGAGGGAGAGCTCGGCGGCGACACCGGCGACAAAGTCGCGCATCGGGTAGTCGCGCCAGTGCGGCACGTTGAGCGGCGAGACGAGTCCGCGCTGCCGGTCGATCGGGCCGGCGCTACCGATGCCGACGCCGATGATGGCGGCGTCGGAGGGGAGGGATGCGGCGGCCGCGCGCACGACGCCGCCGACCGACTCCTCGAGCTCCGGGACGGTGGCGTTCCGCCCGGTCGGACGGCGGTGCCGGGAGCCCTCGACGAGGCGGCCCTCCGCATCCACCAGGGCGGCTTCGACCTTCGTTCCGCCGAAGTCGACGGCCAGGACGTAGGGGGTGGGCGCGGTGGCGGCTGTCAGCGCGGGGTCTGCGAGCAAGGGGTCTGTGGGCACGACCCAACGATAAACGAAACGGCCACTGCTCATTTGAGCATCCACCACGCACATGTTGCTCACGCGCGCACGCCGTTCCTAAGCTGGACGGGTGGCCCTGAACGATTCGGACGAGATCCTCGCCGTCAAAGCCGCGGAACTGTACTACGAGGCCGGCAAGACGCAGGACGAGATCGGCGTCGCCCTCAACGTCTCGCGCTGGAAGGTCGGCCGCCTGCTCGTCGCCGCCCGTGAGCACGGCTTCGTGCGCATCGAGATCGTCCACCCCAGCGCGCGCCGCTTCTCGCTCGAACGCGAGCTGTGCGGCTTCTACGGCCTGATGGATGCGGTGGTCGTGCCCGCGGCGGAGTCCGACTCCGAGGTGCAGGGCCGGGTGGCGCAGGCCGCCGCCGACTACCTGACCACGCTGCGTCCCGTCCCGCGCACGCTCGGCGTGAGCTGGGGCCGCACGCTCCATGCCGTGGCCGCACGCTTGCGGCCGGGCTGGGCCGTCGGGGTCAACCCCGTGCAGATCAACGGAAGCGTCTCGTCCACGCGCCAGGCGACCGCCGCCGCCGACACGGCCGTCGTCATCGCGCGCAAGGCGCAGGGCACCGCGACCCTGCTCCCGAGCCCGGCGATCTTCGAGCACGCCGCCACCCGGCGGGCGATCGAGGCCGACCGCTCGGTGCAGAGCGTCCTCGAACTCGCCCGCGACGCCAGCGCCTATCTGTTCAGCGCGGGCGTCGTCGACACCAGTTCCGTCCACGTCGACTCCGGCTACCTCTCGGTGGAGGATGTCGCCGCACTCGCCGAGAAGGGCGCGGTCGGCGACGTCGTCGGCCGCTTCATCACCGACGACGGACAGGTCGCCGACCCGGAGCTCAACTCGCGGACGCTGGGGCTCAGCCTCGACGAGCTCCGCTCGGCCCGCACCTCCATCGCCGTCATCGCCGGGGAGGCCAAGCACCGCGTCGCCCACGCCGTCGTCGCGAGCGGCCTCTGCACCACGCTCATCACCGACGAATCCACCGCCAACGACCTGCTCGGGCGCGCGGCGCCCGGCACCACCGCTCCGTAGCATCCGAGCTGCACCACCTGGAGGAACACGTGACCATCGAGACAACGCCGCCCGTGCGCACCCTCGCACCCGCGGCCCGCGCCGTCGAGGTGCTCGGCGGCGACCTGACGGAGGGATCGCTCCGGCGGTACCTCAACGGCATCCCCGGAGTGGATGCGGTGGGCCTGGAGCAGCGCGCGGCCGGCCTCGGCACCCGCTCCATCAAGACCACCAGCAAGAAGTGGGCGCTCGACACCGTCATCGAGCTGATCGACCTCACCACCCTGGAGGGCGCCGACACCCCCGGCAAGGTGCGGTCGCTCGCGGCCAAGGCGCTCACGCCCGACCCGTCCGACCCGTCCACTCCGCGCCCCGCCGCGGTCTGCGTCTACGGCGACATGGTGCCGTACGCCGTCGAGGCCCTGGGCGCCGCGCACGCCGGCGCCGTCCGCCGGGCCGGAGGCACCGGGGGCGTCAACGTCGCCGCCGTCGCGACCGCCTTCCCCAGCGGACGCGCCTCCTTGAAGGTCAAGCTGGCCGACACGGCGGATGCCGTCGCCGCGGGCGCGGACGAGATCGACATGGTCATCGACCGCGGCGCCTTCCTCTCCGGTCGCTACGGGCTCGTCTTCGACGAGATCGTCGCCGTGAAGGAGGCCTGCCGCCGCGAGGACGGCACGTACGCGCACCTCAAGGTGATCCTGGAGACGGGCGAGCTGAACACGTACGACAACGTGCGCCGCGCCTCCTGGCTGAGCATCCTCGCCGGCGGCGACTTCATCAAGACGTCCACAGGCAAGGTGTCGCCCGCCGCGACGCTCCCGGTGACCCTGCTGATGCTGGAGGTCGTGCGCGACTGGCACCGGCTCACCGGCGAGGAGATCGGCGTCAAGCCGGCCGGCGGCATCCGCTCGTCGAAGGACGCCATCAAGTACCTCGTGACCGTGGCGGAGACGGTCGGCGAGCAGTGGCTGCAGCCGCACCTGTTCCGGTTCGGCGCCTCCAGCCTCCTGAACGACGTGCTCCTGCAGCGCCAGAAGCTGGCCACCGGGCACTACTCCGGCGCCGACTACGTGACGATCGACTGAAAGCTGACCAGACCATGAGTTTCCTCGAATACGCACCGGCTCCCGAGTCGCGGTCGATCCTGAACCTGCGCGACCAGTACGGCCTGTTCATCGACGGCGAGTTCGTCGACGGGCACGGCACGCCGTTCCAGACGATCTCTCCCGCGACGGAGGAGCGCCTGGCGACCATCGCCACCGCCGACTCCTCCGACGTGGATGCGGCCGTCGCCGCCGCCCGCCGCGCCTACGACCGCGTCTGGTCGCGGATGAGCGGCAGCGACCGCGGCAAGTACCTCTTCCGCATCGCGCGGCTCGTCCAGGAGCGCGCCCGCGAGCTCGCCGTGGCCGAGAGTCTCGACAACGGCAAGCCGATCAAGGAGAGCCGGGATGTGGACGTCCCGCTCGTCGCCGCCTGGTTCTTCTACTACGCGGGATGGGCGGACAAGCTCGAGCACGCCGGCCTCGGCCCCGCGCCCCGCGCGCTCGGGGTCGCCGCGCAGGTGATCCCGTGGAACTTCCCGCTGCTGATGCTCGCGTGGAAGATCGCCCCGGCCCTCGCCGCGGGCAACACGGTCGTGCTGAAGCCGGCCGAGACCACCCCGCTGACCGCGCTGCTGTTCGCCGAGATCGTGCAGCAGGCCGACCTCCCGGCGGGCGTCGTGAACATCGTCACCGGTGCCGGGGAGACCGGGCGCGACCTGGTCGCCCACCCGGACGTGAACAAGGTCGCCTTCACCGGCTCCACCGCCGTCGGGCGAGAGATCGCCCGCACGGTCGCCGGAACATCCAAGAAGCTGACGCTGGAGCTCGGCGGCAAGGCCGCCAACATCGTCTTCGACGACGCCCCCATCGACCAGGCGGTCGAGGGCATCGTCAACGGCATCTTCTTCAACCAGGGCCACGTCTGCTGCGCGGGCAGCCGTCTGCTGGTGCAGGAGAGCATCCACGACGAGGTCGTCGAACGGTTGAAGAGCCGCCTGTCGACGTTGCGCCTCGGCGATCCGCTCGACAAGAACACCGACATCGGCGCGATCAACTCGGCCGAGCAGCTGCAGCGCATCCGCGAGCTGTCCGACATCGGAGAGGCGGAGGGGGCGGAGCGCTGGACGGCGGACTGCGAGATCCCCGAGAACGGCTTCTGGTTCGCGCCGACCATCTTCGACAACGTGTCCACCAGCCACCGCATCGCCCGCGAGGAGATCTTCGGCCCCGTGCTGTCGGTGCTGACCTTCCGCACCCCGGCCGAGGCGATCGCGAAGGCGAACAACACGCCGTACGGGCTGTCGGCCGGCATCTGGTCCGAGAAGGGCAGTCGCATCCTGGCCGTCGCCGATAAGCTGCGGGCCGGCGTCGTCTGGGCCAACACCTTCAACCGCTTCGACCCCGCCAGCCCGTTCGGCGGCTACAAGGAGTCCGGCTACGGCCGCGAGGGCGGTCGCCACGGTCTGGGCGCGTACCTCGTGCCCGGCCGCTCGTCGGCGCCCGCGTCGCCGCTCCGCATCCCCGCCGTCCGCCCGACCCGCAAGGGAGCCTCCAAATGAGCCGACTGGCTGTTCCGAAGACCTACAAGCTGTACATCGGCGGGAAGTTCCCGCGCAGCGAGTCCGGCCGCACCTACGAGGTCGTCTCCGCGAAGGGCGCGTTCCTGGCGAACGCGGCCAAGGCCTCCCGCAAGGACGCCCGCGACGCGGTCGTCGCCGCGCGTGCTGCCGTCTCCGGCTGGTCCGGCGCCACCGCCTACAACCGCGGCCAGGTGCTCTACCGGATCGCGGAGCTGATGGAGGGGCGTCGCGCCCAGTTCATCGACGAGATCCAGAAGTCCGAAGGCGTGTCGGCGTCCGCGGCGACCGCGCAGGTCGACGAGGCCATCGACCGCTGGGTCTGGTACGCGGGATGGGCCGACAAGTTCGCGCAGGTCGCGGGCAACGCCAACCCGGTCGCCGGCCCGTACTTCAACATCTCGGTGCCCGAGCCGACCGGCGTCGTCGCGATCGTCGCACCGCAGGACTCCAGCCTTCTCGGGTTCACCAGTGCGGTCGCCCCCGCGCTCGTCGCCGGCAACACGGTCGTCGTGATCGCGAGCGAGCGCTTCCCGCTCTCGGCGATCAGCCTCAGCGAGGTGCTCGCGACGAGCGACGTGCCGGGCGGAGTCGTCAACATCCTGACCGGGTCGCCGGCCGAGATCGCGCCGTGGCTGGCATCGCACGCCGACGTCAACGCGCTCGACCTCGTCGGCGCGGGCGACCTCGACTGGGTCGATCTGCAGATCGCCGCGGCCGACACGCTCAAGCGCGTCCTCACGCCCGAGAACGGCCCGGACGCGGCCGCGCCGTCGCTCGACCGGATCTCCTTCTTCACCGAGACGAAGACGGTCTGGCACACGAAGTCGCTGCTCTAGCCCGCTCGCGCCCGCTTTCCTTCCCCTCGTCGCGGATGTGGGGGAGGATGGGGGCGAGGAACGGGGACACGGTATGACGGATGAGTGGAGACCCGAACGCGGTGAGCTGGCCCTCGTCGGCGACAGCCTGACGCAGGGAGGCGACTGGGATGCGCTGCTCCCGGGCGAGGCGGTCCGCAACTTCGGGATGGCCGGAGACACCACCGACGACGTGCTCGCTCGGCTCGGTGACGTGATCGACACGCGGCCGGCCCTGGTGGCGCTCCTCATCGGCACCAACGACCTGGCCTGGCGCCGCTCGGTGGAGCACGTCGTGCGCAACGTCGAGACCATGCTCGTCACTCTGCGCAAGGAACTGCCGGAGACGCGCATCCTCGTCCAGTCCGTGATGCCGCGCGGTCACGAGTTCGCCGACCAGATCCGCGACATCAACCGACACCTGTGGCAGTTCGCGCCGACCGTGCACGCGGGCTGGCTCGACCTGTGGCCGGCGATGGCGCTGGAGGACGGCGAGCTGAACCCGGCGTACACCGAGGACCGCCTGCACCTGAACGCCGAGGGCTACCGCGTGTGGGCCGGCGAGCTCGTCCCGGCGCTGGAGCGCCTCCGCGAGCTGCCCCCGTCGAGCCGCGCCATCACCCTCCCCGACCTCGGCGGCGCCGCCTAACCCCTCCCGCGCCTCCCCCCTCCGCCCACCGTCGAGTGCGCAAACTTTGCACGCGACGCCCCGCGGGGGCGTGCAAAATTCGCGGACTCGACGGTGGGCGGATCAGCGGCGGAGCGCACGGCACGCGAGATGCACGGCGAGGCGCGTCTCGGGGTCGGACAGGTCGAGACCGAGCAGCTCCTGGGCGCGGGCGACGCGTGTGGAGACCGTGTTTCGGTGGAGGCCCAGGGCCTCGGCGGTCGCGGCGATGCCCGACTCGTGATCCAGGTACGCGGCGAGCGTCTCGACGAGTTCCGGCCCGCGGGCGATCAGCGGGGCCAGCAGGGATTCGGCGGCCGGGACGAACGTGTCGCTCTCCGTCCACGACAGCAGCAGCTGCTCCAGTCCGAGCGCGTCGATCCGCACGAAGTAGCCGGTCGCCGAGCGGCCCGCGGCGATGCGGGCGGCATCCGACGCTCCGTCGATCGTGGCGACCAGCCCCGCCGCTCCGCTCTCCAGCGTCCCGACACCGGTCGCGACGTTGAACACCCGGCGGGCGGCGGTGTGCACTGCCAGCAGTGCCCGCACGCTCTCCTCGACGCGGCTCGGCGGGGGAGGCGCGGCGAAGCTGAGCCAGCCCGTCACGCCGCGTCCGCTGGTGGCGGCGTGGGAGTCGACGGGCAGCACCGTCAGCTCCCTGGTGACTAAGCGCAGCAGCTGGAGTGTGTCGACGCGGGAACGCCCGACCAGCCGGAACCCCAGGTGGTATCCGGTCGTGCGCCAGCCGCGCTCGAGCATCCGCTGCTCCAGATCGGAGTCGCGGCTGTCGCGAAGCTCGAGGAAGTCGCGCAGCAGGCCCGACGCGACGGCGGCATCGTTCACGTCGGCGACCTCGTCGATGAGGATGCGCGCCGCCACCGCCGGCATGGCGACCTCCGCCGCGACGGCCAGGGCGCTCAGCTGGACGGGTCCCAGACCCTGCCCGAACACTGCCAGCCGTAGGCCCGCTCGGCTCGGGCTGTCGACGCGGACGGAGGCGGCGGAGCCCTCCGGCAGCTCGACCGTGCTGATCCACGGGCCGAAGTCGATCGCGGCGTGAACGGCAGGCGGGAGCGACTCTCCGGCCTCCAGCAGCACGCCTTCGCTGTCGATCAGGGCGACGCCGTGGCCGACGCTGGCCGAGAGGTGCCGCAGCAGGTCTGCGAGGTTGTCGGCGTGGTACTCGATCGACTGCGCGACGCGGCGGACGTAGCCGAGGGTGAGCGCATCCCGGCCCTCGCGCAGCTCCCAGCCCGCACGCGCGAGCGCCATCGGGTCGGTCGCGCCGAGGAGCGCCAGCCCTAGACGCTCCGCGAGCGAGCGGGTGCCGCTGCCGAATCCCTCGGCCTCCGGGAGCACCAGCCCCCGGTAGCCGCGGTCGCGCACGCGGCGCACCAGCGCATCCTGCTGCCACGGCGTCGCCGGAGGCGGGACGGTGAGCACCGCCAGTCGTCCGTCGCCGTCGGCCGGCAGCCCGGACTCGTCCGCGGCGACGATCAGCTCCCGCCAGACGACCGATGGATGCGCTCCGGCGATCCCGCGCAGCCCGCCGTTCGCGGGATGCGCGAACAGCGCGGCGAGGTCGAGTCCGTCGCTCACGCGGGCACCTCCAGCCCGCGCAGCCCAAACCCGGCGGGCGTGATGTGCCGTTCCCGGTCGGGGGAGGACGTCCACCATGCCGGGGCCTCCAACGCCAGAACGATCACGTTGCGGGCGAGGGTGATCTCGTCGACCTGGAGGACGTCGCCCGAGACCGAGTCGAGCGCCACGATGATCTCGGGGCTCGCGGCGGTGGTCACGCCGTCGCGCACGACGGCCAGCAGCTCCGACCGCGCCACCAGCCGAAGGAGCGCGCCGCCATCGTCGTCGAGCTGGATGGCGCTCACGTACGGGTCTTCGATCGAGGCCTCGACTCCGGCCACACGGCCCGTGCCGAGGAGCCGAGCGCCGAGCGCTTCCGCGAGTGCGGCCGGCGCCAGGCTCCGGTCGGCGCCGCCTTGGCCGAGACGGAGGGCCCGCGTGGGGGTGCCGAGCACCCCGTGCTCGGTGAGATCGCCGACGGTGAACCCGGCGATGAGCACGGCGCCCGCACCACCGGCCTGCACGATGGCGGCGCGCACTTGGCTCTCGACATCGGCCGGGCGCGCGGTGTCGATCACGACGACACCGCCTCCGGTGTCGCAGACCGCGACGACGCCGGGCACCACATCCACCAGCAAGGAGATCTGGTCGAGCCGGGGAAGCGCGCGCCCCATCAGGTCGGCGTCCACCAGCTCGAGGCGGTCGGCCAGGAGCAGCGGGCTGAGCCCGTTCATCCCGGCTCCCTCGAGCCCGCACACGGCGCGGGCGCGCACGCCCGTCCAGCGCTCGGCGGCGGCCAGGAGCGGCCCGAAGGCGTCCGCGGCGGGAAGACGCTCGGTCAGGAGGTAGGTCGACCCGGCGAACGCCACCGC
This sequence comes from Leifsonia sp. 1010, assembly GCF_031455295.1. Lineage (NCBI taxonomy): Bacteria > Bacillati > Actinomycetota > Actinomycetes > Micrococcales > Microbacteriaceae > Leifsonia > Leifsonia sp. 1010. The sequence goes on from NZ_JAVDSL010000006.1 coordinate 15,126, forward strand.
GACGCACGGCGTGGACGGGTCGAACTCGTCCGGCTCCCGCAGGGTGATCGGCCAGATCGGGGCGTCCTGCACCATGAGCTCGAGCATCGTGGTGGCCCCGCCGCCTCCGGAGCCGAGCAGGGAGTACCCCCGGGCGAGAGCCGGCAGGCTCTCCTGACCGAGAGTCCTCATGCCCTCCAGAGTAGGCGGAGACCGCCGCGGCGACGGCGTCAGACCAGCGCCTGCGCCGTCTCGACGGGCACGAACTCCTCGGTCAGCCCGAACGCGCGCGGGCCGAACGCGGCGAGCGCCGCGGGCGTCCGCATCATCTCCGGGGTGGAGATGCCGAGCACGCGCACGCGCTGTCCGTAGCGCAGACCCTCGGTGGTGATCGGCTCTCCCGACTCGATGTCGGTGACGCAGATCAGGTCGGGCACGATCGCGACGAGCTCGCCGTCGCGATGCGCCGTGAGGTTCTCGTTCTGGAAGCGGATCTCGAGCGTGCTGCCCGAACCGCCGGAGCCGCTCGGGCCGCTCGTCGCGTCGAGCGACGAGATCGTCGCCCGGCCCTTCGCGAAGCCCTCGGTGGTGCGGCGCTCCACGTCCGTCACCTTGCCGGCGAACAGCTCCCGTACCTCCGAGTACAGCGTGGTGGAGAGGGTCTGCGCGATCGCCTCGAAGGGCGAGCGGTGCTCCTCCCGCGCCTCCCGGATGGCCCGGCCCAGGGCGAGCGCCATCGAGAGCGTCCGCGGGACGGCGGTGCGCTTCACGTCGGCGCCGCTCATCGCGTACTCCGCGATGTGCCCGACCCCGCCCAGCCGGATGGTGATGCCGCGCGCCAGCCACTCCATCTGCCGGTCGTCGTCGCCGGTGTCGATGATGACGGTCTCGCCGCGCTCTCCGGCAAGCGCCAGGGGAGAGCCGTGCACGCCGTACACGGCGAACGTCTCCATCGAGAGCTCGGGGAACGCGCGTCCCATGCCGTCCGCATCCACGACCGGCAGTCCGGTCTCCGCGGCGACGATCAGCGGGATCATCGAGTTGATGCCACCGCACTCGATCGGCATGGTGGCGTCGGCGGACCGGCCGAGGTGCGCCTCCAGCGTCCGCAGCGCGAGGGTCGGCTCCGTGCCCGCCGGGATCTTCTCGATCATCACGGTCGGAGCACCCATCTGCGCCGTCGGGATGACGAACGTGTCGTCCGCGAGGTCGTCCGGGTCGAGGATGGTGATGCCGCGCTCGCCGAGGGCGCCCTCGCTCAGCACCCGGGCGACGAGCATCTGACCGATGTACGGATCGCCGCCGCCGCCGGTTCCGAGGAGGGTCGCGCCGCGGGCGAGGTCCGGGAGGTCGGCCGCCGTCAGCGTCCAGCTCACGCGGTCACCCCCTCGAGGGTGCGCTCGACGGTTCCATCGAAGCGGTGTGACGGCAGGTCGTAGCCGAAGTATCCGGGGCCGACCATGGCGAGCGCCTCGGCGCTGTGCCAGCGCGGGTCGCTGGGCGCGGCGATCACCCGCACCCGCTGGCCGTACCGGAGCCCCTCGGTGGTGATCGGCTCCCCGCTCTCGGCGTCGAGCACGATGATCAGATCGGGAGTGGTCACGAAGACCTCGTCGCCGGACCGGGCGATCAGGTGCTCGTTCTGGAAGGCGAGGTCGAGCGACGACTCCGCGCCCTCGATGCGGGCGCGTCCGCGGGCGAACCCGGCCGTGGTGCCGCGTTCCACATCCACCACCTTGCCGGAGAAGAACTCGCGGCCGCCGAGCAGCTCGACGGTCGCCGCGACCGCGTCGGTCTTCGCCGCGCGGGCGGCGGTGATCCCGGAGCCGATGGCGAGGCAGTGCGTGAGAGACCCGGGGACCAGCGCCTCCCGGGCGACCGCGCCGCTCATCGGGAAGCCCGAGATCATGATCGAGCAGCCCATCTCGACGCACGCGACGCGGGCGATCCGCTCGGTCCAGTGATTGTCGGCGGTGTTCAGCACGCCGACGTTGCCCTTCTCGTCGCCGAATGCCAGCGGGGACGCCGTGACGCCGTACAGGGTCGGCAGCACCATCTGCAGCTCGGGGAACGCGCGGCCCATGCCGTCGGCATCCACCAGCGGCAGCCCGAGCGCGGCGGCCGCGGCCACCGGGATCGTGGAGTTGACCCCGCCGATCTCGGCGCACGCCACGTGGGTGACCGGCCGGCCGAGGTAGGTGCCGAGGGCATGGACGGGTGCGATCACCTCTTCGAGGCTGGGTAGCTTCTCGACCATGACGGTCGGGGCGCCCATCATCGCGACGGTCAGCACCAGGGCGTCGTCGGGCACCTCGTCGAGGGAGACGACGGTCACCGGTCCGTGCTCGGCGAGCGCCTGGGCGGCCAGCAGCGACCCGATGTACGGGTCTCCGCCTCCTCCGGTTCCGAGCACCGCGGCGCCGCGGGCGAGCTCGGCGATGCGGTCGGCGGTCAGCGTCCAGCTCATACCCGCACCTCCATCGCCAGGTCGCCGACGGCCTTGACCCGGATGCGGGTCGCGTTGCCGGGCAGGTACGGGATGGGCACCTCGTCGAAGTCGACGATCGCGACCGACGTGGGGGAGGCGCCGGCCGCGATCGCCTTGTCCACCGCCTCCGCCCGAACGGCGGCGATGGCCTCCTCGCGGCGGCCGGGCTCGACGGCGTACACCTTGTCGATCTCGCCCCCGACCTGTGCGATGGATGCGCCGATCGCGTTGGCGACGGCGTAGTTGTCGGGCCGATGCACGGCTCCGAAGATCGGCAGCTCGTCCGGCAGCAGGATCGAGCCGCCGCCCACCGCGACGACGGGGATGGGGTCGGGGGAGGTGCGCATCCGGTCGACGGCCTCCGCGACGCGTTCGGCGATGCGGTCGAGCACCCGCTGCACGAACGCGGGGTCGAGGTGGGCGACCTTCGCGGGGTCGCCGATGTCGGCGCGGCCGGCCGCGACGGCGATGTCCGTCGCGGTCAGGGTCGAACCGCCGAAGACGAGGGCCTCGGAGGTCAGGCGGTAGCCGACCGACTCGGGCCCGACCTCCGCCGTCTCGGTGTCGACGATGGACCCGCCGCCGATGCCGATCGAGAGCACGTCCGGCATCCGGAAGTTGGTGCGGACGCCGGCCACCTTGACCTCGTTGGCGGTCTCGCGCGGGAAGCCGTTGACGAGCAGGCCGATGTCGGCCGTCGTTCCGCCGATGTCGACCACCGCGCAGGTCTCGAGGCCGCTGGTGAGGGCGGCACCGCGCATGGAGTTGGTCGGACCGGATGCGAAGGTGGCCACCGGGTAGAGGCGCACGTAGTCCTCGTCCATCAGCGTCCCGTCGTTCTGGCTGAGGAAGATGGGCGCGTCGATGCCCTGGGCGCGCACCGCCGAGGTGAGGCCGTCGACGATCTCGGAGGCGAGCTCGCGCAGCGCCGCGTTGATGATCGTGGCGTTCTCGCGCTCGAGCAGACCGATGCGCCCGATCTCGTGCGACAGCGAGATGGCGACGCCGTCGCCCAGCTCGTCGGCGAGGATGGCCGCCGCCTGCGTCTCGACGTCGTGGTTCACGGGCGAGAAGACGGATGAGATGGCCACCGACCGCACGCCGTTGGCCGCCATGTCCGCCGCGATGCCCTTGAGCTCGGCGACGTCGATCGGCGAGATGGGACGGCCGTCGAACTCGTAGCCGCCGTGCGCCAGGTAGCTCCGGCCGCCGATCGCACTGATGAGCGACTCCGGCCAGTCCACCAGCGGGGGAAGGGCGCGCGTGGCGGGCAGGCCGAGGCGGAGGGCCGCGGTGGGCGCGAGCCGCTTCGCCTCGACGAGCGCGTTGATGAAGTGCGTGGTGCCGATCATCACCGCGTGGATGTCGTCGCCCCGGAAGTCCCGCGCCGCCCGCAGCGCTTCGATCGCGCTCACGATGCCGCTGGTGACATCCGGGCTCGTCGAGTTCTTGACGCCGGCCAGGGTGGTCCGTCCGTCCATGAGCACTGCGTCGGTGTTGGTGCCGCCGACGTCGATGCCGATATGCATGTTGTGTCGCTTTCTGTGGTGATGGGGCGGTTCGGGAGCTGGGCTCAGTTGGAGGCGACGGCCTCGGGGCCGGAGGGGGCGTCCGCCGCGGGTGCCGTCGTCGCTTCGTCCGCACCGGCCGGAGCCTGGATGGTGGTGGCTCGGCCGACGCCGCGGACCCAGCCGAGCTTGCCGGCGATCGTGTAGAGCACGATCGAGAGCAGCAGCGACCAGATGGCGGGGATGCCCCAGGTCACGAAGTAGCCGACCAGCGAGGAGACCAGCCACACGACCAGGGTGACGGGGACGATCCGCGGTGCGTGCTCGGGGAGGCGGCCGGAGGCCCGGGTGGCGTCGAGGTCGCCGCGCCAGCGGCGGACGAAGAAGTACTCGGCGACTATGATGCCGGCGATCGGCGGGAAGGCGACGCCGAGGATCGTGAGGAAGCCGGTGAACTGGGCGAGGATGCCCGCGGCGGCGAGCACGGAGCCGACGATGCCGAGCACGATCGTCGTGGTGACGCGGTGCAGGTTCTTCGAGATCGCGGTGGAGATGAAGTTGACCAGTCCGAGCGTCGACGAGTACAGGTTCCAGTCGTTGATCTTCAGCGTTCCGGTGATGACGATGATGAGCCCGACGAAGCCGATCGACGAGGTCACGATCGCGACGATGTCGCCGCTCGCCGCCGCGTGGGCGAGCAGCACGCCGGCCAGGCCGATGACGAACTCGCCGAGCGTCACGCCCAGCACCGTCTGCTTGACGACGTCGGCCCGGCTGCGGTTGAACCGCGTCATGTCGGCCGTGATGATCGCGCCGACGATGAGGCCGCCCGCGACGATCCCGGTTCCCTGCCAGACCGACATCGTCGGACCGGGCGCGGGCGACGTCAGCAACTCGCCGAGCGGGTGCTTGCTGAGCTCGCTGATGATCGACCAGCCGACGAGGATGAGGAACAGCGGGACGGTGATGTTCGCCAGCCATTGCATCCCGACGAAGCCGCACGCGACGATGGCGGTGACGGCCAGGCCGAACAGCAGGCTCCAGACCCACACCGGCATGACGCCCGGCATGAGCACGTTCAGCGACTGGGCGGAGATGGCGGACTGGATGCCGAACCAGCCGATGAGGCTGATGCCGATCGCGAGGCCGACGAGGGAGGCGCCGATCTCGCCGAAGCCGGTCCAGCGGGCCAGGAGGGCCGTGTTCAGCCCCTCCTTCTGCCCGATGATGCCGACGATGCACATGATCACCTCGAGGATGATCGAGCCGAGGAGCAGCGCGAGCGCCGCTTCGCCGAAGGTCATGCTGTAGCCCAGGGTCGCCCCGAGCAGGAACTGCGAGAGAGCCGAGACCTGACCGAAGCGCTGCACCGCGATCCCGAACCACGGCTTGCGCGCGTCGGGGGTCACACGGGAGAGGGCGAAGTCGTCGGCATGAGCTGTGCGTGCCATTGGGTGTCCTTCATACGGGTGGAGGGGGACGGTTGCCCGAAACCGTAGCTGCGCCCTCGCCCGCCACGGAATGTGCACCCCGCACGACTTCGCCCCGCCCCTGTGCACTTCGCACACCCTCCGCCCCCGCCGTCGAGTCCGCAAACTTTGCAGACGCCGCGCCGTCGCGATGTGCAAAGTTTGCGGACTCGATGGTGGGCGGAGGGGCGGATTGGAGGTGGGTCAGGAGGCGCGGAGCAGGTGGGTGTAGACGGCGATGCCGCGGCGCCAGGTGGCGACGTGGATGCGCTCGTCGCGCGCGTGCAGCGCGCCCCGCTCCTCGGCGCTCAGCTCGAACGGGGTGAACCGGTAGACCGCGTCGCAGATGCCGGTGAAGTGCCGGCTGTCGCTCGCGCCGAGCATGATGTACGGCGTCACCACGGCGCGCGGGTGCACGGCTCCGATCGCGGTCGCGAGACGGTCCCACTCGGGGCCGTCCGCGGGGGAGACGGGGGACGGCTCGCTCGCGTCGACCGCCTCCACCCGGACGGCGTCGTCGCGGATCGCCCGGCGGATGTGGTCGAGCGTCTCGGCGACCGACGACCCGACCGCGATCCGGGTGTTGACCACGGCCTCCGCCCTCTCGGGAAGCGCGTTCGCGGCGAGGCTCCCGCGCAGCTGCGTCACGGCGGTCGTGGTCCGCACGATCGCCCGCGTCTCGTCGCTGAGCCGGCCGAACACGACACGCAGCGCGGGCTGCAGCCGGCGGGCACGCGTGAAGACGGCGCGCAGGGGACCGGTCGCGTGTGCGCCCAGCGTCTCCACCATCCGCAGGTTCGTCTCGGTCAGGCGGGCGGGGAACGGCCGGTCGTTGAGGCGGGTGATGGCGCGCGCGAGCCGGACCGTCGCGGTCGTCTTCGGGGGAGTGGAGGCGTGACCGCCGATCTGCTCGACGGTGAGCCGTACGCTGGTGATGCCCTTCTCGCTGACGCCGATCACCGCGATGGGCTTGCTCACGCCCGGGAAGACGCGTTCGACGACGGCGCCGCCCTCGTCGAGGACGAGTGCCGGGCGGATGCCGCGCTCGGCGAGCACCGAGGCGATCGTCCGCGCTCCCGAGCCGACGGTCTCCTCGTCGTGTCCGAAGCTCAGGTACACGTCGTTCGCCGGCTGGAACCCCTCCCGCACCAGCGCCTCCACCGCCTCCAGGATCGCGACGAGCGCGCCCTTGTCGTCGATCGCCCCGCGCCCCCACAGCAGCTGCTGCTCGCCCGAGCCGGTCAGCTCGGCGGCGAAGGGCGGATGCGTCCAGCCCTCCTCGGTCGCGGGAACCACGTCGTAGTGCGCCATGAGAACGGTGGGCGCCCCGTCGCTCCGGCCGCGCCAGCGGTACAGCAGGGAGTGTCCGTGCCGCTCCTGCTCCAGGGCGCCGTGCAGGGCCGGGTAGAGCTGCGGCAGCGTGGCGACGAACTCGTCGAACACCGCCCAGTCGGTCTCCTCGACGGCGTTGCGGGACATGGTGGGGATGCGCAGCAGAGCCCGGACGCGGTCGAGTGCTTCCGCGGTCACTCGCCGGCCGCTTCCCGGAACGCGTCGAACGCCTCGTCGGAGAAGAGGACGAAGCGCACGTGCTCGACCGAGCCGACCCCGGAGGACAGCACGGCGCGGACGGTACTGATGGCGATGCGCGCCGCGTCATCCATCGGCCAGCCGTAGACGCCGGCCGAGATCGCGGGGAAGGCGACGCTGCGGGCGCCGAGCTCGCGGGCGACGCGGAGGGACGAGCGGTAGGCGTTCTGCAAGAGAGGGGTGCGGTCCTCGCTGCTCGACCAGACCGGCCCGACCGCGTGGATGACCCACTTCGCCGCGAGGTCGCCTGCGGTCGTCGCGACGGCCTGGCCGGTGGGCAGGCCGTCCGGGAGGGTCGTCGCGCGGAGCTCGCGCGTGGCCTCCAGGATGGCGGGTCCACCGCGGCGGTGGATGGCGCCGTCGACCCCACCGCCGCCGAGGAGCGAGCTGTTGGCGGCGTTGACGATCGCATCGACGGTCTCGTCGGTGATGTCGCCGCGGACGATGCGGATGAGCTCTTCGCGGTCACTCATGCGCTGCGCCTAGCCGCGGTTGTTGGAGAGCTCGTACACCTTGAGCAGCTCGACGATCGCGTCGTCCCGTGCGCTGCCGCCCTCCTCGAACATCTCGGAGACGTGCGTGCGGAGGTGGTTCTCGACCAGCAGCTTGTTGAGCGAGCCGAGGGACTTCTGGATGGCGAGGGACTGCGTGATGATGTCGATGCAGTAGTCCTCGTTCTCGATCATCTTCTCGAGGCCCCGGAGCTGGCCTTCGAGGATGCGCGTGCGGTGCAGCGCCCGCTTCTTGATGTCTGCGATCACCCCCTCAGGATAGCCCCGGACGGCGCATACCCGGCCGGGGTACGCCGCCCGGTTCGCGCAGCGCATCTCGACGGCGTGTGCGCGCGGTGGACAGACAAGTATCCCCCTAATGGGGGGCGTGTGTGGACATACCGGTGGGTCTATCCTCCACGTAGGGGTTGAGAAATATTCGTTTAACAGGAAAGGCCCGACTTTGCTGAAGAACCTCAGCCCGCTGCTGTCCGGTGCGCTCTTGAGCGCGCTCGACGCGATGCATGATGGCGCGACGCTTACCCTCGTCGGCAGCGGCTACCCGGAGGACAAGATAACAACGCCCGTCGTTCACCTCGGTGACGACGTCACGACTGAGGCCGCCGCCGAGGCGATCCTCTCCGTGTTCCCGCTCGACCAGGACGATGCATCGCCGATCGTGTTCCTCGACCTCACCGACGAACCCTACGACGTACCCGACGTCGCGTTCGCCGTGAACGGGATCGCATCCGACGCCGAACTCCGTCGAGTCCCGATGACCCGCCTCGAGCTCGAACCGTTCCTCGAGCTCGCCCGAAACTCCAGCGTCACGGTCCGTGTCGGATCCGACGCGCCGCCCTGCGCATTCCTGTTCCGCCGCGGAGTGCTGTAGCCGACAGCGACCCGCACCACACAGCGTCGCCCGCCCGACCGGAGAGAACGTCTCCGCCATCGGGCGGGCGCACCATTTCCGGCATCCGGGTGCGTAGAGTTGACTCCCGATGCCCGCACCCCACACTCCGCAGCAGCCCGCCTTCAACCGCGCCGCGCTGGTCCCCGGCCTGCTCGGGGCGATCGTGCTCCTCGCCGGCCTCGCCCTGATCGGCGGCGAGTGGTACCTGTACGTGCGCTACGCGGTCAGCATCCTCGCGCTCATCCTCTGCGTCTTCGCCGGACAGGCGCGGATGTGGTGGTGGTTCGCGGGCCTCATCCCGCTCGCCGTGGTCTGGAATCCGGTCTGGCCGCTGCCGCTCGACGGCGTCGCGCTGCAGGGCCTCTCGATCGCGGGAGCCGTCGTATTCGTCGCGGCGGCGGTCACGATCAAGATCCCCGCAGACACGCGTCGCTGAACGGCCGGACATCCGGTAAAATGGGTGGTGCGCGGCCATCCTGTGTCGCGCTCCCGGCGTCACTCGCGGCGAACACGGTCCACTCGGTACCCGACCTCCCCGCCCCGCCGGCCTCACGCCCAAACGGCGTCGCACCCTCCGGCAGTGCGCGACGCCTCTCCTGGAGGACCATGTCTCGTTCCGGTCAGCGCACCAGCCCGACCAGGCCGCAGCAGCGGAAGAACCGGCACGCCAACAACGACGGACTCATCCCCGTCCTCGCCCGCAAGGTGCGCGAGGTCGAGGCGAAGGCCGCCGACGGCAAGAAGCTCGGGCCGACGAACCGCACCAAGTTCCAGGTGATCGCGTTCCTGATGCGCGAGGAGCGCGCTAGGGCGAAGTCCGACCCGGACCTCAGCGACGCCGCGCGTGCGGAGCAGCTGAAGCGGCTCGACGGCATCGCGACCATCCTGGCGAAGACGGCGGCGCGCGACACGTCGCTGATCTCGCTGCTCGAGAGCGAGTCGCCCTCGACGGCCACCGCGCAGAAGATGCGCCGCGACTGGCTCCTGGAGTCGGGAACCGAGCTCTCGCCCGACGACCTGATCATCACGATCGAGCGCCCAGTCACCAAGCAGGACAGCGTCATCCCGCCGGAGCTTGCGGAGAAGCAGGTCGTCCCGCCGTCGGTGAAAGCGCGCCAGCTGTCCAACCCGTTCCTCGCTCCCGACTTCTCCCGGCTCAGCCCGGCCGCGCCGACACCGCGCCGCCGGCTCGACTCGTGGGAGCTGCTCGGCCCGCTGTTCAAGTCGTTCGAGTACGGCGCCGGAGGCCAGGCGGCCAGCATGGAGCTGCCGCCCGCCCCGCTGATCGACCGCTACTCCCCGCAGGGCCTCGAGCTGATGCACCACCAGTCGCGCTTCATCGAGAGCGTGCGACTCGGCCACCGCAGCTTCCTGCTCGCGGACGAGCCGGGCCTCGGCAAGACGGCGCAGTCCGTCCTCGCCGCCTCGGTCGCGGGGGCGTATCCGCTGCTCGCCGTCGTTCCCAACGTCGTCAAGATGAACTGGGCGCGCGAGGTGGAGCGCTGGACTCCGCAGCGCCGCGCAACCGTCATCCACGGCGACGGAGAGGGCCTCGACGCCTTCGCCGACATCGTCATCGTCAATTACGAGGTGCTGGATCGGCACCTCTCCTGGCTGAGCACGCTCGGCTTCAAGGGGATGGTCGTCGACGAGGCGCACTTCATCAAGAACCTGCACTCGCAGCGTTCGCGCCTGGTGCTGGGCCTGGCGGACGCCATTCGCTCGACCACGCCGGACCCGCTGATGATCGCCCTGACCGGTACGCCGCTGATCAACGACATCGACGACTTCAAGGCGATCTGGCAGTTCCTCGGCTGGATCGACGGCAACAAGCCGACCGCGACCCTGATGGAGCATTTGGAGGAGACCGGGCTGACCCCGGCCGACTTCGGCTTCTACGCCGCCGCCCGCGAGGCCGTCATCGACATGGGGATCGTGCGCCGGCGCAAGCTCGACGTCGCCTCCGACCTGCCGAGCCGTCGTGTGGTGGACCTGCCGGTCGAGCTGGACGACGAACTCGGGCGCTCGATCCGCCAGGCGGAGAAGGACCTCGCCGCCCGGCTCGTCACGCGTTACCAGCGCGCGGCGGCCGCCGGTCGGCCGGACGGCTTCGAAGGCGACGACGAGGCGCACAAGAAGCACCTCATCCGGCTGGTCGCGCAGTCCGAGCTGGAGGACTCGAAGTCGGCGAAGTCCGGCGAGAACGTCTTCACGATGGTCCGCCGGATCGGCCAGGCGAAGGCCGGCCTCGCGTCGGACTACACGGCCCAGCTCGCCCGCTCGGTCGGCAAGGTGGTGTTCTTCGCCAAGCACATCGACGTGATGGATGCGGCGGAGGAGGCCTTCGCCGCCCGCGACCTGAAGACGATCTCGATCCGTGGCGACCAGTCCGCGCTGTCACGGCAGAAGGAGATCGACGCGTTCAACAACGACCCGGAGGTCGCGGTCGCGGTCTGCTCGCTCACGGCGGCGGGCGTCGGCCTGAACCTCCAGGCGGCGTCGAACGTCGTGCTCGCCGAGCTGTCGTGGACGGCGGCCGAGCAGACGCAGGCGATCGACCGCGTTCACCGCATCGGTCAGGAGGAGCCGGTCACGGCGTGGCGGATCATCGCCGCGCAGACGATCGACTCGAAGATCGCCGAGCTCATCGACGCCAAGCAGGGACTCGCCGCGCGCGCCCTCGACGGCAGCGATGTCGAGGTCGGCTCGGCCGACTCCGTGCAGCTCGACGCGCTCATCCACCTGCTGACGGACGCCCTCGCCTGACCTGCGGCGCTCTCCGAAACCGCCGGCTCACCCCGCCGGCTCCTGAGTTTTTCGCGTTCCGAACGCCGAATCGGGCGAAAAAGTCAGGAGCTGGCGGCTAGGCGATCTCGGCGTCGTCGGGGTCGATCGGCACCGGGCGGTCGTCGTCGGGGAGCAGCTCGCCGTCCTCGTCCTCGACGACCGGCACGTCCTCCGGGTCGTGGATGACGGGCTCCGGCTCGTAGTCGGCCTCCTGCGCCTCGCGGAAGTCGTCGAGGTCCTCGTCGTCTCGGTACTCACGTCCTCTGGGGTCGCTCATGCCCCCACGGTACAGCGGGGTGCCGCAGGCGTGAAGGGTGGTCTCACCCCGGCTCGATGAGGTCAGTCCAGCTCGAAGACGAAGAACGCGCCGCGGTCGTCGTGCTCGATCCGCGCCGCCCCGCGGAAGTCGGCGAAGTCGTCCGTCCCCGTTCCCGGCACGATGTTCCCGAAGGCCGAGCTGTCGCCGGGATGCTGCAGCGCGCCGTGGTGGACGGTGAACGATCCGGCCCTCCCGTCCTCCAGCCGGCCGGTGATCCGCTCTGCGGCGAGGTAGCCGCGCCCGCCCTCTTCGGTTCCGGAGGAGACGAAGTGCGCGACCGACTCGCCCACCAGTCCCTCGGTATAGGTCTTCCGCATGACGACGGCGCCCACCCAGTTGCCGTCGATGCCCGGCAGGTCGGCCGGCTCCCAGCCGGTGACGTCGAAGCGGGCGGTGATCGTCTCTGAGGTCATGCGTTCACGGTAGGCGCTGCGGAGGACGGTCCGCTTGTAATTTCGCGACAGACGAATTGTGGGCTAGACAGGGGATATGCCCCACCACTCCCAGACCGAGATCGAGCGCAAGTACGACGTCGACGCCGAGGCGCAGCATCCTCAGCTCGTCGGCGTCGGCACGATCGCGGTGCAGGGCGAGCCCGAGCGGCACGAGCTCGTGGCCACCTATTTCGACACGGCCGACCTCGCGCTCGCCCAGCACCGGACCGCGGTCCGTGTGCGCCGCGGCGGCCACGACGCCGGCTGGCACGTCAAGCTGCCCGCCGACGAGGGCCGCACCGAGCTGCACTGGGAGCTCACCGAGGGCGACGAGCCGCCCGCGGAGCTGCGTCAGCACCTGCGGGAGCTGATCGGCGACGAGCCGCTCGTCCCGATCGCCCGGGTCACGAACCAGCGCGACAGCGTCCTGCTGCAGGATGCCGCCGGCTTCGAGGTGGCGGAGCTCACCGATGACCACGTCCGCAGCGAGAACCTCCGCAGCGGCGGGACGCAGGAGTGGCGCGAGTGGGAGGTGGAGCTCCTCAGCGGAGCCCCCGACTCCCGTCAGCGCCGCAACGCCCTCCTCGACGAGATCGAGGAGCACCTCCTCGCGGCAGGAGCCCGGCCGTCCGCCAGCTCGTCCAAGCTGCAGCGCGCCCTCGGCCTCTGACACCCGACTGGTCTACCCGGCTCGTTTACCACCCGCCGCGCTCAGCGTCCAGTGCGATTTTGTGCAGGACCGGGCATCCGGGCATGATTCAGGGGACGCCTTGAGAAACGGAGCAGCATGAAGATCGGCATCCTCACCAGCGGCGGCGACTGCCCGGGCCTGAACGCGGTGATCCGCGGCGCGGTCCTGAAGGGCGACCGCGTGTACCGCTCCGAGTTCGCCGGCTTCCGTTACGGCTGGCGCGGTGTGGTCGACGGCGACATCATGCCGCTCGACCGGCACAGCGTCCGCGGCCTGTCCCGCCAGGGCGGCACCATCCTCGGCTCCAGCCGCACCAACCCTTTCGAGGGCGACAAGGGCGGCCCGGAGAACATCCAGCGGATGATGGATGAGAACGGCATCGACGCGATCATCGCCATCGGCGGGGAGGGCACCCTGACGGCTGCTCGCCGTCTGACCGACGCCGGTCTCAAGATCGTCGGCGTCCCGAAGACCATCGACAACGACCTCGCCGCCACCGACTACTCGTTCGGCTTCGACACGGCGGTCGAAATCGCCACCGAGGCGATCGACCGCCTGCGCACCACCGCCGAGTCGCACCAGCGCTGCATGGTCGTCGAGGTCATGGGCCGTCACGTCGGCTGGATCGCCCTGCACTCGGGCATGGCGGGGGGCGCCCACGCCATCCTCATCCCGGAGCAGCCGCAGTCGATCGAGCAGATCTGCGAGTGGGTCGAGTCGGTCCGCGACCGCGGCCGCGCGCCCGTCATCGTCGTGTCGGAGGGCTTCCATCTCGACACGATGGAGGAGGCGCACTCGCACAAGGGACTGGACGCGTTCAACCGGCCGCGCCTCGGCGGGATCGGCGAGATGCTCGCGCCGATGATCGAGGAGCGCACCGGCATCGAGTCGCGTGCCACCGTGCTCGGCCACATGCAGCGCGGCGGCGTCCCGAGCGCGTACGACCGCGTCCTCGCCACCCGCCTCGGCATGGCGGCGGTGGATGCGGTGTACGAGGGCCGCTGGGGCTCGATGGTGTCGCTGCGCGGCACCGACGTCGTGAACGTCTCGATCGCCGACGCGACCGGCGGTCTGAAGACCGTTCCTGCGGCCCGCTACGAGGAGGCCGCGCTCCTCTTCGGCTGAGCGCTCGCTGCACCTGTGGCTCTCTCCCTGCTGTTCCGGGGGTGTCGGGGCTAGGCTCCGTGCTACCAGAGGGAAGGAGCCCGTCCGTGCCGCGTTTCGTCCAGTTCGATGAGTTCGGCTCCCGCGACTACCTGCATGTGGTGGAGCGGGAGAGACCGTGGCCGGGACCCGGTCAGGTGCTGGTCCGCGTAATGGCGGCCGGGCTCAATCCGATGGATGCGAAGGCGTACCGCGACGAGCGGGCCGCCGCGCGCATGGGCGTGACGCTGCCGAGCGGGATCGGGCAGGACTTCGCCGGGTTCGTCGAGGAGATCGGCGAGGGCGTCACGCGCTTCGAGCTCGGACAGGCCGTGCTCGGCACGGCGCCGTTCGCCTCCATCGCCGACTTCGTCGTGGTGCCGGAGGACGGCCAGGTGATCGCGAAACCGGACCCGCTGACGTTCGAGGCGGCCGGATCGCTCGGCGTCGTCGGCCGGACCGCGTTCGCGACGGTGCGCTCCCTGGGCATCCGCGAGCGCGACACCGTGCTGGTGAGCGCGGCCGCTGGAGGGGTCGGCGTGCTCGCCGCCCAGCTGGTCGTCCGCGCGGGAGCGACGGTGATCGGCACGGCAAGCGAGGAGAACCACGAGTTCCTCGAGTCGCTCGGCGTCATCCCGGTGACCTACGGCGACGGGCTCGCCGAGCGGGTACGCGACGTCCTCGACGACGACCGGGTGACCGCGGTGCTCGACAACCACGGCCCGGAAACGATCGAGGCGGCGCTGGAGCTCGGCGTGCCGATCGAACGCGTCAACTCCATCGCGGTCTTCGGGCCGGAGGCGCGCGGAGCGCAGAACGTCGGCGGGCGCGCCGCCACCAACGACGACCTCGCGGAGCTCGCCGACCTGCTCGCCGAGAACGAGCTGGTGCTGCCGATCGACTCGATCTATCCGATCGAACGGACGGTGGAAGCGTACGGGCGGCTCGAGGGCGGCCACGTGCGCGGCAAGATCGTCATCGTCACCGACTGACCGCAAAGGAGCATCCATGATCGCAGAGGACATCGCCCGGCAGCTTCGCACGGCGGGGTTGCGCTGGCAGCCGTCGTCGGGTGACACGTTCGCCATCGACCGCCCGGGCATGGACGGGGAGCGTTTCACCGTCAGTGAGATGACGATCGAGCCGCACCACTTCGACACCGGGACCATCCTCGGCTTCAACGGAACGACGGAGTGGGCGCTCGACTCGCTCGCCGTCGAGGACGCCCTGTGGATCCCGCGCGAGGACCAGCTGCGCGAACTGCTCGGCGGCACCTTCCGCCACCTGGCGCGCACGCCCGACGGCTACCGTGTGACCGTGCTGATCGAGGGGGAGGAGCGGTACTTCGAGCACGACGACGCCGCCACCGCCTATGCGCAGGCGCTGCTGGCGCTGATCGGGGCGTCGGTCTCCTAGCGGGGTCGCTCCGCCGGTGCGAGCTCGAGGTGGAGCAGCGGATACGGACGCCCGGCCTCGTCGGTCGCACTCCGACCGACGACCTCGAATCCGCGTGAGCGGTAGAAACCGGCGGCTGACGCGTTCTGCTCGTTGACGTCGACGCGGACGACGGCGTAGTCGCGGATCGCGTGATCGAGAAGCGCCGTGCCGATCCCGCCGCCGCGCTCGGCCGCATCCACGAAGAGCATCTCCAGGGTGCCGTCGAGCACACCGGAGAAGCCGACGGGACGGCCGTCCCGCTCGGCGACCGACAGCGTCACGGCGGGCAAGTAGTCGGATGCCAGCCGCGCCTCGATCTCGTCGCGATCGGTCGCGGAGAGGAAGTCGTGCGTCGCATCCACGGCTCGGCGCCAGATCGCGACGAGGGCCGGGTACTCGGCTGCTCCGGCGGAGGGGCGGATGTTCACGGGTGACGTGGATGCGGACGTCATTCTCAGGCTCCCTTCGGCCGACACCGGTCTTCCAGCCTAGTGAGCGACCGTCTCCCGCGAAGTCGACAGGATGCCCGCATCCAGCTCGGCGACGCTGCGGACGCCGGCGAGACCGAGGGTGATGTCGAGCTCGGCGATCGTGTTGCGCAGCAGCTCCCGCACGCCCGCCTCGCCGGCGACCGCGAGAGCGTAGGCATACGGTCGGCCGATCGCGACGGCCCGGGCACCGAGGGCGAGGGCGATCACGGCATCCGCCCCGCCACGGATGCCGCTGTCGAAGATCACCGGCACCCGTCCGTCGACCGCCGCCACGACCCCGGGGAGGGCGTCGAGTGCGGCCACTTCTCCGTCGATCTGGCGTCCGCCGTGGTTCGAGACCTGCACCGCATCCATCCCGGCGTCGAGGGCGCGGCGCGCGTCGTCGGGATGCAGCACGCCCTTCAGCACGATCGGCAGCCGGGTGCGCTCGCGCAGGAACGCCAGGTCGTTCCACGTCAGCGACGGGTCGGCGAACACGTCGAGGAACGTCTCGACCGCGGCGAGCGGCTCTCCCGACCGCAGCTTCTCGCGCAGCGGACCGGGGTGGTGGCGCAGGATGCTGGCGAACGCCGCGACGGCCGCGGGTGTCGGCGTCGGGCGCGGACCGGATGCGACGACCGCCCGCTCGCGCACCAGCTGCTGGAACACCGGATCGGAGGTGTACTGCGCGATCCCGAGACCCCGGCTGAAGGGAAGGTAGCCGAGGGCGAGGTCGCGCGGCCGCCAGCCCAGCACATGCGTGTCGAGGGTGACCACGATCGCTTCGCAGCCGGAGCGCTCCGCCCGCTCGACGAGGCTGGCCACCAGGTCGCGCGACGAGCTCCAGTACAGCTGGAACCAGCGGGATGCGCCGGCCGCGACGTCCTCCATGGCGCCGACGACCTCCTCCATCGGCTGCGATGCCTGGTTCGAGAGCACGGCCGGCACGCCGAGCGCGGCGGCGGCGCGGGCCGCGGCCGCATCCCCTCCGCGCCGGGCGAGCTCCAGCACGCCGATCGGGGCGAGCAGCAGCGGGGTCGGTCGCCGGACGCCGAACAGCTCGACGGAGAGGTCGCGCGCCGACACGTCGCGCAGGACGCGCGGGACGATGCGCCGGTGTCGGAATGCCTCCGCGTTCGCGTCCGCCGTGCGCTCCAGCCCGGCGGAGCCGGCGATGTACGCGAACGCCGCTCGGCTCAGCCGTCGCTGTGCCGCTCGCTCCAGCTGGGGGTATCCCACGGGGATGCGCGGGACACGGCCTGCGACACCATCGCGGTAGATCTCGGACTGGGCGTCGCGCCCGGCGCTGCTCATGCCTCCCATCATGCCCCTCCCGCCGGGCGACGCATCCGTGGGGCGCGACGCGCCGTTATGCGGGGCGGATAACGGCGTGTTGCGACCCCTGGATGGAGATCGGTGGGCGCGTCAGCGGCGGCGCGGGCGCTTGGGGGAGCCGGGGCGACCGCGCCCGGAGGGTGCGCGGCCGCTGGGCGCGCGGCCGCCCGCCTTGCGGCCGTCCGCCGCCTCGCGCGCGGCGACCTCCGGGTTGCGCGAGCTGTGCGCCGTGCGTCCGCGCACGATGCCGATGAAGTCGTCGACCAGGGGATGCTGTCCCTCGCGCGGCCAGGTCAGGCCGATGCGGCTCTGCGGGCCGTCCTCGAGGGGGAGGGCCACCACATCCTTCCGGCGGAGGGCCTTCGCGACCGATGCCGGGAGCAGCGCGATGCCGTCGCCGGCGGCGACACTGCGCATGAACGCCTCCGACGGCTCGCGGGCAACCCGGGGCTCGCCGTCGAGGTCGGCGAGGTGCAGGTGCTCCTCGAGGGTGAGCAGGTGCTCGTGGTGCACGACCACGACGACGTCCTCCGCGTACAAGGGAATGAGGTGGCGGTCGTCGTCCGCCTCGGCGTCGCGGGCGAACACCATGTCCGCATCTCCGGCCGCGAGCACGCCGAGCGGATCGTCGCTGGGCCGCACCACCAGCTCGACGTCGGGGTATCGCTGCTCGAAGGCGCGCGTCCACTTGCCGACGGTGACACCGAGCGGGAAGGCGATCGCGAAGCGGGAGGACACCTGTTGAGGGTAGCGAACGGTAGCCTGGAGAACATGAAGGCGCAGACCATGAAACCGGCCACAGCGGCCAAGAAGCTCGGCATCTACCTGCCGGCGGCGCCCGACGACTTCCGCGACCGCGAGATCAGCAGGACCGAGCTGGATGCGCTGAACGCCGAGCCGCCGGAGTGGCTGCAGACCCTGCGCGCCGAGGGTCCGCATCCCCGCGACGTGGTGGCACGCAAGCTGGGCGTCTCGAACTCGGGCCTCGCCCGCGGCGGGGTGACCGAGGCGCTGACCACCGCCCAGATCAAGGACCTGCTGGCCGATCCGCCGCAGTGGCTGGTCGACGAGCGGGCGACGCAGGCGGCGGTTCGCGCCGAGAACGCGCGCGTCAAGCAGCGCGACGCGGAGCGGGCGGCCCGGCGCGCGGCCGAAGAGGAGTAGGCGGAGCGGGGGCCGTCAAGCTCCGCGCGGCTCCGGAGTGCCATCCGGTGTGCGGTTCGCCGAGCGGGCGGCCCGCGCGATGGTCTCCGGCCCGGTGACCAGAGCGCGCCGCCACGGCGCGACACCGTCGATCTCGACCTGCAGCGAGAAGCTGAGGATGGTGCGGATCAGCACGATGATCCCGAGCACCACCGCATCCGTCAGCGACGGCGTCGACGTGACCGTCTTCACCAGGTCGGCCGCGACGAGGATCTCGAGGCCCAGCAGGATGACGCCGCCGAAGCTCTCGCGCAACGTCCGGAACGCCGCGGCGCCGCTGCGCTGACGCCGCCAGGCGACGAGCGACAGGCCGATCGCGACCACCAGGCCGATCGCCATCGCGGCGACACCGGCGAACTCGAAGGCCGTGCCGGTCGCCTCGAACAACGCGTGCGCATCCATGTGCTCATGGTGCCACGTAGAATTCTCCGGTGCCTCCCGAAACCCCGGCGTCCTCCGGCCTCGACCCCGACGAACTCGCCGTCACCCTCCGCGTCCTCGGACAGCTGCACGAGCTGGACCAGGAGCATCCCGACTACGTGACCGTCCGTCGCGCGACCGCGCACATGTTCAAGGCGTCGAAGCAGGCCAGGAAGCGCGAGCTGCGCGCCCAGGTGCAGGCGGCCGACCGCGCCGTCATCGCCGCAACCGCCACCGGTGCTCCCGACCGCATCGACGACGAGACCCGCGGGCGCGAGCTGACCTCCGGCACGACCGCCTCCCACACCGCCGGAACCCTCATCACCCCGCGCGCCTGCTACATCTGCAAGCAGGACTACACGCAGGTCGACTGGTTCTACCACCAGTTGTGCCCGTCGTGCGCCGCCTTCAGCCACGCCAAGCGCAACGCGACCACCGACCTGACCGGCAAGCGCGCGCTGCTCACCGGCGGCCGGGCGAAGATCGGCATGCACATCGCCCTGCGGCTGCTCCGCGACGGCGCCCACCTCACCATCACCACCCGGTTCCCGCGGGATGCGGTGCGCCGGTTCTCGCAGTTGCCCGACGCCGGCCGCTGGATCGACCGGTTCCGGGTCGTCGGCATCGACCTCCGCGACCCGGCGCAGGTCATCGCGCTGGCCGACTCGGTCGCCGAGCGCGGACCCCTCGACATCCTGATCAACAACGCGGCGCAGACCGTCCGTCGCTCGCCCGGCGCGTACTCGCTGCTGGCGGAGGCGGAGACGCAGCCGCTTCCCGACGGTCCGCTGCCGGAGCTGGAGACGTTCGGGCACACCGCGGATCCGCATCCCCTCGCCCTGGAGCGCTCGGTCGCGGCGCACCCGCTGCTGTCGGCGGCCGACGTCCGCGGCACGATCGCCGAGGTCGCCGGTGCGGCCGCGCTCACCGCCGACGACCTGGCGGCGGTCGCGATGGCCGCCGGTTCGTCGTCGCTCGAGAAGCACGCCGACGGCTCCGCCATCGACGCGGGCGGGCTCGTCCCCGACGTCGCGCGCGTGAACAGCTGGACGCAGAACATCGGAGCGATCGACGCGCTGGAGCTGCTCGAGGTGCAGCTGTGCAATCAGACCGCTCCCTTCATCCTGATCGACCGGCTGCGTCCCTCCCTCGCCGCCGCCGGCCGGTCGTACATCGTCAACGTGTCGGCGATGGAGGGCGTCTTCGGCCGCCGCTACAAGGGACCGGGGCACCCGCACACGAACATGTCGAAGGCCGCGCTCAACATGCTCACGCGCACGAGCGCGGGCGAGATGTTCGAGACCGACGGCATCCTCATGACGAGCGTCGACACGGGATGGATCACCGACGAGCGCCCCCACCACACGAAGGTGCGGCTCGCGGAGGAGGGCTTCCACGCCCCCCTCGACCTGGTCGACGGCGCCGCTCGCGTCTACGACCCGATCGTCCGAGGAGAGGCAGGAGAGGACCTGCACGGCGTCTTCCTCAAGGACTACCGTGCCTCGGCCTGGTGACCGCTACGCTGACGACGAAGGCATGAGCGGAAGGATGCCGATGTCGAGCACTCCCGACCAGCAGCTTTCCCCCGTGCCCGGTCAGGCGCGCCCCACCCCGGCACGGGCGAAAGGCGGCGCGCTCCGGCACTGGCTGCTCACCGGGCTGGTGGATGAGCGCGGCACCCAGCAGGGACCGCACGGCCGCAACCCCGAGCGAACCCACCCGTGGTGGCAGGTCATGTGCCTCACCGGTGTCGACTACTTCTCCACCCTCGGCTACCAGCCGGCCATCGCGGCGCTCGCCGCCGGCCTCGTCTCGCCGTTCGCGACGCTGGTGCTCGTGGCTCTCACCCTGCTCGGCGCACTGCCGGTCTACCGCCGGGTGGCGCGGGAGAGCTTCAAGGGGTCCGGCTCCATCGCGATGCTGGAGCGGCTGCTTCCCTGGTGGGCGGGCAAGCTGCTGGTGCTCGTGCTGCTGGGCTTCGCGGCGACGGACTTCATGATCACGATCACGCTGTCGGCGGCGGACGCCTCGGCGCACGCGATCGAGAACCCGTACGCGCCGGATTGGTTCCACGGCAACAACGTGCTGATCACGCTCGTCCTGCTCGCGCTGCTCGGCGCGGTGTTCCTCAAGGGGTTCAAGGAGGCGATCGGCATCGCGGTGGTGCTGGTCGCCGTGTACCTGGCCCTCAACGTGGTCGTGGTGACCACCTCCATCGTGGAGGTGTTCCAGCATCCCACCGCGGTCGACGACTGGTGGAGCGCGCTGTTCCGGCAGAACGGCGACCCGCTCGTCGTCGTCGGGATCGCCCTGATCGTGTTCCCTCGACTCGCCCTCGGCCTCTCCGGTTTCGAGACCGGCGTGGCAGTCATGCCGCAGATCAAGGGCCGCCCGGACGATGACCCGTCGTACCCGAGGGGCCGCATCCGCGGTGCCGGCCGGCTGTTGACGACGGCCGCGATCATCATGAGCGTCTTCCTCATCACGTCGAGCTTCACGACCACCCTGCTCATCCCGCAGAAGGACTTCCAGCCCGGCGGCCCCGCCAACGGACGCGCGCTCGCGTACCTGGCGCACGAGTACCTCGGCAACGGGTTCGGCACCGTCTACGACGTCAGCACCATCCTCATCCTCTGGTTCGCGGGCGCCTCGGCCATGGCCGGTCTGCTCAACCTGGTGCCGCGCTACCTGCCCCGGTACGGGATGGCGCCGCAGTGGGCGCGCGCGGTGCGTCCGCTCGTCCTCGTCTTCACGGCCATCGCCTTCCTGATCACCCTGGTCTTCGAAGCGAGCGTGGATGCGCAGGGCGGCGCGTACGCGACCGGCGTCCTGGTGCTCATCACGTCCGCCTCCCTCGCGGTGACGCTGTCGGCGCGGCGGAAGCGGCAGCGGAAGCGGACCGTCGCGTTCGGCGTCATCACGGCGATCTTCGTCTACACGACGGTCGACAACATCATCGAGCGGCCGGACGGCCTCCGCATCGCGACCCTGTTCATCCTCGCCATCCTGATCGTGTCGATCGTGTCGCGCATCGGGCGGTCGTTCCAGCTGCGCGCCACGTCCGTCACGTTCGACGTGACGGCGCTCGACTTCATCCTCGAAGACGCGGAGGAGGGCGAGATCCGCATCATCTCGCACGAGCCCGACGTCGACACGGACAAGGAGTACGCGCAGAAGAACAAGGACGAGCGGAAGTTCAGCCACATCCCGCAGCGGTCGCGCACCATCTTCCTCGAGGTGCTGCCGTCGGACTCCTCCGACTTCGAAGAGGACCTGGAGGTGCAGGGCGTCGTCAAGCACGGTTACCGGGTGCTGCAGGTGCGCAGCGGAAACGTGCCGAACACGATCGCGGCCGTGCTGCTGGAGATGCGCGACATCACGGGCGTGGTGCCGGCCATCTACTTCGAGTGGACGGAAGGCAATCCGATCTCGAACATGTTCCGTTACCTGATCACGGGCGTCGGAGAGGTCGCGCCCGTGACCCGCGAGGTGCTGCGGGAGGCCGAGAGGGACGTCAAGCGCCGTCCGGCCGTGCACGTGTCCTGAGCGCCGCGTGTCCTGAGCGGGTCGGGGCCTGCGTCGGAGAAAGTGGCTCACATCTCCGACGGGCCGCGGTGTGGATGGAGTTTCGCGGCGAAGGGCGCCGGATCTCCGACGGGAGCGGGAGAGTCTCCGACGGGAGACGACCCGGCGCGGGCGACGGCCGCGGCTACTCGACCGCGAACTCCAGCCAGGCGAGGCCGCGCAGGTCGAGGCAGAGGCGGCCGGCGCGCTCCGACGCGACGGCCAGCACGTCGCCGCAGACCGAGCAGCGCATGACGAGGCCGTGCTCGTCCAGATAGACCCGGCCGCGGGCGACGACCGACTCGTCGCCGCAGTTGCCGCAGCAGCCGACCGCCGTGGTGACGTCGGCCGCGAAGACCTCCGACAGCATCCCGGCCGCGGCGTTGCCGTCGAGGAAGTCCTGATCCGTCATGGCGTGCCTCCGATGCCGCCGTAGCGTTCGGTGCGGATGCGCGCCGCCTCGTGACCCGCGTCGACGAGCCAGCCGGAGACCGCCTCGACGAACGGCGTGGAGCCGCAGATGAAGAAGGTGGGGGAGTCGGAGGCCGGGATGGTGAGACGCATGAGGCCTTCGGCGGTGAGCCGGGCGGGCGCCGGTGCGCCCTCCGGAGCCTGCCGCGTGTAGACGTAGTCGAGCTGAAGCGGCGAGGCCGTGTCGGCGGCCAGCGCCGCGAGTTCGTCCGAGTAGTACCCGGAGGCGGGGGAGCGCAGCGAGTAGAGCATCCCGAACGGTGCGGGGCTCGCGGCGGCGGCGTGCGCCCGGGCCATCGACATGAGCGGGACGACACCGGAGCCGCCCGCGATCAACTGCACCGGCGTGGTGTCGCCGTCGCGCCAGACGAACCAGCCTCCGACGGGACCGCGCACCTCCAGCTGGTCGCCGTCGGCCAAGTCGCGGACGAGGTAGGGGGAGACTTCGCCGTCGGCGAGCTCCTCCACCGTCAGCTCCAGCTCGTCGTCGGGGAGGTCATGCGGTTCGATGGCTCCGCGTCCACCGCCGGAGGCGATCGAGTACGACCGGACCGCCTGGTAGCCGTCGGGCGCCGTCAACCGGATGTCGACGTGCTGCCCCGCGAGGTGGCCGTGCAATCCGGGGATGCGCAGCCGGATGGTGCGGGCCGTCGGGGTCTCCATCCGTGTGGCGACGACGTCGGCCACCCGCCATACGCTGCTCACCAGTAGCGCTGTTCCTTCCAGGGGTCGCCGTACATGTTGTAGCCGTTCTGCTCCCAGAAGCCCGGCTGGTCCTGCGGGAGCATCTGCAGCCCGTTGACCCATTTGGCGCTCTTCCAGAAGTACAGGTGCGGCACGAGGAGCCGGGCGGGACCGCCGTGCTCGGGCTCGAGGTCCTTGCCGTCGAAGCTGTGCGCGACCCACGCCTTGCCGCCGAGCAGGTCGGCGAGCGGCACGTTGGTCGTGTACCCGCCGTAGCTGTGCGCCATCGTGTACTCGAAGCTGGTGTCGACATCCGCGAACAGGGTGTCGAGAGCCACACCGCGCCACGACGTCCCGAGCTTCGACCAGCTGGTGACGCAATGGATGTCGGTGCTGACGTCCTCCTGCGGGAGCGCGAGGAACTCATCCCAGCTCCACCGGTGGACGTCGCCCTTCTCGGTGGTGATGGTGAACGCCCAGTCGTCTTTGGCGATACGGGGCGTCGGCCCGGCCGAGAGCACCGGGAAGCCCTCGGTCAGATACTGACCCGGGGGCAGGCGGGGGTCGTCGGCCCTGCGACGGCCGGAGAAGCCGGAGGAGATGATTCCCATGGGGGCAGCTTATTGCCGCGTGCGCCTCCGGGTCTACGACGGACTCGGTGTTGTCGGGAGGGCGGTCTAGGGTGATGTCATGACCGCCGTCAACCTGGGGCTCCCGCTGAGTGCGCAGCGCCAGGCCGCGCCGCCGTCGGCCCCCAACACCGTGGGGCGGCCCGAGCATCCGGGCCTCATCGACCGGTTCGGGCGCGTCGCTCGCGACCTGCGCGTGTCGGTGACCGAGAAGTGCTCGCTCCGCTGCACGTATTGCATGCCGGCGGAGGGACTGCCGGCGATCCCGCGGGACGATCTGCTCAGCGCGACCGAGATCGCACGGCTCGTCGGCATCGGCGTCCGTGACCTGGGTGTTCGCGAGGTGCGGTTCACGGGCGGCGAGCCGCTGATGCGCGCCGACCTGGCCGAGATCATCGGCCGTTCGGCGGCCGTGGCTCCCGGAGTGGACCTCTCGATAACGACCAACGGCATCGGGCTCGACCACCGCATCCGCTCGCTCGTCGACGCCGGCCTCACCCGGGTCAACGTCTCACTCGACACGGTCGACCGCCAGCACTTCGCGCGGCTCACGCGGCGCGACCGGCTGCCGGCCGTGCTCGCCGGAATCCACGCGGCGCACGCAGCGGGGCTCACTCCGCTGAAGCTCAACGCGGTGATGATGCGCGACACCCTCGACGACGCTCCCGACCTGCTCGCGTGGGCGCTGGAGAACGGCTGCAGGCTGCGGTTCATCGAGCAGATGCCGCTCGACGCCGACCGGTCGTGGCTGCGCGAGAACATGGTGTCGGCCGAGGAGCTGCTGTCGGTGCTGGGCAAGCGTTTCACCCTCATCGAGGCGGGTCGCGACGACCCGCACGCACCGGCGGAGGAGTGGCTGGTCGACGGCTGGACGGTGGATGGGCTCCCCGCCACCGTGGGGATCATCGCGTCGGTCACGCGCTCGTTCTGCTCGGCCTGCGACCGCACCCGCATCACCGCCGAGGGAACTGTGCGGTCGTGCCTGTTCGGCGACGACGAGACCGACCTCCGCGGGCTGCTCCGCGGCGGCGCGGACGACGCCGAGATCGCCCGCTGGTGGCGCGCGGCCATGTGGGGCAAGCAGGCCGGCCACGGGATGGACGCGGCCGGGTTCGCCCCGCCGGTGCGGAGCATGGGGGCGATCGGTGGCTGAGGTGCTGGTGCGCTACTTCGCGGCGGCGGAGGAGGCCGCGGGCCGTCCCGAGGAGCGTGTGGAGGTCGCGGACGCGACCGTGGGAGGGCTGCAGGCCGAACTCGTCGCGCGCTACGGCGAGCCGATGGAGCGCGTGGTGCGCTCCGGTTCGTTCCTCGTCGGAGGCGTCGTCTCGCGCGATCCCTCCCGCGAGCTCACCGCCACCGTCGACGTGCTGCCGCCCTTCGCCGGCGGCTGACCCCCGTCCCGTCCCGTCCCGTCCCTGTCGCGCGCACCCGTCCACCCACCGTCGAGTCCGCAGATTTTGCACGGGATCGGGCGTCGGAGCGTGCAAAGTTTGCGGACTCGACGGTGGGCGGAGGCCCGAGGGGGTCAGGCGGGGTAGACGGTTGCGGCGGCGGGCGGAACGCCGAGGGTGACGCGGTCGCCGACGCGGAGGCGGAGGTCGGCGACGTCGGCGGGCGGCACCAGCGCGTCGAGGCGGTCGGTGCGCACGCGGACGAGGTCGGCCTGCGGCTCCAGACCGGTCACGATCGCGCGGATGCGGTCGGGCCGGTCTGTCTCATCCCCGTCGGGCAGGACGCGCACCGCGGACGGACGCACCGCCGCCAGCGCGCGAGCGCCCACCTCGACGGGCGCGACCGCGGTGCCGCGCAGTCGCATCCCGTCGCCGGTGACCAGCCCGTCGGCCGTCCGCACCCCGGCCACCAGCGTCAGCCCCGACAACTCAGCGGTGAAGGGATTCCGCGGCCGTTCGAGCACCTGCCGCGTCGGCCCCTCCTCGATCACGCGGCCCTCGTGCATGACCGCGACCCGGTCGGCGAGGAGGTACGCGTCCAGAGCGTCATGCGTGACGAGGACCGTCGTGCGCCCCGCCAGCACGCCGGCGAGCGTGCCTCGGAGCTCTGCGGCGACGGCGACATCCAGCGCCGACAGCGGCTCGTCGAGGAGCAGCAGCCGCGGCTCGGCGGCCAGCGCCCGCGCGACCGCGACCCGCTGCGCCTGCCCTCCGGACAGCTCGGCGGGACGCCGGTCGGCGAATTCCGCGGTCGCGGTCCGGCGCATCCACTCGTCGGCCCGCCCGGCGGCGTCGGCACGGCCGGCGCCCGACGACCGGGGCCCGAAGGCGACGTTGTCGCGGACGCTGAGATGCGGGAACAGCAGCGCGTCCTGCGCGAGCAGCGCGACGCCGCGCTGATGCGGCGGCCGCCAGGTGCCGGGGAGGTCGAACAGGATCTGGTCGCCGAGCGTCGCACGACCCTCGTCCGGGCGGACGAGCCCGGCCAGCATCCCGAGCACCGTCGACTTGCCCGCGCCGTTCGGACCGAGCAGGGCGAGCGTCTCGCCGTCGGCGACGGAAAGCTCGACCGCGACGTCCCGCGCGGCGAGCGACGCCGCGACGTGGAGGCTCATGCGGCCTTCTCGCGAACCTCGGCGTCTGCGCGCACCCGGCGAAAACGGAGTCCCTCGCCCGCGCCGTGGGCGACCGCGACCACCGCGATGGCCACCGCCACCAGCACCAGCGACAGCGCGACGGCGGCGTCGGGATCGGTCTCCCGCTGCAGGTAGATCTCCAGCGGCAGCGTCCGGGTGACGCCCTGCAGACTGCCCGCGAACGTCAGGGTCGCGCCGAACTCGCCGAGCGCCCGGGCGAACGACAGGATCGACCCGGAGACGATCGCCGGAAGCACCAGCGGCAGCGTCACCCGGAACAGGACGGTGGATGGGCGGGCGCCGAGCGTCGCCGCCACCGCCTCGTAGCGCTCACCGGCAGACCGCAGTGCGCCCTCCAGGCTGAGCACGAGGAAGGGGAGCGCGACGAAGGTCTGCGCGATCACCACCGCGGGCGTCGAGAAGGCGACATCGAGCGCGCCGCCGAGCAGCCCGCGGCGGCCGTACAGGGCGAGCAACGCGAGGCCGCCGACGACCGGCGGCAGCACCAGTGGCAGCAGCACGACCGCCCGCACCACCCGGCTGCCCGCGAACGGCACGCGCGCGAGCACGATCGCCATCGGCACGCCGAGCACCAGGCAGGCGGCCGTCGCGAGCAGCGACGTGCGGAGGCTGAGGAGGAGCGCATCCACCGACGACGGCGAGGTGATGAGGGGGATGAAGTCCGCCCAGTCGACGCGGGCCGCCATCGCGAGCAGCGGCAGCACGATGAACAGACCCCCGATCGCGGCGACCACCACGATCCAGCGCGGAACGCCCAGCCGGATGCTCACAGCGGACCCGCGCCGATCACGGCGCCCCGAACCCGGCGGCGGCGAGCACCGCGCGCCCCGCGGGCCCGGTCACGTATGCGACGAACGCCTTCCCACCCGCGGCGTTCGGCGCCTGGGCCACGACGGAGATCGGGTACACGTTGACGGTCTTCGCCGCCTCTGGAAACGGCACGGACTCGACAGCCGAGCCGGCACCCTTCACGTCGGTGGCGTAGACGATCCCGGCGTCCGCCTCGCCCGATGTCACCTTGCCGAGGACGTCGGTCACCGACGACTCCTGGCTCACCGGCTTCAGGGTCACTCCGGCCGACTTCTCCACCTTCTCGGTGGCGGCCCCGCACGGCACCTGCGGTGCACACACGACCGTCTTGACGGACGGGGAGGCCAGGTCGGCGAGCCCGGTGACGTGCGCCGGGTTGCCGGGTGGCACCGCGATGGCGAGCACGTTCGTCGCGAAGTCGACGGGCGAGCCGCTAATGACCTTCGCATCCACCGCCTTCGTCATGTTCGTCTCATCGGCCGACGCGAACACGTCCGCCGGGGCTCCGGCGGTCAGCTGCGAGACCAGATCAGAGGAGCCGGCGAACGAGAACGTGACCTTGGCACCGGGATGCGCGGCTTCGAACCGCGTGCCGAGCTCGGTGAACGTCTTGGTGAGCGAGGCGGCGGCGACCACCGTGATCGTGCCGCTGACCCGGTCTGAGGAGCGCGGAGCCGACGGCGTGGATGCGGCCGGGCTGCTGCATCCGGCGAGGGCCAGGGAGCACAGCGCACCAGCCGCGACCGCCGCGGTCGCGAGCCTGCCGAGACGACGGGGGCGCGCGCTCATCGGGCCACCGCCGGAGCCTCGACGATGACGTTGGTCGCTTTCACGACGGCGACGGCGACCGACCCGAGTTCGAGGCCCAGTTCGCGCACGGCCTCGCTGCTGATCAGCGACACCACGCGATGCGGGCCGCACTGCAGCTCCACCTGCGCCATCACCCGGTCCATGACGATGTCG
Source organism: Leifsonia sp. 1010 (assembly GCF_031455295.1). Classification (NCBI taxonomy): domain Bacteria; kingdom Bacillati; phylum Actinomycetota; class Actinomycetes; order Micrococcales; family Microbacteriaceae; genus Leifsonia; species Leifsonia sp. 1010. Next base: position 43,532 of record NZ_JAVDSL010000006.1, read on the forward strand.
GTGACCAGCCCGACGAAACGGTTGCGCGCCGAGCCCGCGACGCCGGAGGGGTCGCCGGGCAGCACGGCGTTCTGCTTGGCGAGCTGCGCCAGCTCCAGTCCGTCCACGACCGTGCGACCGGCCTCGTCGCGGGAGCTGCCCAGCACGCCGCCGTCGATCCAGCGGCGAACCGTGTCGTCGCTCACTCCGAGATAGAGCGCGGCGTCTTTGATCCGAATCTGCGGCATGTATGCCATCTTACGACCGCAGATGCGGAAAAGTGTCTAGAGGCCCACCCACTCCGAGTCGCCGTCGGTGAAGTGCTGCCTCTTCCAGATCGGCACCCGCGCCTTGATGATCTCGACCAGCTCGGCGCAGGCGGCGAACGCCTCGGCGCGATGCGGGGCGGCGACCGCGGCGATCAGCGCGAGGTCGCCGATGGTGAGCGAGCCGACGCGGTGCTGCGCTGCCACCCGCAGCCCGGTGGTCCGCGCGACCTCCTCGCAGCACTCCCGGAGGAACGCCTCCGCCTCGGGATGCGCACGGTAGTCGAGCGACACGACGCCCTTTCCGCTATCGTGGTCGCGCACGATGCCCTGGAAGGACACCACGGCCCCTGCGTCCGTGCGCCAGACGAACTCGTCGACGGTCGAGGGCTCCAGCGGGTCACCCGTGACGGTGGCCAGGATGTCGCTCATGCGTGGTCTCCTCCCCGCAGCTGGTCGAGCAGGTGCGGGAGCAGGTCGTCCAGCACCGCGAGTCCGTCGGCGACGCCGCCGCGCGAGCCGGGCAGGTTGACGACGAGCGTCGACCCCGCCACACCGACCAGCCCGCGACTGAGCGCGGCGAGAGGTGTGGCGGATGCGCCGCGCGCACGCAGGGCCTCGGCGACGCCCGGAAGCTGCCGGTCGAGCACGGCGGCAGTCGCCTCCGGTGTGCGGTCGGTGGGCGAGACGCCGGTTCCGCCCGTCGTGATGAGCACGCGGGGACCCTCGGCGGCCGCCTGGCGCAGGGCCGCATCCACGTCGGCGTCGGCGACCACGCGCACGTCGGCCGGGAGGCGACGCTCCGCCAGCCAATCGGCGATCACCGGGCCTGTGGTGTCGTCGTAGACGCCGGTCGCAGCCCGGGTGGAGACGACGAGCACGATCGCGGGCACGGCACCGGCCGGGGCTATGGATGCGCACTCAGCCGGCGCATCCACCTCCTCGCCGTCGCGCCGCCACTCGCCGCGCTTTCCGCCGCTCTTCGCGACCAGGCGGATATCGGTGAGGCTGGCGGACGGATCCACCGCCTTCACCATGTCGTGCAGGGTGAGGCCGGCGACCGCGACCGCTGTGAGCGCCTCCATCTCGACGCCCGTGCGGCCGTGCGTCCGGGCGACCACCTCGATGTCGATCGCGCCCGCCTCGGGGTCGAGTTCGAAGTCGACGCGCACACTGTTCAGCGGCAGCGGATGGCAGAGCGGGATGAGCTCGCTCGTGCGCTTCGCGCCGCCGATGCCCGCGATGCGCGCGGTGGCCAGCACATCCGCCTTGGGCAGGTCGTCGGCGGCGACCAGGCGGATCACCTCGGGGGTGGTCACGAACCGGCCGCGCGCGACCGCCTCGCGGTCCGTCGCGGGCTTGCCGCCGACGTCGACCATGCGGGCGCGGCCGTCGGAATCGAGGTGGGTGAGCTGCGTCATAGTGTCCAGACTGTCACGGCGGCGCCCGCGTCGATCGCCTCGGCCTCGGCGGGCACGTCGATGAGGACGTCGGCGCGGGCCATCCCGGCGACGAGGTGCGACGACGGGCCGGAGACGGGGGACACGGCTCCCGACCCGTCGAGACTGCCGCGGAGGAACTGGCGCTTGCCTGGAACGGACCGCAGGCCCTCGCTCAGCGCCGCCTCGACCGGGGGCACGCCCGGAAGACCGGCTGCCGCACGCAGCGGGTCGCGGAGGAACACGACGAACGACACCTGGGTGCTGACCGGGTTGCCAGGGAAGGCGAACACCGGCACGCCGCCGACCACGGCGGTCGCCTGCGGACCGCCCGGTTGCATGGCGACGGTCGTCACGTCGGCGCCATGGGGGAGGAGCACCTCGCGGACGACCTCGTAGGCCCCGCGGGAGATGCCGCCCGAGGTGATGACGAGATCGCTTTTGTGCAGCGCATCCTCGAGGATGCCCTCGAACGCCGCGGGGTCGTCGTCGCTGCTCGCGCGCACCGATACGATCGCTCCCGCCTCCTCGACGAGCGCGGCGAGGGCGATGCCGTTCGCGTCGTAGACCTGGCCGAAGGCGGGCGTGCCGGATCCGACGAGTTCTGTTCCCGTCGTCAGCACGGCCACGCGGAGGCGAGCCCGCACGCGGACGCTGGCGATCCCGGCGGCGGCGAGGGCCGCGAGGTGCCGGGGGCCGAGCCGGGTGCCGGCCGGGAGGAGCACATCCCCCCGGTGGACGTCGCTGCCGCGCTCGCGCACGTACTCGCCGACGCTGCGCGACCGGCGGATCTCGACGATCGCTCCGGCCAGGTCGTCGTCGCGCCCGAGGACGAGCTCGGTGTCCTCCACGGGCACGATCGTGTCGGCGCCCGACGGCACGGGGGCGCCGGTCATGATGCGCAGAGCGGTGCCCGCGATCAGGGTCATGGGGCTGGTGTGCCCGGCCGGGATGTCGCCGGACACCTCCAGCGCGACCGGCACCGAGCGGATGTCGGCCGCGCGCACCGCGTAGCCGTCCATCTGGGAGTTGCGGAAAAGCGGGAGGTCGACCTCCGATCGCACCTCGTCGGCGGTCACCCGGCCGAGTGCCGCCTCCAGCGGGACGGTCTCGGTGTCGGGCTCCTCGGAGAGCGGTGCGAGCATCCGCGCGATCAGGCCGGCGTGCTCTTCGACGCTGCGGGGGTTCGCGGAGGGATCGCGTGTCATGCGTTCAGTATCCCGCGTCCGCCCGTCTCGCGGCGTGCCGCTTCGCGGCGCACCGGCCCCGACCAGTGCCTCCCGTCGGAGATCCCGCCCCTCCCGTCGGACATCCCGCCCCTCCCGTCGGAGATCCCGCCCCTCCGCCGGCGCATCTCCATCCCCACCGCCTCCCGTCGGAGATTCGGGCCCATTTGTCCGACCGAATGTGGTGCGCCTCCGAGGCGCGCCATCGTGCTGATCGCGCCACCCGTGCGCCGTCGCGACATTTGCGCCAAATGTCGGTTTAGGGGAGCTCTTTCCGCACATTTGCGCCAAATGTCGGTTTAGGGGAGCTCTTTCCGCACATTTGCGCCAAATGTCGGTTTAGGGGCGTTCTTTCCGCACGATTGCGCCAAATGTCGCTTTACGCGTGCTCTTTCCGCACATTTGCGCCAAATGTCGCGTTACGCGTGCTGTTTCCGCACATTTGCGCCAAATGTCGCTTTAGGCGTGCTGCTTCCGCACACTTGCGCCAAATGTCGCTTCACGCGCGCTATCGCGACATTCGCGCCGAATGTGCGGTCACGCGCTCGCTTTCCGCACATTCGGCACGAATCGCGCCGTCAGTAGCGCGGCATCCCGGGGTCGACGTCTCGTGCCCAGGCGTCGAGGCCGCCCGCGAGCACCAGGCCGGGCCTCCCGGCGTCGGCGAGCAGCCGCCGAGCGGTCTCGGCCCGGATGCCGTGGTGGCAGACGATCACGAGTGGCGCGTCCGGCAGCCGCTCGGCCACCCCCGCCGCGTCCCGCTCGACCACACCGAGCGGCACCAGCAGCGAGTCGGGCAGCTCGACGATGTCGGCCTCCCACGGCTCCCGCACGTCCAGCAGCGTATGCGGCTCACCCGCCACGAGCCGCGCGTGCAGCTCGGCGGGCGACATGGTGTCGGACACCCCGCAGAACAGGTCGTAGTCGATCAGCTCCGTAACCGGGGCCGCCTCCGGATCGCGCTCGTAGGCCAGCTCGCGGAACGTCCCGCGCAGCCCGTCGTGGATGACGACCCGGCCGAGCAGCGGATCGCCCGTCCCGGTCACCAGCTTGATCGCCTCGCTCACCATCAGCCCGCCGATCACGCCGCACACGGAGGGCAGCGCGCCCGCCTCGGCGCAGCTCGCCACGGTGCCGGGCGCGGGCGGCACCGGGAACAGGTCGCGGTATGTCGGCCCGTGCGCGGCCCAGCTGAGCCCCGCCTGGCCACCGGTCTGGTGCACGGCTCCCCACACGACGGGGATGCCCGCGAGGGTCGCCGCGTCATCCACCAGATACCGGGTCGGGAAGTTGTCGCTGCCGTCGAGCACCAGGTCGAACCCGGCGAGGATGCCCGGCGCGTTCTGCGATGTCAGCCGCTCGGCGTAGAGGCGCAGCTCGACCTCGTCGTCCAGCGCCCGCACGGCGTCCGCGGCGGATTCCACCTTGGCGCGCCCGACAGCGGCGGGCGTGTGGATGGCCTGCCGCGGCAGGTTGCTCGGCTCCACCCGGTCGTCGTCGACGATCCCGATCGTTCCGACCCCGGCCGACGCGAGCAGCGGGAGCACCGCCGAGCCCAGGCCGCCGGCGCCGACGACGAGCACCCGTGCTGCCCGCAGCCGGCGCTGGGCGACCGGACCGAAGCCGGGCAGCTGCGTCGTGCGGGCGTAGCGGGCCGTCCGCTCGGCGGACAGTTCGGGACCGGGTTCGACCAGAGGCGGGAGAGCCATACGCTCAGCCAATCACATCCACGGACACTCTCGTCCCGCCCGTCAGACCACGGTGACCCGCACCGAGTGCAGGCCGGTCGCGCCGTCGGGCACGACGTCCTGCACCGCGGCCGTCTGCACCTTCCCCTTCGCGTCCGTCGCGCGGACCCGCAGCGTATGCGCGCCTGGCGTCGCCTCCCAGGCGAACCGCCACTGCCGCCAGGTGTCGGCCGAGATGGCATCGGCGAGGGTCGCCTGCTGCCAGGGCCCGTCATCCACCTTCACCTGCACCGCGCTGACGCCGATGTGCTGCGACCACGCCACGCCGGCCACCGCGACCGTGCCGGCCTTCACCTGCCGACCGGAGGCGGGCACGTCGATCCGCGACGACAGCTTCACCGGCCCGCGTTCCGACCAGCCGCGATCGGTCCAGTACGCGGTGTGCCGGTCGAAACGCGTGACCTCCATCGACACCACCCACTTGGTCGCCGACACGTAGCCGTAGAGGCCCGGCACCACCATCCGGACGGGATAGCCGTGCTCGAGCGGCAGCGGCTGGCCGTTCATCCCCACGGCGAGGATGGCGTTGCGCTCATCGGTCAGTGTCTCGATCGGGGTGCTCGCCGTCCACCCGTCCTGGCTTTTGGACAGCACCATGTCGGCGTCGGCGGACGGCTTGGCGCGCGCGAGCAGGTGACGGATCGGGTAGCCGAGCCAGGTCGCGTTGCCGATCAGGTCGCCGCCGACCTCGTTGGAGACGCAGGTGAGTGTCGTCGTGGACTCCTCCAGGGGCAGCGCCAGCAGCTGGGCGAAGGTCAGCTCGACCTCGTTCTCGACCATGCCGGTGATCCGCAGTTTCCAGTCGTTCGGGTCGATCCCCGGGATCTGCAGCGCCGTGTCGATGCGGTAGAAGTCGGCGTTCGGCGTGACGATCGGCGACAGCCCCGGGATGTCGAACGACGCTCCGGCCGGGATGGGCGGGGCCGTCTCCGCCGGTTTCGGCAGCCGGATCGCCGCGCGGGTGGCGGAGGCCGCCCGGAAGCCGCCGGCCACCACCTGGCCGACGATCAGGGCGAGCGCCCCTCCGGCTGCGGTCGCCGCGGTCGAGCCGACGAACCGGCGGCGCGAGACCCGGCCGTTCGGGGCGACCCGCGTCGGCTCGGTGTCGCGCAGCATCCGCATGAGCCAGCCGAGAACCAGGATGGCGACCCCGGCCGCGAGCACCGACGGCAGCGCATCCACGATGCTGTTCCCCGAGCGGGTGAGCGCGGCCAGCACGCCGACCGCTCCGCCGAGGCCGATGAGGATGCGACCGAGCGGCGGCCGCACCCGCTCCAGCCAGCCCGCGATCCCTGCGCCGACAACCACGACGACGGCCAGCGAGACGATGAGGAACGCCTTGTCGCCGGTGCCGAACAGGCCGATGACGGCCTCCTTCAGCCACGGCGGCGCGAGGTCGATGAGCAGCGCGCCGACCGTGAGGATCGGGCTGCCGTTCTGCACGACGAACGCGCTCACCAGCTCGGCCGCACCGACGCCCGCGACAACGCTCGCGACGCCGGCCCCGGCCGGCCGCCAGAAGTCGGACATGGGGCAAACCTATGACCGTCGCCTGGGCGCGCGCCACGAGCGGGTCCGCCGCGCCACGCGCGGCCGCCGCGACGTGGGAGGCTGGGGGCATCATGTCCGATGCCTCGCCGTCCTCCGCCGCGCCCCAGAGCCCCCGGCGACTCCGCCTCGAGGACATCCCCGGCTGGGCCGGCCCCGGCTCGGTCACCGAGGACGCCGTGTACGACACGTTCGTCGCCTGGGTGGAGGAGGGCGGCATCCGGCTGTACCCGGCCCAAGACGAGTCGGTGATCGAGGTCGTCGGCGGCGCCAATCTCATCCTGAGCACACCCACAGGCACCGGCAAGTCGCTGGTGGCGGTCGGCGCCCACTTCGCCGCGCTCGCCCGCGGAGAACGCACGTATTACACCGCGCCGATCAAGGCGCTGGTCTCGGAGAAGTTCTTCGCGCTCGCCGACATCTTCGGGGCCGAGAACGTCGGCATGACGACCGGCGACTCGGCGGTGAACCCGGATGCGCCGATCATGTGCGCGACGGCGGAGATCCTGGCGAACCTGGCCCTCCGCCACGGGGACGAGACGCCCGTCGGGCAGGTCGTCATGGACGAGTTCCACTTCTACTCCGACCCCGACCGCGGCTGGGCCTGGCAGGTTCCACTGCTGACCCTCCCGCACACCCAGTTCGTGCTGATGTCGGCGACCCTCGGCGATGTGACCGCCCTCGCGGAGGACCTGGAGCGCCGCACAGGGCGGACCACCGCGACCGTGACGGGGGTCGAGCGGCCTGTTCCTCTGCACTACTACTACGAGGTCACGCCCGTCCATGAGACGATCGAAGACCTGCTGAGCACCGGTCAGGCGCCCGTCTACGTCGTGCACTTCTCGCAGCTGGCGGCGCTCGAGCGGGCGCAGTCCCTCTCCAGCGCCAAGATCGCCACCCGGGAGCAGCGGGATGCGATCGCCGAGCTGATCGGGGGGTTCCGCTTCACGACGAGCTTCGGCAAGACGCTGTCCCGTCTGCTGCGGCAGGGCATCGGCGTGCACCACGCGGGGATGCTGCCCAAGTACCGCCGGCTCGTCGAGCAGCTCGCCCAGCGCGGGATGCTGCGCGTCATCTGCGGCACGGACACCCTCGGCGTCGGCATCAACGTGCCCATCCGGACTGTGCTCCTCACGGCGCTCACCAAGTTCGACGGCACACGGATGCGGCAGCTGAACGCCCGCGAGTTCCACCAGATCGCCGGGCGCGCGGGACGGGCGGGATACGACACCGCCGGCACCGTCGTCGCCCAGGCGCCCGAGCACGAGTCCGAGAACCTGAAGGCGCTGGAGAAAGCCGGGGACGACCCGAAGAAGCGCCGCAAGATCGTCCGCAAGAAGGCTCCGGAGGGCTTCGTCTCGTGGGGCGAGCCGTCGTTCCGGCGTCTGATCGAGGCGGAGCCGGAGACGCTCACGTCGTCCATGCAGATCACCAGCGCCATGCTCATCAACGTGATCGGCCGCGGCGGCGACGTCTACGGGCACGTGCGCGCGCTCGTCTTCGACAACCACGAGCCGTGGAAGCGCCAGCTCGCCCTCGCCCGGCGCGCGATCGAGCTGTACCGCTCGCTGCTGACCGCCGGCGTGGTCGAGTCGGTCCGCACGGGTGAGGGCGTCGAGATCCGGCTCACGGTCGACCTGCAGCCCAACTTCGCCCTCAACCAGCCGCTCTCGCCGTTCGCGCTCGCCGCCTTCGAACTCTTCGACCGGGAGTCGCCGTCGTACGCGCTCGACATCGTCTCGGTCGTGGAGGCGACGCTCGACGACCCGCGGCCGGTGCTCTCCGCCCAGCAGTTCCAGGCGCGCGGCGAGGCCGTCGCCGCGATGAAGGCCGACGGCGTGGAGTACGAGGAGCGCATGGAGGCGCTCGAGGAGGTGACGCATCCCAAGCCCCACGACGTGCTACTGCACGAGGCGTTCGCCACCTACGCGTCCAGCCAGCCGTGGGTGGCCGACTTCGCGCTCAGCCCGAAGTCGGTCGTGCGCGACCTCTACGAGCGGGCGATGACGTTCGGCGAGTTCATCGCGTTCTACAAGCTGGCGAGGTCGGAGGGCGTGGTGCTCCGCTACCTCTCCGACGCCTACCGCGCGCTCAACCAGACGGTCCCGCTGGAGGCGCGCACGGAGGACCTGCGCGACATCATCGAGTGGCTGGGCGAGCTGGTGCGCCAGGTCGACTCCAGCCTCCTCGACGAGTGGGAGGAACTGGTGCACCCGGATGCCGCCAAGCACGCCGCCGAGTCCACGGAGCTGGCCCCTCCCGCACCGCGGAACGTCACCACCAACCGGCGCGCCTTCTTCGTGCTGGTGCGCAACGAGCTGTTCCGCCGGGTCCAGCTCGCCGCCCTCGACCGCGTCCACGATCTCGGCGCGCTGGAGGCCGAAGCGGCCGCGCTCGCCGGGGGAGCCGCGCCCTTCACGGAAGCGCAATGGGATGCGGCTCTGGAGGGCTACTACGCCGAGCACGACGAGATCCTCACCGACGCCTCCGCGCGCTCGGCGCAGCTGATCCTCGTGGACGAGAAGCCCGACGGAGCAGAGGGGATCTGGCGGGTGCGCCAGATCATCGCCGACCCCGAGGGCGACCACGACTGGGGCATCACCGCGGACGTCCTCCTCGACGACTCCGCACGCGAGGGCGTCGCGGTGATCCGGGTCACGGGGGTCGGCCGGCTCTAGCCCCGCGAACGGGGTCGCGGCGGGTTTGACCTGACTGAGGCGTCGTGTGAGTATCGTCACGGTGTCGTAACGCGCCAGGTCCCTTGCATGAACCTCCGATGAATGTTTGCGTCGGGGGAGGCATCCCACACGAGAAAGAGAACGGTGGACCTCACCCTCATCGTCGTGCTGGTCATCGCGCTGGCGCTCTTCTTCGACTTCACGAACGGCTTCCACGACACGGCCAACGCGATGGCGACCCCCATCGCGACAGGCGCCATGCGGCCGAAGGTCGCCGTGGCCCTCGCCGCCGTGCTCAACCTCATCGGAGCCTTCCTCTCCACGGAGGTCGCCAAGACCATCTCCGGCGGCATCATCAAGGAGGGTGACGGCGGCGTGCAGATCACGCCGGTGCTCATCTTCGCCGGACTCGTCGGCGCGATCGTCTGGAACATGATCACCTGGCTGTACGGCCTGCCGTCGTCATCCAGCCACGCGCTGTTCGGTGGCCTCATCGGGGCCGCGATCGTCGGCGCCGGCCTCCAATCGGTCGACTTCGTCGTGGTGCTCGACAAGGTCATCCTCCCGGCCATCATCGCCCCGTTCACGGCGGGTGTCGTCGCCTGGAGCGCGACCAAGCTGGCGTATTGGATCACCCGGCGCTACGACGGTCGCCCCGACGGTCGCGGCGGCTTCCGGTACGGGCAGATCTTCTCGTCCTCGCTCGTCGCCCTCTCGCACGGCACCAACGACGCCCAGAAGACCATGGGCGTCATCACCCTGACGCTCATCTCTGCGGGCTTCCAGGAGGCTGGTTCCGGGCCGGAGGGCTGGGTCGTCATCGCGTGTGCGCTCGCCATCGCGATCGGCACGTACTCGGGTGGCTGGCGCATCATCCGCACCCTCGGCCGCGGTCTCACCGAGGTGAAGCCGGCGCAGGGATTCGCGGCGGAGACGAGCACGGCGGCCACCATCCTCGCGTCCAGCCACCTCGGTTTCGCCCTGTCGACCACGCAGGTCGCCTCGGGCTCGGTGATCGGCTCCGGCCTCGGCCGGCGCGGGTCGTCCGTGCGCTGGGGCACCGCGGGCCGGATCGCCATCGGCTGGCTGCTGACGCTGCCGTCGGCCGCCATCGTCGGTGCCGTGGCCGGGTTGCTGGCCAACCTCGGACCGATCGGCGTCGTGATCGACACCGTGGTCGGCACCGCGGTGGTCGTCTACATCTTCTGGCGCGCGCGTCGCAACCGCGTCAGCAGCGAGAACGCGGTCAAGCCGCTGCCGGTTCAGGGCAGGAGCGAGGTCGCGGCGTCCGGCAAGGTCGTCAAGATCGAGAAGGTGAAGCCACTCAAGAAGGAGCGGCGCAGGAGGGAGTCCGCATGATCGACTGGGCGTCCTTTCTCGTCGTCTTCGGCGCAGCGCTGCTCGGCTCCTGCGTCGTCGTAGCCCTCTACGCGCTCGGGACGCGCCTGCTGGCCGCGGCCGGCCGCGCGCTGTTCGTCGAACCGGTGGAGTTCACCGACGCGATCACCGTCCTGACTCCGGAGCGTGCGGCGAAGCTGCAGCGCAAGGCCGAGAAGGCGCAGCGGAAGAACCCGCTGAGCACGGGGCAGAAGCGGCTCGCGCTGACGGGCGCGTACGCGTGCTTCACCGGTTGCGCGCTGGCCGTTCTGTACGGGCTGTACCTGATCATCCCGTTCTTCCACCAGTAACGGCGGTCAGCCCTTCTGGCTGAGGATCAGCCCTTCCAGGTGAGGGTCATGTGTCCGTGCGGCTCCGACGTGATGGCCTCTTTCACTCCGGTCAGCTCCGGGGTGACGTCGAGGAGGTCGTACGTCTGCTCCACGTGGCCGAGGGGCGCGACGTTGCCGTATCCGACGTCCTGGAGGGTGAACGTGGTGCTCGGGGTTCCGAGCCGGACGGAGATCTCGACGAGCGTGTCGGACTTCCGCACAGCGGTGTAGGTGTTGCCGTCCTTCGTGACGGTGGCGATGCCGGCGGCATCCCAGTTCAGTGCGACGCCGCGGAGGCTGTCGCAGCGGCGTGCTCCGCTGATCGAGACGATGCTGTCCGTGTACGTGAAGGCGATGATCGGGACCGCCGCGCGATAGGTGTAGCCGTTCCAGTAGATCTTGCCGGGGGCGACGGTCGTGTTCTTGAACAGGTCGACGGTCTGGCCTCCGGAGAAGGCGACCGTCGTCCTGTGGTCGCCCCAGGTCACGGTGTTGTTGCCCTTCGGCGCCCGGGGCTGCGCGTCCTTCCGGCCCGTCAACTCGGACGTCACGTCGACGAACTCGACGCTCCGCTTGGCCCGACCCGTCGGCGCGCTGTTCGTGTAGCCCATCCCAGGCACGACGAGGGTGGTGGATGGTGCTTTGAGCGTCATCCGGACCTCGACCAGGGTGTCGCTCTTCCTCGTCAGCGTGACGGCGTTCCCCAGCCAGTTCACGGTCGCCGAGCCGCTCGCGGTCCAGGTGACCGGCTGGCCGTCGAACAGGTCGACGCGACGGACGCCGTCCACCTCGGCGAGCCGGTCCAGGTACGTGAACGCGGTGACCGGGAAGGCGGTCCGGTATCCGTAGCGGGCGAAGAACTGCTCGCCAGGCGCTCGCCGGTCGACGCGGTTGATGTCGGTCGTCTCGCCCCCGGAGAAGGTCGCGCCGAGAGTGTAGTCACCCCAGGTGAGCTGCACGTGCCCGTGCGGTTCGGTCGTCACCTCCTCCTTGACCCCGGTGAGCTGGGGGGTGATGTCGAGCAGATCGAATCTCTGGTGCACACGACCCGCTGAGGCGGAGCTGGCATAGCCGAGGTTCCGGACCACGAATGTCGTGCTGGGGGTCCCCAGCTGCACGGCCACCTCGACCAGCGTGCTGGACTTCTTCGTCGCCGTGTAGGTGTTTCCGCCGTCGGTGACCACCGCGGTTCCCGAGGTGTCCCAGCGCAGTGACGCACCGGGGAGGCTGTCGACGCGGCGCGCGCCGTCGATGCCGACGATCTGGTCGGTGTAGGTGAAGCCCGTGACGGGGGCGGCGGCGCGGTAGGTGAAGGGGCTCCAGATGACGGTCCCAGGATTCAGGGTCCTGCTCTGGGTCAGGTCGAAGGTCTCTCCGCCCACGAAGGCGACCTTCGTAGGGCCGGGGGAGTAGACCAGCGTGATGTCCGTGGTCGTCCCGGTGGTGAAGGTGGTCTCCGGCGCGGCCTTCGTCGCCTTCGGGGCGACGCTCCGATAGCCGTCGATCACCGGAGCCGTGACGGTCAGTGGGTCGCCTCCCACGCCGAAGGTGTCGACGTCGGGAGCGATGGGCCGGCCTCCCTCGTCCTGGAAATGCACGGTGGCCATCGCGGGCCGGTGCAGGAACCGCGGGCTGACCGACCACATCTTCGGGAAGGCTCCCATGGAGATGCCGTCCGCGTTCACGTTGCCGCTGAGGTAGTCGAGGTAGAAGGCGGCCCACTCGTTCCTCGGGTCGACGGCGTATCCGTACGCCGACGCGTTGTGCAGGTCGGGAAAGGGGAAGCCCTTCCGGCTGAAGCTCAGCTGGTGCCCGAGTTCGTGCAGGGCGTAGTTCGTGCTCTGCTCGATGTCGTTCGTCGGAGCGACATCCGTGGGAGCCCCGGTTCGCGGGCGGATCGTGAAGTACTCGAATCCGGCTCCCCTGGTCGTGGTGTCGTTGTAGTACGCGGGCATGGTGACCCCGCCGTTTCCGCCTTTGGACATCAGCATGATCGAGTCGTACTCGGCCGGAGCGGACCATTCCGCGAAGCGGTCCGCGAACTCCCACTCGTGCAGGCGTCGATTTGAGTCCTTCCCGTCGTAGGGTTCGTCGATCCACTTCACGGTCGCGGTCGCCTGCACCCCGGCCCGGCTCGAGAGCAGGTACACGAACTGATCGACCACATACTGCGTGTACTTCTTCTCGTCGGCCGTGACGATGTGACGAGTGGGGTCGCCCGGGAAGGTGACGTCCGAGACCCCGACGAACAGGAACTTCCAGGTCGGCTTGGAAAGCGGTGCCGTGTAGTCCCGCGCGGCCCCCTGCTTCTTCGCCTGGTCGACCGCGCGGCTGACGATCTCCGACGGCGCCATCGGGGTGGAGGCGGCACTCGCGGGAGCAACGGTGCCCAACGGGACCGCGGTGGCCCCGAGGAGGATGCCGGCCGTGACGGCGGTCGCGACCGCGGCCTGCCTGAGGGATCGAGGAGATCGGGCCATGGTGCTCTCTGTTCGAAGGTGGAGCCGCGCCCGCGGCTTCCGGGCCGCCGGGTGTGGAGGCCTTCACCCTGCAAGACGTGCGTTATCCGCATTCGTGACGCGGGCACGCCGAAGGGCTGGAGGATCCGTCCGGATCCTCCAGCCCGTGTGGCCGATGGTCAGCCGACCTGGCCGGCGCCCCAGGTGAAGTTCAGATGACCCTTCGCCTCGGTCGTCTGAGCCTCCTTCGCACCCGTCTGCTGCGGCGTGACGTCGAGCAGGTCCGTGGTCTGCTTTAGCGTGCCGAACGCCGCCGTGTTGACGTACCCGGCGTCCCAGGCGATGAACGTCGTGCTCGGGGTTCCGAGCTTCACCGACACCTCGACCCGCGTGTCGGACTTCCGGACGACGGTGTACGTGTTGCCGTCCTTCGTCACGGTCGCGACGCCCGCGGCGTTCCAGGTCAGCGGGATGCCGGCGAAGGAGTCCGCCCGGCGCGCGTTCTGAGCGCTGTCGATCTGGTCCGAGTACGTGAACCCGGTGACCGGCGCGGACGCGCGGTACGTCCAGTTGCCGGAGTGCGCCGTGTTCACAGGCAGCACCTTGGTCTGCGTCAGATCGGTCGTCTCACCGCCGAGGAACGTCACCTTGGTCGCCCACGTCACGGTGGAGATCGCCTTGGGCGCGGTCTGAACATCCTTCGTGTTGTCGAAGCCGGAGATCACGCTCACGAGCTCGAGCGTGCGGGTGCCGCGGCCCGTCGGCGCGCTGTTGACGGAGTCCATTCCGGTGACGACGAAGGTGCTGGACGGGGTTGCGAGCGTGACCGAGATCTCGGCGAGGGTGTCGGATTTCTTCACCACCGTGACGGCACGGCCGGACCAGACGAAGGATGCGGTGCCCGCGGCGGTGAACGTGATGGGCTGGCCGCCGAAGGAGTCGAGGCGCTTGACCCCGTCGGACGCGGTGAGCCGGTCGGTGTACGTGTAGCCGCTGACCGGGATGCCCGTGCGGTAGACGAAGGACTCGTTGAACGTCTCTCCCTGGCCACGCGTGCTGGCGCGCGTGATGTCGTTCGTCTCGCCGCCGACGAAGATGGCCTTGACCCTGTAGGCGCCCCACGTGATGTTCGTGTGTCCGCGCGGCTCGGTGGTGAGCGGCTCCTTCAGGCCGGTCAGCTTCGGAGTGATGTCGAGCAGGTCGAACATCTGCTGAACCCGAGCCGTCGGTGCGACGTTTCCGTAGCCCGTGTTGTAGATGGTGAACGTCGTGCTGGGTGTCTTCAGCTCGACGGAGATCTCGACGAGGGTGTCGGACTTCTTGCGCAGGACGTATTGATTGCCGTCCTTCGTGACGCCGGCGACCCCGTTGGCTCCGAAGGTGACGGAGACGCCGGGAAGGCTGTCGACGCGTCGGGCGCCGTCGTTGCCGACGATCTGGTCGGTATAGGTGTAACCGGTCACGGGGGCTGCCGAGCGGTAGGTGTAGCCGTGGAAGTACACCCCGCCCGGCGTGGCCGCCTGGTTGTAGTTGAGGTCGACTTCCTGCCCGCCCACGAAGGCGACCTTCGTCGGGGTGGTCGAGTAGACCAGGGTGATCTCGGTGTTGGTGCCGGTGGTGAACTGTCCGTCGGCCGGGGCGCTGCCCGACTTCACGGACACGCTCTTGTAGCCGTTGACCATCGGTGCCTTGATCGAGTAGGCGTCCCCGCCGACACCGAAGGTGTTGATGTCCGGCGCGACGGTTCGGCCCGCCTCATCCTGCAGGTGCACCGTCGCCATCGCGGGACGGTGGAGAAAGCGCTGGCTGACCTGCCACATCTTCGGGTACATACCCTGGGGAGCGCCATTCACCTTCACCTTGCCGGTGAGGTAGTCGATGTAGAAGCCGTACCACTCGGTCCTGGGGTCGGCGACGTATCCGTATTCCGACGCGTTGTGCAGAGCGGGCATGGGGAATCCGACGCTGTTGAACTCCATCTGGTGCGCGAACTCATGCACGAGCTTGTTCGTGCTGTATTCGACCGTGGAGGTTGCGCCGGGGTACCCGGGCGCCCCCGTCGGAGTATTGATCGAAGCCCACGAGTATCCGGCGCCCTGTGACTCGGTGTCGCTGTAGTAGTACGCACGGGTGAACCCGCCCATCGCGTTCCCGCCTTGCAACACCATGATGGAGTCGTACTCGGCCGCCCCGGACCACTGCTTGAGAAGGTCGGCGATGTCCTTTCCGCGCACCATCCTGTCGGCGCTGGGATTGGTGAACGGCTGATCGTGCCATTTCAGCGTCGGCGTGACCTGCACCCCCACCCTGGTCTGCAGCGTGTCGACGAACTGATTCACCACTGTCTGCGTGTAGGTCCTGGCGTTCGCGTCGAGCGTCTGACGAGGAGCGCCATCGGGGTAGTTCACGTCGGTGAACGCGACGAACAGCACCTTCCAGTTCGGTTTGCTGATCGGCGCCGTGTAGTCGCGGGCGGCGCCCTGCTTCTTCGCCTGGTCGATTGCCCGGCTGATGATGTCGGCGGCCGCGACCGGGCTGGAGGTTGCGGCGCTCGCCGGCGCGGCGGCGCCGAGCGGGACCGCCGCGGCGCCGGCGAGGACGCCGGTGGTGATGACGGTCGCGAGCGCGGCGCGTCGGAGGGAACGATGGATTCGGGTCATGGTGCTCTCTGCTGGCGGAGGCGTCGCCCATCGGCGACGCAGGCGCACCTGAAGAGCGCGCCCACCCCTAGAGACGCGCGAATACCCGCATTGTGACGGAGGCGGACTCAGCCCGGCCGGAGCGTCAGTCCGTCCCGCGCAGCCGTGCGATCGACGCCATCACGTGATAGACGACGATCGCCGCGATGGCGCCCAGCGCGATCCCGTTGAAGGTCAGCTGGCCGAGGTTCAGCGTGAAGTCGCCGACACCGATGATGAGGGCCGTCGCCGCCGTGAACTGGTTGACCGGCTTGGAGAAGTCGACCTTGTTGTCGAGCCAGATCTTCACGCCGATGATGCCGATCAGGCCGTACAGCGCGGTGGTCACACCGCCGAGCACGCCCGCGGGGATGGTGTTGATGACGGCGCCGACCTTGGGGGAGAGCCCCAGCAGCACGGCGACGATTCCGGCGACCCAGTAGGCCGCGGTGGAGTAGACGCGCGTCGCCGCCATCACGCCGATGTTCTCGCCGTAGGTCGTCGTCCCCGAGCCGCCGAAGAAGCCGGCGATGGTGGTGGCGACGCCGTCCGCGAAGAGCGCCCGGCCGGTCAGCCGGTTGACCGAGGGGTCGGTGAGCTGCGCGACACCGCGGATGTGCCCGACGTTCTCGGCGATCAGTACGAGCACGACGGGGAGGAACGCGGGCAGGATGCCCCAGGTCGCCGCGGGGGAGACGAACGGGTTGGCGGGAAGGGTGAACTGCGGGAAGCCGATCCACGGGGCCTTGGCGACGGCGTCGAAGTTCACCTGGCCGACGATCACCGCGAACACGTACCCGACGGCGACGCCGAGGAAGATCGAGAGCCGGCCGAGCATCCCGCGGAAGAGGACGGTGCAGAGGATGACCGCCGCCAGCGTCACCAGGGCCGTGACGGGAGCCTGGACGAAGTTGTTCTTCGCTGCGGGAGCCAGGTTGAAACCGATCAGGGCGACGATCGCACCCGCCACCACCGGCGGCATGAGCCCGTCGATCCACCCGGTCCCGGTCGCGATGACGATCAGGCCGACGACGGCCAGCAGGACTCCGGTGACGACGATCCCGAACAGGGCGGACGGCATCCCGTCGGCTTTGGTCGCCGCCACGATCGGGACGATGAACGCGAACGACGAGCCCAGGTAGCTGGGCAGCCGGTTGCCGGTGATGACAAGGAAGAGCAGCGTCCCGACGCCCGAGAACAGCAGGGTCGTCGCGGGCGGGAAGCCGGTGAGCAGCGGCACCAGGAACGTCGCGCCGAACATGGCGACGACGTGCTGGGCGCCGAGGCCGATCGTGCGCGGCCAGGTCAGCCGTTCGCCGGGGAGCACGATCTCGTGCGCGCCCACCTTCTTGCCGTCACCGTGCAGCGTCCAGGGCAGTGCCATGCGTGTCCTTCAGAGGTCTCGAGTCGGAATAGGCTTGGTGCTGCGCATTCGCGCATACTCGACGAACCTGAGTCTTCGCCGGGCCACCGCCCACCGATCCTACGGGAGTTGACCATTTCCGCTTCGACCAGCGCGCCCACCACGGCCAAGGGGCGCTTCGACCGCTTCTTCGAGATCAGCGCCCGCGGCACGACGTGGGGCACGGAGGTGCGCGGCGGCGTCCTCACCTTCGTCACCATGGCGTACATCGTCATCCTGAACCCGCTCATCCTGGGCGGGACGAAGGATGTCGTGGGCCACACCCTGGGCACGACCCAGGTCGCCGCCGTCACGGCTTTGAGCGCTGGCGTGATGACCGTCCTGTTCGGCCTGATCGCGCGCCTGCCGTTCGCGTTCGCCGCCGGGCTCGGCATCAACTCGTTCCTCGCCGTCAACGTGGTCAAGATCCTCACCTGGCAGGAGGCGATGGGTCTCGTCGTCATCAACGGCGTGATCATCGTGCTGCTCTCGGCGACCGGGCTGCGGAAGCTCATCTTCAACGCCGTCCCGGCACCGCTGAAGACCGCGATCACGGTCGGCATCGGCCTCTTCATCGCGTTCATCGGTTTCGTCGACAGCGGGTTCGTCCGCACCACCACGCTCTCGTCGCCGCCCGTCCAGCTCGGTGAGGCCGGATCCATCGCGACTCTGCCGACCATCACCTTCCTCATCGCGCTCGTCATCATGGGCGTGCTGATGGCGCGCAAGGTGAAGGGCGCGCTGCTGGTCGGCATCGTCGCCGCGACGGTCGTCGCGATCATCGCGGAGGCCATCTGGCACGTCGGCCCGTCGATGGGCAAGAACCCGGCCGGCTGGAACCTGACGGTCCCGCAGCTGCCGACCTCGCTCGTCTCGCTGCCCGACCTGAGCCTCGTCGGCCAGGTGGATCTGTTCGGCGCGTTCGGCCGGATCGGCGCGCTCGCCGCGATCATGCTCATCTTCACGCTCGTGTTCACGAACTTCTTCGACGCCATGGGCTCGATGACCGGCCTGGCGCGCAGCGCGGGTCTGGCGAACGAGGACGGCACCTTCCCGCGCCTCCAGCCCGCGCTCATCGTGGAGGGTGTCGGCGCGATCGTCGGCGGCGGCACCTCGTCGTCGTCGAACACGGTGTTCGTCGAGTCGGCCTCCGGCATCGGCGAGGGAGCGAAGACCGGCTTCGCCAGCGTCATCACCGGCGCACTCTTCCTGCTCGCTATGTTCTTCACCCCGCTGACCCAGGTGGTGCCGCTCGAGGTGGCCGCCGCCGCGCTCGTCGTCGTGGGTGCCTTGATGGTGGTGCAGATCAAGCACATCGACTTCACCGAGTTCTCGGTGGTGCTCCCGGTGTTCCTGACGATCATCGTCATGCCGCTCACGTACTCGATCGCCAACGGGATCGGGGTCGGCTTCATCAGCTGGGTTCTCATCCGCTCGCTCGCCGGCAAGGCCCGCGAGATCAGCCCGCTGCTCTGGATCGTCGCCGCCGGCTTCCTCATCTACTTCGCGCGCGGTCCGATCGAGGGGCTGCTCGGGCAGGTCTGACCTCACCGATTCGTGGGGGGGGGGGGGTTTGGGGGCGCCCGATAGCGCAGAACGGGCGCAGAGTGGGGGGGGGTGAGGGGGGGTAGGGGGGGGTGGGGCAGAGAGCGGCCGGGGGGCGCGG
>NZ_JAVDSL010000007.1 GCF_031455295.1 Leifsonia sp. 1010
GCGCCGGGGGGCGGCGGCGCGCCCGGGGGCGGCCCCCCCCCCCGCGTGCCCCGCGGGGGGGCCCCCCCCCGGCGGGGCCGGGCCCCCCCCCCGGGGGGCCCCCCCCCCCACGGATCGGCGGTCAGCGCCGCAGCGCCTTGCGCGCCAGCCAGTTGCCGAGGAACTGCGCCGCCTGCACCAGCACGACGATCGTGATCACGGCGATCCACGTCACTGCCCAGTTGTAACGCTGGTACCCGTACGAGATCGCGAAGTCGCCCAGGCCTCCCCCGCCGATGCTGCCGGCGATGGCGGACAGGTCGACGATCGCGACGAAGATGAACGTGTAGCCGAGGATGAGCGGGCCGAGCGCCTCGGGGATGAGCAGCGTCGTGATGATCCGCCACGGGCTCGACCCCATCGCCCGCGCCGCCTCGATGACGCCCGGCTCGATGGTGACGAGGTTCTGCTCCACGATCCGGGAGATGCCGAAAGTCGCCGCGATCGTCATCGGGAAGATCGCCGCCGGGGTGCCGAGGAACGTTCCGAGCACCAGCTGCGTCAGCGGCGCGATCGCCGTCATGAAGATGATGAACGGGATCGGGCGGATGAAGTTCACGACGACGTTCAGCACGGTGAAGAGCGCCCGGTTCTCGAGCAGTCCGCCGCGCCTGGTCGTGTAGAGCAGGACGCCGAGCGCGAGGCCGAGGATGCCGCCGAGCACCAGGGTGGCGACGACCATCCACAGCGTCTGACCGATGGACTCCAGGTACACCGGCCACAGGGTCGACCAGTCGGTCATGCGGCCACCTCCTCGACCTCGGTCACCGTGCGGAGCTCGGCGATCAGCGCATCCACGTCGCCCGGCTCGCCGAGGAGCTCCAGCGTGAGGCTTCCGAACGACCGGCCCTGCAGCGCGGAGATGCCGCCGTAGACGATCTCGAAGCGCACGTTGTGGCGGCCCACCGCGTCCGACAGCACGGACCCGAGACGGCCGTCGTCGTGGATGCGCGCCGAGACGATCCGCCCGGAGTGCTTGCCGCGGAGGCGCTCGATGTCCGCCTCCCCGGGCTGGTTGCGCAGCACGGTCCCGACGAACCGCTGGGCTGTCGGCGTCTGCGGGTCGGAGAAGACCTCGAACACCGTGCCCTGCTCGATCACCCGGCCGGCGTCGAGCACCGCGACCCGGTCAGCGATCGAGCGCACGACCTCCATCTCGTGCGTGATGACGACGATGGTCACGCCGAGTTCGCGGTTGACGCGCTTCAGCAGGGCGAGCACGTCGGATGTCGTCTCGGGGTCGAGTGCGCTGGTCGCCTCATCGGCGAGCAGGATGTCGGGGTTCGTCGCGAGTGCGCGGGCGATGCCGACGCGCTGCTTCTGCCCGCCGGACAGCTGGTCGGGGTAGCTCCACGCCTTGTCGGTGAGGCCGACGAAGGCGAGGAGCTCGGCGACCCGCTGCTTGCGCTTGTCGGCCGGCCAGCCCGCCACCTTGAGCGGGTAGGCGACGTTGCCGAACACGGTGCGCGAACGGAACAGGTTGAACTGCTGGAAGATCATGCCGATGCCGGCGCGGACCTGCCGCAGGTCGCGTTCCCGCATCGTCGTCAGGTCGCGTCCGTCGACGATCACGGCGCCGGCGGTGGGATGCTCCAGCGCGTTGATCAGGCGCACCAGCGTGCTCTTGCCCGCGCCGGAGTAGCCGATGATCCCGAAGATCTCGCCGCGGCCGATCGTGAGGTCGAGCTCGTCGACGGCGGGAACCGCGGCGTCGCCCGAGCCGAAGCTCTTGGTGACGCCGCGGAACTCGATGATGGGACCCGCGGTGGCCGTGTCGGGCACTACTGCGCCGCCTCGATGGTCTTCTTCAGGTCGTCGAGGATGCCGATCAGGTCGGACTCGGGACGGTTCACGATGACCGCCGTGTTCTTCGACTCGGCGAGCACCGCATCCGTCACCGCCTTGGTGTGGTACAGCTTCGCGATCTTCAGGTACGTCGGGTTGTCCTTGTCCTTCTCGCGGGCGACGAAGGCGTTGATGTAGGGCTCGGCGGTCTCCGACTTCGGGTCGTCCTGGAACAGCGCCGACTTCGGGTCGATGCCCGCGGTCAGGGCGTAGTTGTTGTTGATGATCGCGCCGTCGGCCGAGCTGAGCGCCGGGGCGGTCTGGGCGGCATCCACCGGGATGACGGTGACCTTGGAGGCGGCCGCATCGATGTCGGCCGGGGTGGCCAGGGTGCTTCCGCCGTTCTTCAGCTTCAGGAGGCCCGCCTTCTGCAGCACGAGCAGGGCGCGCGCCTGGTTGGTCGGGTCGTTCGGGATGGCGATCTTGCCGCCCTGGGGGATGTCGTCGAGGCTCGTGTGCTTGGTCGAGTACAGCGGCAGCGGGACGACGAGGGTGGCGCCGATCGGCACCAGGTTCTGCTTCGCCTGCACGTCGTAGTTGGCGAGGAACTGCAGGTGCTGGAACAGGTTCAGGTCGAGCTGACCGTCGGCGAGCGCCGGGTTGGCCTGCGTGTAGTCGCGGAAGTTGACGGTCTGGATGTCGATGCCCTCCTTCGCCGCCTCCTTCTTCAGAACGGCCCAGTACGGCGAGGATGCCTCGGTGGTGCCGATCTTCACCGTGACGCTCTTGGCGGTGGCGGCACCGGATCCCGTGAGGTTCACGACGACGAGGACGACCGCCACGATCACCGCGACGACGGCGATGCCGATGCCGACGAAGAGGCCGGTGCGGGAGCGCTTCGGCTTCTCCGGGAGCGCGGGGGTGGACGGGGGGCGTCGGACATGGCTGTGCCTCTCTCTCGTGAAGGGGGGATGTGCCGGCGAACGCTGTGGCGGCACATCCGAGCCTCTCCCGAGCCGCCGACAGTGGTCAAAACGTCTTGCGAAATGTGACGCCGCCCGTTCATCCGGCGACCCTTACGGTCGCGGTGGGCCACGCGTAGGGTGAGTGGGGTCAGCGTTCCCGCAGACGGACTGGAGACGGAATGAGCGACATCAACGACGACGACATCAGCACCGACGCGGTCGGCGGCGGCGAAGGGCCCGCGGACGGCGGAGCGAACCCCGGCGGCCACGACGGCGGAGCCGACGGCTCGGCCGCAGGCGAAGGGCCGGCCGACGGCGGAGCGAACCCCGGCGGCCACGACGGCGGAGCCGACGGCTCGGCCGCAGGCGAAGGCCCGGCCGACGGCGGAGCGAACCCCGGCGGCCACGACGGCGGAGCCGACGGGTCCGCTTGATGACGACCCACGAGCGCGGGCCGGGCGACCGGCCCGCGCTTTCGCGTTGCGTGCCGATCACGCGCGAGGAGTTCGCGACCGATCACTGGGGCCGGAAGCCGCTGTTCACCCGCGCGGCCGCGCTCCCGGAGGACTTCTCCGACCTCTTCAGCATCGACGCGGTGGATGAGTTGGTCTCGTCGCGCGCGATCCGCACGCCGTTCGTCCGCATGGCGAAGGAGGGCTCCGTCCTCCCGCCGTCACGCTTCACCGGGCCGGGCGGCTTCGGTGCGGAGGTCGGCGACCAGCTCGACTCCGCGAAGGTGCTGGCCGAGTTCGCGAACGGCGCGACCCTCGTGCTCCAGGGGCTGCACCGCACCTGGCCGCCCATCCAGGAGTTCGCGCGACGGCTCGCCACCGAGCTCGGGCATCCCGCCCAGGTGAATGCGTACATCACGCCCGCGTCCTCCCGCGGCTTCGATCCGCACTACGACGTGCACGACGTGTTCGTGCTGCAGATCGTCGGCGAGAAGCACTGGCGCATCCACGAGCCGGTTCACGTCGACCCGCTGCGCGACCAGCCGTGGAGCGACCATCGCGACGCGGTCGCCGCCCGCGCCCAGGAGGCGCCGGCGATCGACGAGACCTTCCGCCCCGGCGACGTGCTCTATCTGCCGCGCGGATGGATCCACTCGGCGGAGGCCCTCGGCGGCGTCTCGGTGCACCTGACCATCGGCGTCGCCGCGTATACCCGACACGACGTGGTGCGCGAGGCCGTGGCCCGAGCGGCGGACGCCGCCGCGCTGCGCAGCTCGCTCCCGCTCGGGTTCGACCCGTCGGATCCTGACGCGGTCGCGCCTCTCGTCGAGGAGACGGTTGATGCGCTCATCAAGGCGCTCAGCGACCCGTCCGCCCGCTCCGCGGTCGCCGCCGCGGTGACGGACCGCCTGCGCCGACGCCAGCGGTCGGACACACCGCCCGCGCCCGTCCGGCCGCTGGCGACGATCGCCGTCGCCGACGAGCTGTCGGTCGACAGCGTGGTCGCAGCACGGCCCGGTCTGGGCGCCGACGTGACGGTGGAGGTGGAGACGGTGACCGTGCGACTCGCGACCAAGACGGTCGCGCTGCCCATCGCCGCGCGACCAGCGGTCGAACGTCTGCTGGACGGGTCTCCTGTCGCCGTCGGCGAGCTGCCGCTCGATGAGCGCTCGGCGGTCGTCGTGGCGCGGAGGCTGCTGCGTGAGGGGATCGTCATTCCGGTGTCCGACCCGGTCGACGCCGCCTTGCCTGACGTGGACCCCGCCGACGAAGCGGGTGTCTCGAGCGACGGTGAGCGGAGCGCGACCGCCGACTTCGGGACCGCGACGGCGACGTGACCGGCCTTCCGCCGGATCTCGCCGGACCGGCGCGCGCACCCGCCGGGCACGGCGCTCCCGGGTGGCTGCCGTGCAGCGATCGCGCGTTGGAGCGACACGACCCGCTGGCCGGGACGGCCGGCTTCGGCGAGCGCTGGCTGCTGGTGGAGATCGAGAGCGGATGGGGTCGCCACGCGTTCTTCGACTCGGCGCTCGATCCTGCGCTCGGCGCCCGGATCGTCGCGCGAGCCGAGGAGGCGGGCATCCGTCCGCTGGCGATCCGGCGCACGCGGCTGCGCGCGCCGCTCCGCCGCGACCAGACCTCGTGGCGCTGGGCGCTGGTGGATTCCCGTCCCGGCCGGGAGAGCATCCACTGGGGTCGCGTCGACGACCCGGCCGAACTCCTGACTCTCCCGCTCGACGGAAGCGCCGGCGAGCCGAGCGACGCACCGATCTACGCGGTGTGCGCGCACGCCCGACACGACCAGTGCTGCGCCGTACGCGGTCGCCCGGTGGTCGAGACCCTGGCCGCCGAGCATCCCGAGCTCACATGGGAGTGCTCCCATCTGGGCGGCGACCGGTTCGCCGCGACGATGATCGTGTTTCCCGAGGGCCTCCTGTACGGTCGGGTCGGCGCCGAGGATGCGTCACGCATCGTGGAACGTCACGCGGAGGGCCGCGTGGTGCCGGAGCTGCTGCGCGGCCGGACCTGCCACAGCACGGTCGCCCAGGCGGCGGAGGCGTTCGCCCGCGCCGACACCGGCGACGACCGCATCGGTGCGTTCCGGCCGCTGGAGGAGCGCCCGCATCCCCACGGCTGGACGGTGGAGCTCGCCCACGGCCGCGATCGTCTCACCGTGGAGGTGGGCGAGCGGCTCTCCGAGCCCCTGTTGAGCACGTGCGCCGCGACGATCGCGCATCCGGTCCGGGAGTTCGTCCCGGTGTCGGTCGCCCGCGCCTGACGCGGACGGCCGCGAGCGTGGCCGCCTGAGCGACCAGCGCGAGCCACCGACGCACGCGGCCAGCGCAAGCCACCGACGCACGCGGCCAGCGCAAGCCACCGACGCACGCGGCCGGCGCACGCGGCCGGCGCGGACGACCGGCGCACGCGGCCGGCGCACGCGGCCGGTACGCGCGGCGAGCGGCCGCGCGCGCCGGCCTCCAGCTCAGGCGTTCTGCGTCGCGGGCGTCGACTGCAGGATGCGCACCATGTTGCCGGACGGGTCGCGGAAGGCGCAGTCGCGGGGACCCCACGGCTGGTCGATCGGCTCCTGGAGAACCTCGGCGCCCGAGGCGCGCACGCGCTCGAAGGCGGTGTCGAGGTCGTCGGTGCGGAAGACGATCGGGCTCAGAGAACCCTTGACGACGAGCTGCGCGAGCGCGTCGCCGTCGGCCTGGGAGCGGCCCGCGTGCGGGTCGCTGAGCACGACGGCGGCGCCGTCGTCGCCGGCCACCCCGAGGGTGACCCAGCGGTGGTCGCCGGAGGTGACGTCCTGGATGACGTCGAGGCCGAGGGCGTCGCGGTAGAACGCGAGCGACTCCTCCGGGTCGAGGACGGTGATCTGCGAGTACTGGAGTGAAACGGTCATGAGTCGACTCTAGGAACGCCGGATCGGGCGCGCTTCTCCAAAACTGCTCAGGTGGATAACTGCTCGCGCGGGCGGTCTGTGGACGGGTTCAGGCCCTCGCCCGGACGGGCCGGGTGCGCTGCTTGGCGATGCAGTCGGGCATCGCCCGCACGGCCTCATGCTCGCGGGTGCGATACTCGGTCGGCGTCATCCCGACGATCTCGGTGAACTTGGAGCTGAACGATCCGAGCGACGTACAGCCGACCGCCATGCACGCGTCGGTGACCGACATCCCGGTGCGGAGCAGGGCCATCGCGCGCTCGATCCGTCGAGTCATGAGGTAGCTGTAGGGCGTCTCGCCGTACGCTGCCCGGAACTGGCGCGAGAAGTGTGCGGGCGACATGTAGGCGCGCGCGGCCATGGTCGGGACGTCGAGCGGCTTCGCGTAGTCGCGGTCGATGAGGTCCCTGGCCCGGCGCAGGTGCGCGAGCGTCTGCAGTTCCTCCGGTGACACGGGATGAGCGTAACAGCACGCGTCTCGCGGCGGCAGAGCCGCTGTCGTGGCGTCGGTGTCAGCCGACCGGCAGTGCGGCCGTGCGCTCCGAACCTTCGACCAGCCGGATGAACGCGCTGAGCTCTCCCACCCCGGCCGGTGTCGTCGGCAGGAACTCGGTCAACTCAGGTGAGTGGACGAGGTATGCCGCCCACTTCGCACGTGAGATGGCGACGTTGAGCCGGTTCTTCATGAGCAGGAAGGACACCCCGCGCGGCACGTCGACCGCGGACGATGCCGCGAGGCTGACGATGGCGACGGCAGCCTCCTGACCCTGGAACTTGTCGACGGTGCCCACCCGCACTCCGCGATGACCCGCCGCATCGAGAAGGGCACGCACCTCGGCGAGCTGGGCGTTGTAGGGCGTCACGACGATGATGTCGTCCTCCGCGAGGGGAACATCGTCGCGGCCCGCGGCCGGGTCGCTCCACGAGCGACCGAGGAGGTCGTCGACGAGGGCGACGACGGTCTCAGCCTCCTCGGGCGAGGCGGTGGAGTTGCCGACGTGCAGCACCGGCACGGGATGCACGCCCGGCTCCACGCCGCCCAGCTGGCGTTCCGACGCGCACTCGTGAGCCCGCAGCTTGCCCTCGTACGAGAGCCGCGACACCGCAGCCGCGAGCGCGGGGTGCATGCGCCGTGTCTCGGCGAGGAAGTACCCGTACTCCGGCGGCAGCACGTCGTGGCCGTCGCTCACCCAGCCCAGTGCGGAGCCGTCGACCGGCTCGGGATGCCGCCCCTGGCTCACCTGCGGCAGCTGCTGAGGATCGCCGAGCAGGAGGAGGTTCTTCGCCGCGACACCCACGGCGATGGTGGATGCCAGCGAGAACTGCCCGGCTTCGTCCACCACCAGCAGGTCCAGGCTGCCGCGCGGGACGCGGCCGGCGTTCGCGAAGTCCCACGCGGTTCCGCCCAGCACGAAACCGCGTTCCTCGTTGACGCCCGCGAACTCCAGATGCCCGTTCGCCGAGAGCGGCGTGAAGCGGACAGCCGGCTCATCCGCCGGGTCCTCGGCCCCCGCCTGATCCGGCTTCGCACCCCCGCTGGGCACCTTGCCGACCTGTTCGGGATCGAGGCCTGCGGCCACCACGCGGTCGAGCAGGTTCTCGACGACCGCGTGCGATTGCGCGACGACGCCGACCTTCCAGCCCTCCTCGGCCACCAGCCGCGCGATGACGTGCGCGCCCAGGTAGGACTTCCCCGTACCGGGAGGCCCCTGGACCGCCAGATACGACCGGTCGAGGTCGAGCAGGCTCGCCACGACGGCGTCGATCCGTCCGGTTCCGTCGCTCGCCCCGTCCTCTCCACTGCTCGTCGGGTCAGGCACCAGGGCGCCGGACCGGGTTCGCGGCGGCGTGCGCCGCAGCAGGTCGATCGTCGCATCCACTGGCCACGTCTCATGATGCCGGGCGATCAGCAGCGCGGTCCCCCACTCGCGGATCGCCTCCCCGAGCCGCCGCGAATCCGGCGGAGCGGCCGGTGTCAGCGCGCTTGGCAGGTCGCGATACGGAGGCACCTCGGGCGGGAGAGTCTCGCGCACGACGATCGAGCCGTCCTCGAGCGCGTCGATCACGGCGACCGTCCGAGCCGCCCGCGCACCGGGCTGTGCACGCGGTTGACGGAAGGGTCCGGGGTACTCGTAGAGCAGGTACGGGCCGGTGCGCTCGCTCACCCGGATCGCGCTGCCCGCACCCCAGGCTCCCGTCAGCAGCAGCTCACGCCGTTCGACGCGCTGGCCCTCATCGAGATACCAATCGCGGAGCACCGTCGCGCTCTCGACGACGAGCACATCACGCGTCTCGCCCCACTCTTCGATGGGTTGGATCAACCGCGAGAAGTGCGACTGCCAGAAGCTCTTCTGCTCGCGACGGTGGAAGTCGATCGCCGCGGCGGCGAGCGCCATCGCCCGGCGGTCGGCATCGCGATGCGGATCGAGCGGATCGCCGGCGAACGCCAGCAGTCCGGCGCGCAGGGGCGACGCCTCGGGTGCAGCCTCCGTCTCCTCCATCGGAGCTGCGCCGATCGGGATACGGTTCTCGGTCGCGCGGGCGATCAGCCAGTCGCGCAGGCGCAAAGTGGAGACGCAGTCGTACCGGTTGTAGTCGCCGATGTCGTCGAGCAGAGGCTGGGCCTCGTCCAGGCGGCCGAGCGCGATCAGGTCGCGCGCGTTGGCGTACTCGGTGATCGAGTCGGCGCCGGTGGTCACGTCGCTCTCGCGGAGCTCGTCGCCCATGTAGAGCGGCTCGAGTTTCTTGATCGAGTACGACCGCGACCCGACCCGGACGGCCTTCCGGACCAGCGGATACAGGTCGACCATCACGTTGTCGCGCAGCAGGCCGTCGACCTCCTCCTCGCCGACGCCGTGGCGGGCGGCGAGGGCCAGCAGGTGCGTCTGCTCGTACGCCGCGTAGTGGTAGATGTGCATGCCCGGGAACTGTGCCCGGCGGTCGCGGACGAACGCCAGGAACGCCTCCAGCGCCACGCGCTCCGCCGCGAAGTCGTGCGCCCAGAACGCGGTGAAGCGCTCCTCCTGGTCGACCAGCCCGAACAGGTAGTCGAGGTTCCAGCGCTCACCGGCTCCCTCGGTGTACAGCGGATCGCCCTCGAAGTCGAAGAAGATGTCGCCGGGATCGGGATGCGGCAGCACCGCGAGAACCGGCGCGTTGAACACCCGCACCGGCGGTGGCGCCTCCGGCACGGCCTGCAGCTGCAGCCGCGCCTGCTCGCGGAGGCCGTCGAGCGTGCCTTCGGGGATGCCGTCAATCGGACCGGTGGAGGCGGCGAGCGCGTCGATGGTGGGGATGCCGGCCGCGAGGAGGTGCTCCCGCTGGGTCACGCGCATCCCGGCCACCAGCAGCACGTCACGGGACGCCTGCACCTCGGCGTCGCAGGTGTCGCACCGCCCGTCGACGGTGAAGCGCGGGTCGCCCCAGGCGACCGGCCCGGTATCGGCCGCATGCTCGGCCACGATGGTCAGGAGGCGTGCGCGACGCTTGCGGTACACCGGTTCGATGTCGGTCAGCGAGTGCTCGCTCACGGAGCCGTCGCCGAGCAGCAGCTCGACCGTGTCGTCGACATCCACACCCATCCGCCGCAGCTGCTCCGCGTACGCGGCGAGCTGCAGCAGTGCGGTGACGCGGGCGCTGCGGGCCAGCTTGGAATCCTGCACCCGATAGCGGCCGTCGGGAAGTCGAACGACGAAGTCGGCAAACCCGACGAACGACCCGTCGAAGAACGTCGCCTGGAAGACGACCTCCGCTCCGCGCTCGAACGCCTCGGACGTACGACGGACAGCGTCGGCGAGCGACTCCGCCGTCAGCTGCTCCGGCCGCTCGATCTCGGCCACGCCGCTGCCGAACCGCTCGCGGTAGCGCTCCAGGATGCGATGTTCGTGCTCGTCGCCCATGCGCGAGGAGCGCACGTACATCGGATCTTCAACCTCTTCGGTCTTCTCGAGCCGCCCGAGCTTCACATCGAGGGTGCGCAGGAAGGCGAACTCGCACTTCGACGCCTCGGTGAGGTCGCTGGCGCTCGTGACGATGATCCCGTCGAGCAGGAACACGGCGACCTCCCTTCGCTTCGGGGCGGCTATGGCGCCACCCGCTCTGCGAGACTACCGGCGACCACCGACAGCAGCGGGTTCTCCACAGGGACGACCGGCAGGGCGCCGAAAGCCGCTTCCTGTGATCACTTTCCCTTCGCGGCCGCCTTCATCGCCCGCTTGTGCTCCCGCACGCGCGCGAGCGAGTCGGCATCGACGATGTCGGCCACCGATCGGTAGCCCTCGCTGCCGTAATCGCCGGCCGCCTGCTGCCAGCCGGCGGCGGTCAGTCCCTTCTGCTTGCCGAGGAGGGCGAGGAAGATCTTCGCCTTCTGCTCGCCGAATCCCGGCAGCGCCTTGAGCCGGCGCAGCACTTCGGCGCCGTCCGGGTCGCCCTGCGTCCAGATGGCCGCGGTGTCGCCACCCCAATCGCTGACGATGGCAGCTGCCAGCGCCTGCACCCGCGCGGCCATCGACCCGGGAAACCGGTGTACCGCCGGGGTCTGCTTCATGACCTCCGCGAGCTTGTCGGGATCGAGCGCCGCGACCGTCGCCGGATCGAGCGAGCCGAGCCGGTCGCGCAGCTTCGCCGGACCGGCGAAGGCGGTCTCCATCGGGATCTGCTGGTCGAGCAGCATGCCGGTGAGCAGAGCGAAGGGCGACTGGTCGAGCAGCGCGTCGGCTTCGGGATCGCCGGTGATGTTGAGAGCCATGCGCTCAGCCTGCCACCAGGAGCACCACGCCCGCCACAGCCGACAGCACGGCCAGCAGCAGGGCCACGCCGAGCAGCACACCGTGCACGATGAGGAACGGCGTGGCGCGGCCCGCCGCATCCCGAGCCCGCGCATCCTTCCGGACCCGAGTGAAGAACCGCGGCCAGGCGAAGACGTTGAACAGGGCGTTGAGGAACAGCACGATGGCGGCGAAGACGGTCATGGTGCCTCCAGCCTATGCGGCCGGCGGCCGCGCTCCGCCGCCGCCTCAGTCACCCGAGGCGACGAGCTGCACGCGCAGCGAGTCGACGCGCGTGGCGATCACGTCGTCCGCCGCCCAGCGCTGCGCCAGCCGCGAGAGGATGGCGTCCAGCTCCTCGCGCGTCAGTCCCGCCGCGAGGGACAGGCGCACCACGAGCTCCTCACCTGCCAGCCGGTTGCCGGGATCGCCCGCCAGCAGGGCGACGTCATGCACGCCGAGCTCGGAGTCGATGGACCGCTGGAACGCCTCCTGCACCTCCGCGTCGCGATCGCTCGGCAGCCACGGCGTGCCCTGCGCGACCGCCCACACGGCGGGTCGCCGCAGCACGAACTCGGTCTCCGACGTCGGGTCGAGGACGATGAGCTCGGTGCCCTCCGCCGCGGCGGCGAGCGCCGCCCGACGGCTGTCCACCGGGACGGGACGCGCGGACGGGTTCCAGGCCTGCAACGCGGTCACCGACGAGAACACGGGCTGGACGGTGCGTCCGTCCGGCCCCGCCACCGTCACGATCGACAGTTCCTGGGTCTTGTCGACGCGCATCCCCGCGTCGTTCGTCCCCTCGTCGCCGAGGTCCGCCATCAGCGGGACGAGGAGGCGCACATCGCGCAGCGCATCCACCACGGTCTCCGCTCCGGTCTCGCCGGCGCGGAACGCGGCGAGCGCGCCGAGAAGCGCGGGCGGCGCCGAGCCGTCGTCGTCGCCGAACGGATTGTCGTCGAACTCGCGACCCTGCCACGGCTGACCCGCGGAGTCGGCGAGGGATGCGGCGAACGCGGCCAGCCGCGCGGCGCCCTCGACGCTGGGTCGGCCCGTCGGCGTCACCCCGTCAGCGGCTGCCGCGCCCTCCGGAACGGCGCCCGTCTGGTCGTCAGCGTCCCGCGACATCCAGCGCCTCGGGCAGCGTGAAGGCGCCGGCATAGAGCGCCTTGCCGACGATCGCGCCCTCGAGCCCCAGCGGCACCAGCTCGCGCAGCGCGGCGATGTCGTCGAGGTTGGAGATGCCGCCGGAGGCGACGACCGGCCGCTCGGTGCGATCCAGCACCTGGCGCAGAAGGTCCAGGTTCGGGCCGCGGAGCGTGCCGTCCTTGGTCACGTCGGTGACGACATAGCGGGCGCAGCCGGCGTCCTCCAGGCGGTCGAGGACCTCCCACAGGTCACCGCCCTCACGGGTCCAGCCGCGGGCGGCGAGGGTGGTGCCGCGCACATCCAGTCCGACGGCGATCGCCTCACCGAACCGGCTGATCGCGCTGGCGGCCCACTCCGGGTTCTCGAGCGCGGCCGTACCGAGGTTGACGCGGGTCGCGCCCGCTTCGAGGGCGTGCTCGAGCGAAGCGTCGTCGCGGATGCCGCCCGAGAGCTCGATGCTCACGCCGTCGACCTCGTGGATGACCTTCTTGAGCAGGGACCGGTTCTCCCCGCGGCCGAATGCGGCGTCGAGGTCGACCAGGTGGATCCACTCGGCGCCCGCCGCCTTCCACTCGGCCGCGGCATCGACCGGGTCGCCGTAGCTCGTCTCGCTGCCGGCCTCGCCCTGGGTGAGGCGCACCGCCTTGCCGTCGGCCACATCCACCGCGGGCAGGAGGACGAGCCGGGGCGTGCTGATGAAGTCGGTCATGTGTTTCCTCGTGTCGGTCCGCGGCGCGGACGGTGGGCCGGATTCGGCGAACTCGGGCGGGAGGCGGCTACAGCGAGCCGATCCAGTTGCGGAGCAGCTGGATGCCCGCGCGGCCGGACTTCTCCGGGTGGAACTGCGTGGCGCTCAGCGGGCCGTTCTCGACCGCCGCGACGAACGGGGAGCCGTGATCGGCCCACGTCACCTTCGGCTTGGGGAACGGGCCCGACGCCTCCAGGGTCCAGTCCTGGGCGGCGTACGAGTGGACGAAGTAGAAGCGCTCGTCCTGCAGGCCGGCGAACAGCGTGGAGTCCTCGGGCGCGCGGACCGTGTTCCAGCCCATGTGCGGCACGACGTCGGCACGGATGAGGTCGACCGTCCCCGGCCACTCCCCCAGCCCCTCGGTCTCGACGCCGTTCTCGACGCCACGCTCGAACATGACCTGCATGCCGACGCAGATGCCCAGCACCGGTCGGCCGCCCGCCAGGCGCCGGTCGACGACCTCGTCTCCGTGCGAAGCTTTCAGCGCCTCGGCGACGGCAGTGAACGCGCCGACGCCGGGCACCAGCAGACCGTCCGCCTCCAGTGCACGCTTGCGATCGCCGGTCAGCTCGACCTCGGCCCCCGCGGCCTCGAGCGCCTTGACGGCCGAGTGGACGTTGCCCGTCCCGTAGTCGAAGACGACGACCTGCGGGGCGCTGCCGGGAGTGCGTGCCACGGTCACAGCGCGCCCTTGGTCGAAGGGATGCCGCTGATCAGCGGGTCGAGCGCCTTCGCCTGACGGAACGCGCGCGCGAACGCCTTGAACTCGGCCTCCGCGATGTGGTGCGGGTCGCGACCGCCGACGACCGTGATGTGCGTGGTGAGACGCGCGTTGAACGTGATCGCCTCGAAGACGTGACGGACCATCGAACCGGTGAAGTGGCCGCCGATGAGGTGCAGCTCGAAACCGGCGGGCTCGCCGGTGTGAACGAGGTACGGGCGACCGGAGATGTCCACGACCGCCTGCACCAACGCTTCGTCGAGCGGCACCAGGGCGTCGCCGTAGCGGGAGATGCCCGACTTGTCGCCGAGCGCCTCCAGGATCGCCTGCCCGAGGACGATGCCGATGTCCTCCACCGTGTGGTGGACGTCGATGTCGGTGTCGCCGGTCGCGCGGATCCGCAGATCGGTGAGCGAGTGCTTGGCGAACGCGGTCAGCAGGTGGTCGTAGAAGGGGACGCTCGTCTGGATGTCAGATTCTCCGGTGCCGTCGAGATCGAGGCTCAGCTCGATGCTCGACTCGCTCGTCTCCCGCGTGACCGTGGCGGCGCGATTCGTCATGCGTCCGAGTCTACCGGGGCGCTCTGAGCCCTGTCGGGGGCCTCGTCGGCGCCTGCATCCTCCGGGGTGGGCCGGCCGAGCGCGGCCAGCGCCTCGAGGAAGGCGGTCGTCTCGGCCTCGGTCCCCGCGGTGACGCGCAGGTGGTGCGGGATCCCGACATCCCGGATCAGGATGCCGCGGTCGGCCAGCGCTTCGAACGTCGCGTGCGGGTCGTCCACGCCGCCGAAGAGGACGAAGTTGCTGCCGCTGCGGTGGGGCGTGTAGCCGAGGCGTGCGAGCTCGGTCACCAGCCGGTCGCGCTGGCGGCGGATGTCGCCGACCGTCGCGAGCATCTCGTCCGCGTGCGCGAGCGCGCCGAGCGCGGCGGCCTGGGTGATGGCGGACAGGTGGTACGGGAGGCGCACCAGCCGGAGCGCGTCGATGACGGCGGGGTCGGCGGCGAGGTAACCCACGCGCGCACCGGCGAAGGCGAACGCCTTGCTCATCGTGCGCGAGATCAGGAGGCGCGGCCGGCCCGGGAGCAGGGTCAGCGCGGACGGCTCGCCCTCCGGCATGAACTCCGCGTACGCCTCGTCGACGACGACGATCCCGTCGGTGGCGTCGTACACGGCCTCGATGGTGTCGAGTCCGAGGGGCGTGCCGGTCGGGTTGTTCGGCGAGCAGAGGATCACGATGTCCGGGTTGTGCCGCCGGAGCTCGGCGACGGCCGTCTCCGGGGTCAGCTCGTAATCGGCGTCGCGGGCGGCGGCGACGTACGCGGTCCCGGTGCCCGAGGCGAGCAGGGGGTACATCGAGTAAGTGGGGGCGTACCCGAGCAGCGTCCTGCCGGGGCCGCCGAAGGCCTGCAGGATGTGCTGAAGCACCTCGTTCGACCCGTTCGCCGCCCAGATGTTCTCCGGCGCGAGACCGTGGCCGAGGTAGCGGGCGAACGCCGTGCGGAGCTCGGTGAATTCGCGGTCGGGATAGCGGTTCACTCCACCGACTGCGGCGGCGACGCGGGCCACGATGTCCGCGGCCACATCTTCCGGAACGGGATGCGTGTTCTCGTTCACGTTGAGCGCGACGGGCACCGGACGCTGCGGAGCGCCGTACGGAGACCGACCGCGCAGGTCGTCCCGGATGGGCAGCTCGGAAAGAGAAGTCACCCCTCAATCGTAGCCAGCGCCGTCACTGCCCTTCCGCCGGATGACGCTCGGCGACGCGGCGGGACGAAGCCCCACGAGAAACGGAGGACATTTCGACGTCAAGCACGCTGTGCGATAGGAAACGGAGGCGATCCCGGCTGCCGGGCCGCGGATCCCCTCCGTTCACGACCGCGAGTTGCGGACGGCGCCTACCGTGCGGCGCCGCCTAGTGCGCGTACTTCGACGGGACCGCGAGCTGCTGGCCGGGCGAGACGACGGCCGAGTCGAGGCCGTTGAGGGAGACGATGTCGGCGATCACGTCGCGCGGGTCGGCATTCGGCGCGACGCGCTCCGCGACGGACCAGAGGGAGTCGCCCGACTCCACGGTCACGTACTGGAAGCTGACGTGCGTCTGCTCGCCGGTGGCGACCGCGCCGCCGCCGTTGAGTGCGAACACGAGGGCTCCGATGACGAGGGGCAGCGCGACGAGAGCGGAGAGGACCGCGCGACCGCGCCGCGTGAGACGCAGGCGGACCCGTGCTCCCTCCGGCAGCGGCGGGACCGCACGAAGGGTGGGAACCGACTCGCTCATCAATACTGCGCTCATGGCCGTGACCTCCTCAGACTCGCGGGTGCGAAGCTGTGTTCCGAATGTATCTTCGAATGTCCGAATCCGCAAGATGCCCTCAGAGCGGGAATTTGGGGACGAAGTTCGCGACACACTCGAACACATGTTTGTCTTCCCTTCCCGACGCGGATACAGTTTCGACTGTCTGAGGACATCAGATCAGGAACCACCGACATTCCTGCAGGGAGCATCCCCGCAGGGCCGCCGACGCCAGGAGAGGACGCCCGTGTCGAATGAGAACCAGGCACGCGGAGGCACCCGTCGCCGCAAGAACCTGAGCGACAAGCAGCTGGCGATCCTCGATGTGATCCAACGGTCGGTGAGCCAGCGCGGCTATCCGCCGAGCATGCGCGAGATCGGTGACGCCGTCGGCCTCTCCTCTCTGTCGTCCGTCACGCATCAGCTGAACCAGCTGGAGCTGAGCGGCTACCTCCGGCGCGACCCGAACCGTCCGCGCGCCCTCGAGATCCTCATCGACCTGCCGTCGTCGTCGCAGTCCGCGCCGGACTACGAGAACCAGACGCCGGTCGGCGACGCCGCGATGGTTCCCCTCGTCGGCCGCATCGCGGCCGGAATCCCGATCACGGCCGAGCAGCAGGTGGACGAGGTCTTCCCTCTCCCCCGCCAGCTGGTCGGCAACGGCGAGCTGTTCATGCTGAAGGTCGTCGGCGAGTCGATGATCGACGCGGCGATCTGCGACGGCGACTGGGTCGTCGTCCGCGCCCAGAACACGGCCGAGAACGGCGACATCGTCGCCGCGATGCTCGACGAGGAGGCGACCGTCAAGGTCTTCCGCCAGCGCGACGGCCACACCTGGCTGCTGCCGCGCAACTCGAACTTCGAACCTATCCTCGGCGACTACTCGCAAGTGCTCGGCAAGGTCGTCGCGGTCCTCCGCGCGGTCTGAGCTTCCCGCCCGCCCCACCCCACGTTTTGCGCCAAATAGTGGTTATGACCGCCTCATAACCGCGATTTGCGCCAAATCGTGGCACGGGGGAAGGCCGGGTCACGCCCAGCCGAGCTCGCGCAGGCGGTCGTCGGACAGCCCGAAGTAGTGCCCGATCTCGTGCACCAGGGTGAGCCGCACCCGCGCCCGCAGGTCGTCCTCCGAGACGGCCGACGCCTCCAGGTTGTTGCGGAACAGCGTGATCCGATCCGGCAGCTCGCCGAACCCGTACACCGAGCGCCGGGTCAGCGGACGTCCGCTGTACAGCCCGAACAGCCGCGGCCGGGCGCCGTCCGGTTGATCCTCGATGAGGATGGCGACGTTCTCCAGCGGTCCCACCATGTCGTCCGGCAGCGCATCGAAGATGTCGCCGACCATCCGCTCGAACTCCTCGTCCGGGATGCGCACCATGCGCCCATCCTCACACGCACGCTCTCCCGAAGCACGACGGCCCCGGTACGCCATGAGCGTACCGGGGCCGCACAATGCGCCAATGGACGCGTCAGGCGTTCACAGCCGCCCGCTCGCGCACTCCGCGCGTCGCCTCGATGATGTTCCGCAGCGAGGCGACGGTCTCGTCGTAGCCGCGCGTCTTGAGGCCGCAGTCCGGGTTCACCCAGAGCTGCCGGCCCGGGATCGCCTCCAGTGCCGTCTCCAGCAGCTCGGTCACCTCAGCGACGGACGGCACCCGGGGCGAGTGGATGTCGTAGACGCCCGGCCCGATGCCGTGCTCGAAGCCGGAGCGCTGGATGTCGTGGACGACCTCCATGCGGCTGCGGGCCGCCTCGATGCTGGTGACGTCGGCATCCAGGTTCCGGATCGCGTCGATGACGACGCCGAACTCCGAGTAGCAGAGGTGCGTGTGGATCTGCGTACCGTTGGCGACGCCCGAGGTCGCCAGGCGGAACGATCCGACCGACCAGTCCAGGTATTCGCCCTGTGCCGCCTTCTTCAGCGGCAGCAGCTCGCGCAGCGCCGGCTCGTCCACCTGGACGACGCGGATGCCCGCCTCTTCGAGGTCCGCGATCTCGTCGCGCAGCGCGAGCGCGACCTGTCGTGCCGTCTCGCCGAGCGGCTGGTCGTCGCGCACGAACGACCACGCGAGGATGGTCACAGGCCCCGTGAGCATTCCCTTCACCGGCTTGTCGGTGAGGCTCTGGGTGTACGCCGACCACTCGACCGTGATGGGTGCCGGTCGCGAGACGTCGCCCCACAGGATCGACGGGCGCGTACAGCGCGAGCCGTAGGACTGCACCCAGCCGTTGCGCGTGACCGCGAAGCCGTCCAGGTTCTCGGCGAAGTACTGCACCATGTCGTTGCGCTCAGGCTCGCCGTGCACGATCACGTCGATCCCGATCTCCTCCTGGAGGTCGACGACGCGCTTGATCTCGTCGCGCATGCGGCCCAGGTACTCCGCCTCGGTGATGAGGCCCTTCGCCAGCTGCGCACGCGACCGGCGGATGTCGGCCGTCTGCGGGAACGACCCGATCGTCGTCGTGGGGAGGAACGGGAGGCTGAGGGCGGCATCCTGCGCCGCCAGCCGGTCGGCGTAGGCGCCACGGCGGAAGTCGGCCTCGGTCAGCGCGGCCTCGCGCTCGCGGACGGCCGGAACGCGGACGCCCGGCGCCGACGCACGGTCGGCGAGCGCAGCGGTCGCGGCGGTCAGCTCCTCCTGGATCGCCTCGTGGCCGTCGACGATCCCGCGCGCGAGCACGGCGACCTGGGCGACCTTCTGGTCGGCGAAGGCGAGCCACGACGCCAGGCGCGCGTCGAGGTCCGGCTCGTCGTCCACGTCGTGCGGGACATGCAGCAGCGACGTGGACGTGGACACCGTGACGTCGGGGCTGAGCGACAGCACCTCCGTGAGCTTCCCGAACGCCGCCTCGAGGTCGCCGCGCCAGATGTTGTGCCCGTCGATCACGCCGCCGACGAGCGTCTTCCCGGCGAGGGCGGATGCGGTCGCCGCGTCGAGCCCTGATGGGATGGATCCGCGCACGAGGTCAAGGGAGATCGCCTCCACCGGGTTGGCCGCGAGCGCGGGCAGGGCGTCGTCGAGGCTCCCGTACGGAGCGGCCACGAAGAGGGCAGGGCGGTCGGACGCGCGCCCGAGCACGTCGTACGCCTCACGCACCGCGGCGAGCACCGCATCCCGGGGCTCGTCGATGCTCTCGCTCACGAGAGCCGGCTCGTCGAGCTGCACCCAGGGCGCGCCCGCGGCGGACAGGCGCGCCAGCAGCTCCGCGTAGACGGGCAGCAGGTCGGCCAGGCGCGAGAGCGGCCGGAACCCCTCCGGAGCGTCGTCGGCCGCCTTGCTCAGCAGCAGGAAGGTCACCGGCCCGACGATGACGGGACGCGTGACGAACCCAGCAGCGCGAGCCTCCTCGAACTCGCGGACGATGCGGTCCGAGGCCAGGCGGAACGCCGTCTCCGGACCGATCTCCGGCACGAGGTAGTGGTAGTTGGAGTCGAACCACTTCGTCATCTCCAGCGGCGGGTTCTCCCCCTCGCCGCGGGCGATCGTGAAGTAGCCGGCCAGGTCGACGGAGCCGTCGGCCGCGGCGAGCCCCGCGAATCGCGACGGCACGGCACCGACGGTGACCGCCGCATCCAGTACCTGGTCGTAGAAGCTGAAGCTCTCCGGGATGGACGCGTCGGTGCGGCCGAGGCCGAGCGTCGCGAGCCGCTCGCGCGTGGCGGCGCGCAGGTCGGCCGCAGCCGCCTCCAGCTCGTCCGCGTCGATGCTGCCGGCCCAGAATGCCTCGACGGCTTTCTTCAGCTCGCGGCGGCGTCCGATGCGCGGGTAGCCGATGATGGTGCCCGCCGGGAACGCGGGGCGGCCCGAAGCGGCGGAGGTGGTGTCGGTCATGCTGGTTCCTTCTCGGTGGCCGGGTTCGCCGGGGTGGTGGATGCGGTCTCGCTCGCCGCCGGGAGGGCGCCGATGCGGTCCAGCACGGACAGGACGGCCTCGTGCTGATTGAACGTGTACAGGTGGAGGCCGGGGGCACCGCCGGCGAGCAGCCGCTCGCCGAGCCGGGCGGCCCAGGCGATGCCGATCTCGCGGCGGCCCTCGTCGGTCGGCTCGACCTCCAGCTCGATCGCGAGGTCGCTCGGCAGGTCCTCGCCGCTGAGCTCCAGCATCCGCTTCAGGCGTGCCGGGCTCGTCACCGGCATGATGCCCGGCAGGATCGGGAAGGTCACGCCCGCCTCGGCCGCGCGCTGGGTGAAGTGGAAGTAGTCCTCGGCGTGGAAGAACAGCTGCGTGATCCCCAGGTTCGCCCCGGCCGCCTGCTTGGCGAGCAGAGCGTCGATGTCCTGCGAGACCGAGTGCGACGACGGATGCCCGTTCGGGAAGGCCGCGACGGCGATCTGCACATGCTCGCGATGCTCCAGCACGGCCTGCGCGTGCAGCTCGGGAACGGCCAGCTCGCCGTACGGGACCCGCTCGGCCTGGACGCGATGGATGAGCTGCACGAGCTCCGCGGTCGTGCGGATGTCGCCGATCCCGTCGTCCCCCTCGGCCAGCCCCTCCGGCGGGTCGCCGCGGACCGCGAGGAAGCGGCGCACGCCCGCGTCGAGGAAGTCGCGGATCAGCCGGTGCGCCTCCTCGTGCGACGAGCCGACGCAGGTGAGATGCGCCATCGGGCTGACCTCGGTGTGCTCGATGATGTAGCGCAGCACGTCGAGGGAGGCGGTCCGCGAAGAGCCGCCGGCGCCGTACGTCACGGAGATGAAATCCGGACGCGTCGCGGCCAGCAGGTCGATCGTCCCCGGCAGCGCCGCCGCGGCGCGTTCGGTGCGCGGCGGGTACAGCTCGAAGGAGAACCGGGCCTCGGTACAGCTCATGGGTTCCTCGGATGGTCGGACAGCGGCACAAGGACGTCCCGCCCGCGCTCGGCATTCGGCACAGGGAGGGATTCACTCGGGCGGGTGCCGGGCTCGGCTGTCGCACCACGTCGGCGGTCGCCCGCTTCGGTTGTCTGGCAATCTAGCAACGCAGAAGGCCGGGCGGAACCTCTCGCGTCATCCAGTGACACAGAGGATCCGCCCGGCCTTCGGGATACGGTGTGCGGCTACGAGGTCGCGGCCACCTCGAACGGCTCGAACGCCGCGTGGTACTCGGGCATGATCCGCGCGGTCACGCGGGTGCCCTCCTCCACGTACTCGGTCGAGATCACGCGACCCCGCTCGTGCAGCGCGGAGATGAGGTCGCCGCGGTCGTACGGCACCACCAGCTCGACCTCGAGGGAGGGATCCGGCAGCAGCCGCGCGATGGCGGCCAGCACCTCGTCTATCCCCTCGCCGGTCCGGGCCGACGCGAAGATCGCGCCCGGCTCCAGTCCGCGCAGGATGAGCCGGTCGTCCGCCGAGATCAGGTCGGCCTTGTTGAAGACCACGATCTCCGGGATGTCGCGGGCGCCCACCTCGCCGATCACGTCGCGCACCGTCGCCAGCTGCGAGGCCGGGTCCGGGTGCGAGCCGTCGACCACGTGCAGGATGACGTCGGAATCGGCGACCTCCTCCAGCGTCGAACGGAACGCCTCGACCAGCTGGTGCGGCAGGTTGCGCACGAAGCCGACGGTGTCGGCGAGCGTGTACAGCCGGCCGTCGGCGGTCACCGAGCGGCGGACCGTCGCATCCAGCGTCGCGAACAACGCGTTCTCGACCAGCACGCCGGCCTTGGTCACGCGGTTCAGCAGGCTCGACTTGCCCGCGTTGGTGTAGCCGGCGATCGCCACCGACGGCACGGAGTTGCGGTTGCGGTTCGCACGCTTCGCCTCGCGGGCGGGCTTGAAGCCGGCGATCTGCTTGCGCAGCCGCGCCATGCGCGTGTGGATGCGACGACGATCCAACTCGATCTTCGTCTCACCCGGTCCGCGCGAGCCCATGCCGGCGCCCGCTCCACCCACCTGGCCACCGGCCTGGCGGGACATCGACTCGCCCCAGCCGCGGAGGCGCGGGAGCAGGTACTCGAGCTGCGCGAGCTCGACCTGCGCCTTGCCCTCGCGGCTCTTGGCGTGCTGGCTGAAGATGTCGAGGATCACCGCGGTGCGGTCGATCACCTTCACCTTCACCACGTCCTCCAGTGCACGGCGCTGGCTCGGGGCGAGCTCGGTGTCGGCGATGACCGTGTCGGCGCCGAGGGCCGCCACGATCCCGGCCAGCTCCTCGGCCTTGCCGCGGCCGAGGTAGGTGCTGGGGTCGGGATGCGGTCGGCGCTGCAGCAGGCCGTCGAGCACGGCCGCTCCTGCCGTCTCCGCCAGGGCGGCGAGCTCGCGCATCGAGTTCTCGGCGTCCTGCAGGGAGCCCTGCGAGTACACGCCGATCAGCACGACGTTCTCGAGTCGCAGCTGCCGGTACTCGACCTCGGTGACGTCCTGCAGCTCGGTGGAGAGCCCGGACACACGCCGGAGCGCTGCGCGCTCCTCGCGGTCGAGCTGCTCACCGTCGTGGAGTCCGCCCTCGACGGCGTCCGCCTGCAGGGCCTGCGCCCGTGCGGACGCATCCGAGCCGAACAGCGTCACCGTCGCACGGCTGTCCTGCGTGGCGAGCACGCGCGCGACCACGTCGTCTGCGTCGTGGTCGCGGATGTCGGTCTTATCAGTCATTCAGTTCCCCGATCCGGGTTAACCCTAGTTTGTTCGTGTCCTGTACGGTCTGCTTATGGCCAGCGGAGATCACTACTTTTCCCCGGCGCCCGAGAGCGAGATGAACCTGCGGCCGTTCACCGTTCAGCTCGCCGGCCAGACATACGAGCTGGTGACGGCGAACGGGATCTTCAGCCCCGAGCGCATCGACATGGGTACGCGAGTGCTGCTGGACCATGTCCCCGCAGCGCCGCCCGGGGGTCAGTTCCTCGACCTCGGCTGCGGCTGGGGGCCACTGGCTCTCACACTTGCTCTCGAATCCCCTCAT
Source organism: Leifsonia sp. 1010 (assembly GCF_031455295.1). Lineage (NCBI taxonomy): Bacteria > Bacillati > Actinomycetota > Actinomycetes > Micrococcales > Microbacteriaceae > Leifsonia > Leifsonia sp. 1010. The sequence goes on from NZ_JAVDSL010000007.1 coordinate 22,741, forward strand.
GCGACGGTCTGGGCCGTCGACGTCAACACCCGAGCGTTGGACATGGTGCGCAGGAATGCGCAGAAGCTCGGTCTCACTAATGTAAACCCGGTGACGCCGGATAATGTTCCCGATGACGTGCGATTTACGACGATCTGGTCGAATCCACCGATCCGCGTCGGCAAGAACGAGCTGCACAACATCCTGGAGCGCTGGCTGCCACGGCTCGAGCCCGGGTCGGACGCGTGGCTGGTCGTGCAGCGCAACCTCGGCAGCGATTCCCTCCAGCGGTGGATCCAGGCGACCTTCCCGGAGCTGACCACCACGCGGGCCGCGACCTCGAAGGGCTACCGCGTCCTCCGCGCCCGCTCCCACGCCGACGCCTGACCTCCATCCCCAGCCGACAGCTCCTGAGTTTTTCGCGTTTCCGGGCGCTGAATCGGCGAAAAACTCAGGAGCTGTTGGATGGGTCAGGCGAGGTCCAGGGTGCCGGTGAAGACGAGGGCGGCGGGGCCGGAGAGGCCGACGTGCTCGCCGTCCTCCGTGGCGAACATGCGGACGCCGACGGTGCCGCCGGGCACCTCCACGCGCCACTGGTTCGGGGCGCCCTCGCCCGCCCAGTAACGGACCGCGAGCGCGGCGGCCGCCGCCCCCGTGCCGCAGGAGAGCGTCTCGCCGCTCCCGCGCTCGTGCACGCGCATCCGGATGCGGCCGACGCCGTCGACGACGAGCGGCTCGTGCGGCACGACGAACTCGACGTTCGCTCCGTGCTCGGGGGCCGGCTCGATGTGCGGGATGTAGGAGAGGTCGGCCGCGTCGAGCTCGGAGTCGTCGGCGACGGCGACCACGACGTGCGGGTTGCCCATGTCGATGCTCAGCCCGGGCCGGGCGACGGCGAGCTCCTTCGCTCGGACGAGCGGCTCGCCGCCGTCGAGCCGCCAGCGGCCCAGGTCGACCTGGAAGCCGTTTGTGCTGCGCTGCACGTCACGCACGCCGGAGCGCGTGCCGATGGCGATCGTCCCGCCCTCGGGGAGCTCGGCGAGGCCGGTCTCGAGGAGGTAGCGCACGTAGACGCGGATGCCGTTGCCGCACATCTCGGCGGGCGACCCGTCGGCGTTGTAGTAGTCCATGAACCAGGTGGCCGCGTCGTCCTCGGCGAGGGCCGCCTCGCCCTCGGGGAGGTGCGCGGAGCGGACCGCGCGGATCACGCCGTCGGCGCCCACGCCGAAGTGGCGGTCGCAGATCTCGGCGATCTGGGTGGCGGTGAGCGGCAGGCGCCCCTCCGGGTCGGAGTAGAGCACGAAGTCGTTGCCCGTGCCCTGACCCTTGGTGAAGTGGATGGTCGCCATGCGTCCCAGCCTAGCGACCCGTCGCGGGCGCGCCGCCCTCGGCGGCCTCCGCCGAATCCACCAGCGCGAGTGCCGCACCCACCAGGTCGGAGGCGTCGTAGTCGAGCCAGTGGATGTGCGGGTAGCGCTTGAACCAGCTGACCTGCCGACGCGCGTAGCGACGGGTCAGCTGCTGGGTCTGGGCGATCGCATCTTCGCGGGAGAGCTCGCCGCGCAGCTCAGCCAGGGCTTGGGCGTAGCCGATCGCGCGGCGGGCGGTGACGCCACGGTCGATGCCGTGCGGGATGAGGTCCGTCAGCTCGGTGAGCAGCCCGTCGGCCCACATCCTGTCGACCCGGGCGTCGAGTCGGGTGACGAGCTCGTCCCGCGGGGCGGCCAGCCCGATGACGACGGTCGGTTCGTGCCAGAGGGACGGTTCGTCGGGCAGCGCGCCGGTGACGGACGTCCCGGTCAGCTCGGCGACTTCGAGGGCGCGGACGATGCGGCGGCCGTTCCGCGATCCGATCCGCCGGGCGGCGTCCGGGTCGCGCTCGGCCAGGCGCTGGAAGAGCATCCCGGGCCCGTGTTCGGCGAGTTCACCTTCGAGGCGTGCCCGAAGCTGCGGGTCCGTGCCCGGGAAACGCAGGTCGAAGAGCACGCTCGACACGTACAGTCCGGAGCCCCCGACGAGGATCGGGACCGCACCGCGGTCGGCGATCTCCTGGATTCGCGCCCGCGCTTCCGGCTGATAGCGGGCGACGGTGGCTTCATCGGTGACGTCGAGCACGTCGAAGAGGTGGTGCGGGATGCCGCGCCACTCCTCCGCACTGATCTTCGCTGTGCCGATGTCCATGCCCCGGTAGAGCTGCATCGCGTCGGCGTTGACGACCTCGGCGGAACGTCCCCGGACGCGCAGCGCTTCGGCCAGCGCCAGCGAGAGGTCGGTCTTGCCGGTGCCGGTCGCGCCGACGATCGCGACGAGCGGAGGCACCGGCGCCGCGCTCAGCGCTGTCCGTCCGTCGGGTCGTAGATCGGCATCGTGCCCACGCCCGGCGACGTGAGCGGTTCGCGCGTGCGGAGCGTCGGGAGTCCAAGCGAGACCCGGCCCGCTGCCGCTCCCGCCGCTGCGCCGCCGTGGGCGGGCACGGCGCAGGACTCGGCCTCTGCGCGGTCCCAGGCGTCGCCCGCGCGCGTGCGGCGGATGCGTAGGGGCGCGCCGTCGGCGGAGTCGGCGATGAGGTGGTGCGGCGCAGCCTGGGTGACGCGGACCGTGACGACGTCACCGGGACGCGGCGTCTCGGAGCCTGCGGGCAGCTCGAAGTGCACGAGGCGGCTGTCTTGGGCGCGGCCGCTGAGCCGGCGCGTGTCGGCGTCCTTCCGGCCCTCACCGTTGGCGACGAGCAGCTCGACCTCACGGCCGATGAGCTTCTGGTTCTCCTCCAGGGAGATGCGCTCCTGCAGCGCCGTGAGCCGGTCGTAGCGCTCCTGGACGATCTCCTTGGGCACCTGGTCCTCCATGGTGGCCGCCGGCGTGCCGGGGCGGATGGAGTACTGGAAGGTGAAGGCGGACGCGAAGCGGGCGGCTTCGACGACGCGGAGTGTCTCGTGGAAGTCCTCCTCGGTCTCACCGGGGAAGCCGACGATGATGTCCGTGCTGATCGCCGCATCCGGCAGCTTCGCCCGCACCCGGTCGAGGATGCCGAGGAACTTCTCGGAGCGGTACGAACGCCGCATGGATTTGAGGATGCGGTCGGAGCCGGACTGCAGCGGCATGTGCAGCTGCGGCATGACGCTGGGCGTCTCTGCCATCGCGTCGATCACGTCGTCGGTGAACGCAGCGGGGTGCGGGCTGGTGAAGCGGATGCGCTCCAGTCCCTCGATCTGCCCTGCGGCGCGCAGCAGCTTGCTGAACGCCTGACGGTCGCCGAACTCCACACCGTAGGAGTTGACGTTCTGTCCGAGCAGCGTCACCTCGATGGCGCCGTCGTCGACGAGCGCCTGGATCTCGGCGAGGATGTCACCCGGCCGACGGTCCTTCTCCTTGCCGCGCAGCGACGGGACGATGCAGAAGGTGCACGTGTTGTTGCAGCCGACGGAGATGGAGACCCAGCCGGAGTACGACGAGTCGCGCTTGGTCGGGAGCGTCGACGGGAACGTCTCGAGCGATTCGAGGATCTCGATCTCGGCGGCGTCGTTGTGTCGGGCGCGCTCGAGCAGGCTCGGGAGGGAACCCATGTTGTGGGTGCCGAAGACGACGTCGACCCAGGGCGCCTTCTCGAGGATGACGTTCTTGTCCTTCTGGGCGAGGCACCCGCCCACGGCGATCTGCATGCCTTCATGCCGCCGCTTCACGCCGGCGAGGTGACCGAGGTTGCCGTAGAGCTTGTTGTCGGCGTTCTCGCGCACCGCGCAGGTGTTGATGACGACGATGTCGGCCTCTTCACCGTTGGCCGGGACGTAGCCCGCCGCCTCGAGGGAGCCGCTGAGGCGCTCGGAGTCGTGGACGTTCATCTGGCAGCCGAACGTGCGCACCTCGTACGTTCGCGCTCGGCCGTCAGGACGGACTGCCGCCTCGGAGGGCGCGATGACGCTGTGCTGTTCCAGGATGCTCATGATGGCGACAAGTCTACGTTTCTCGCCGCCCCCGCAGGCGACGTGATCAGGCGGTCGCCGCGAACCGTCCGCACGCCACCGCGGCACGGCCGGACCTACTGGAAGCGGACCCCTGATCCCCCGCGAGGGCGCCGCGTCGCGAACGCCGCATCCATCGCCTGGCGCACGACATCCGACGCATACCCCTTTCGCGCAAGGAACCCGTGCAGCCGGCGGCGGGCGGTCTCATCGTCGTAGGACGACAGCTGACCCATGCGCTTCACGGCCAATTCCGTCGCGCGCTCCAGTTCGTCGTCGTCGCCGATGTCGGACAGCGCGGCCTCGATCAGGACTGGATCGATGTGGCGGCGCTTGAGCTCCTGCTCGATCGCTGTACGCCCAAGCCCCTTCCGGCTGTGCTGCGTGAAGGCGAGCGTCGCAGCGAGCGCAGCGTCGTCGATCACGCCGAGCACCTCCAGACGATCGAGCTCCGGTCCGTACACCGCCGGGTCGATCTCGCGCTTGGTGAGCAACTGCTCGAGCTCCCACCGCGACATTCCCCGTCGAGCCAGCTGACGGATCGCCACCCCGGAGGTCTTCCGCGCCTGCCGGACCGTCTCCTCGTCGACCTCCGCCTCGTCCGCGATCGCCGGCGCCGGAGGCTCGGCGCCCCAGGTGTTGTTCCACCCGGCGTCCAACCCCGCGTCGGTCCTCTGACCGGATCGCCCGCGCGCGACTCCCGCCGCGCCGTCCCCGCCTGGAGCCTCCGCGGGCAGTGCGACCACCGGCCGCACAACGCCTTCCTGCGGCTGACGCTCGCGCACCCGGCCGCGTCGCGACGGATGCTGGTCGCCGTCGCTCTCGCGCCCGGAAGCCGCTCGGCGGAGCGGGGTCACGGGAGCCAGATGCTCCCGCTCCCCCGTCTCGGCGGTCGACGTGCCGTCACTCTGGTTGTCCTCCGGAGAGGACGGGAACTTCACCACCACGAGGATCCCCTCCGTGAGGCGAAGGACGCGGTCACGCGCCCTTTCGAGCCTGCAGCTTGTCTTCGATCGATCCGACGTTGGACGGCTGTTCCGCCGACGCGTTCGGGTCGGCCATGATGCCCAGCTTGATCTTGATCTTCTGCTCGATCTCGGACGCGATGTCCGGGTTCGCGATCAGGAAGTTGCGCGAGTTCTCTTTGCCCTGGCCCAGCTGGTCGCCCTCGTAGGTGTACCAAGCGCCCGACTTCTTGACGAGGCCGTGCTCCACACCGAAGTCGAGCAGGCTGCCCTCTCGGGAGATGCCGACACCGTAGAGGATGTCGAACTCCGCCTGCTTGAAGGGCGGAGCCATCTTGTTCTTGACGACCTTCACGCGGGTGCGGTTGCCGACCGCGTCGGCGCCGTCCTTCAGGGTCTCGATTCGGCGGATATCGAGGCGCACCGAGGCGTAGAACTTGAGCGCCTTACCGCCGGCGGTGGTCTCCGGGCTGCCGAAGAAGACACCGATCTTCTCACGCAGCTGGTTGATGAAGATCATCGTCGTGTTGGTCTGGTTGAGCCCACCGGTGAGCTTGCGGAGGGCCTGAGACATCAGACGGGCCTGGAGGCCGACGTGCGAGTCGCCCATCTCGCCCTCGATCTCGGCGCGGGGCACGAGCGCGGCGACGGAGTCGATGACGATCAGGTCGATGGAGCCCGAGCGGACCAGCATGTCGGCGATCTCGAGCGCCTGCTCACCCGTGTCGGGCTGCGAGACGAGCAGGGCGTCGATGTCGACGCCGAGCTTGCGGGCGTACTCGGGGTCGAGCGCGTGCTCCGCGTCGATGAAGGCCGCGATGCCGCCCGCACGCTGAGCGTTGGCGATGGCGTGCAGGGTCAGGGTCGTCTTACCCGACGACTCCGGGCCGTAGATCTCGATGATGCGGCCGCGGGGAAGTCCACCGATGCCGAGGGCCACGTCGAGGGCGATGGATCCGGTCGGCACGACCTCGACGGGGGCGCGCTCGTCGCTGCCCAGTCGCATGACGGAGCCCTTGCCGAATTGGCGGTCGATCTGCGCGAGGGCTGTTTCCAGGGCCTTCTCGCGGTCTGCGGGTGATGGCATTTTGCGGTTCTCCTTCGTGGGCTTCGCTACGGTTCGACTCTAGGAGTGACGTCCGACACCCGAAGCGAGGGACGCGCATCTGTGGACAACCGTTTTCGACTGCCGATGTGAAGAAGTGTAGCCACTTCCGAACATATCTTCGAGAAGCGGAAATGGCGTGTCGCGCCGAGGTTCAGCGCTTCGGGGCGGGCTTCCCTGCGCCGTACCAGTGCGACTGCGGCACGCCGGTCTCCTTGCAGAGCGCGATCCACACCTCGCGCGGAGACAGACCGGCGGCGATGGCCTCGTTGGGAGTGCGGCCGCCGAGTTCGCCGAGGACGAGGTCGGTCAGCAGCGTCTGACCGTAGGTGCTGCCGAACTCGTCGGTGACGGCGCGCTGGAACTCGCTGAGCTTCATGGGTCCTTTGTTTCGGAGAGCAGGGAGGGGGTAAACGAAGGACGCCCCGCCGAGAGCGGGGCGTCCTCCAGAGCGTGCGGGATCAGCGGGCGACCAGGTCCGAGTCCATCGCCGAGACGAACTCGTCCGGAACCGTGTCCGGAATCACCGGCTCGAGACCCTCGAGCACCGCGATCCGATCGCCGACCTCGCGCATGATGACCGAGACCGGCGTCTCCAGAGCGTCTGCCACGGAGGCGAGGATCTCACTCGACGCCTCCTTCTGTCCGCGCTCGACCTCGCTGAGGTACCCGAGCGCGACGCTCGCCTTACTGGCGACCTGGCGGAGCGTACGACCCTTTTGCAGGCGGAAGTCCCTGAGCACGTCGCCGATTTCCTGACGTACAAGAATCATTCGGAGCCTCCCTCTCTTACCCTGCCGACGTATCGATGGGATACGAATGTACCGCATCCCTGCGCTCCACGATATCGAGGGCTACTGGGCTTTTCTTGTGAATGCAGCAGGTGTAACGAGACCGAAACACCGCGTATTCCCGCGGTAATCCGGGAGTCTCAAACATCCGTTATTCCGAGCTCGGCGGCGAGCGCGCGTACGGCCACGACGACCGTCTGCCGGCGGATGCCGTCGCGGTCGCCCGAGAGAGCGAGCCTGATCGAGCGCGCGCCGGCGTCGGAGGCGACGCCGACGTACACGGTTCCCACCGGGCGGCCGCCCTGCGGATCGGGTCCGGCGACTCCCGTCGTGGCCACTCCGATGTCGGCGGGGCTGCCCGCGACGGCCAGGCGTTCGCGGACGCCGGCGGCCAGCTGCCGGGCGACCTCGGGATGGACGGGGCCCTCCGCCGCCAGCAGATCGGCATCCACACCCAGCAGCGTGTGCTTCAGCTCGGTGGCGTAGACGACCGCACCGCCGAGGACGACGGCGGACGCGCCGGGCACGCTCGTGAGCTCGGCGGCGAGGAGCCCGCCGGTCAGCGACTCGGCCACGGCGACCGTGAGCCCGCGGTCGATCAAGGCCCGGACCACGACCTCGGTCGCCTGCTCAGGCAACGGCACGCTTCGCCCTCCGGCCCTTCCAGGCCTGCCAGAGGTAGTCGATGCCAGTCCAGACCGTGAGGATGACGGCCGCGGTCATGAGGATGCCGTTCACCCAGAAGATCCAGTCGCCGAACACCGTCCACAGCGGGACGAGCGCGAAGGAGATGGCAACCGACTGGACGATGGTCTTGATCTTGCCTCCGCGCGAGGCGGCGATGACACCCTGCCGGATCACCACGAAGCGGTAGACGGTGATCCCGATCTCGCGCACCAGGATGACGACGGTCACCCACCAGGGCAGCTCACCCAGGATGGAGAGCGCGATGAGCGCACCTCCGGTGAGCACCTTGTCGGCGATCGGATCGAGGAGCTTGCCGAGATCGGTGACGAGTCCCTGGCGCCGTGCGAGGGCACCGTCGACGCCGTCCGTCGCGATCGCGAGGATGAACAGCACCGCGGCCGCCCAACGGAGCCAGCCGTCCTCTCCGCCGTCGGCGAGGAGCATCCAGACGAACAACGGAGCGAGCAGGATGCGCACCACGGTGATCGCGTTGGGCAGGTTCCAGTTGCTCACGTGCGCTGTTCCGCCGTCCGCCGCTGCGGGCGGAGGCGTGTCGGGCACCGACATCGTGGTCGTCTACTCTCTGTCGGTCAGCTGCCAGGCGTCCTCGTCGGAGTCGCCCTCGACCTCAGGATAGCCCGCCGTCATCGCCGCGACAGGGTCGTTTCCGTAGCGATCGTCCGGCTCGGTGTCGACGCCGACCCCGGCCGGTCCGAGCGCGGCGCCCACACTGGCTCCGGCGGCCGCAGACGGCGCCGGCGCGCCAGCACCAGCGGGCGGCTCCTCGCCGCGGAGCCGCGCGATCACCTGCGGAAGCTGTTCCGCCGTTGCGAGCACGTCGCGGGCTTTGGACCCCTCGGACGGCCCGACGATCTCGCGGGACTCCAGCAGGTCCATGAGCCGGCCGGCCTTCGCGAAGCCGACGCGCAGTTTGCGCTGCAGCATCGACGTCGATCCGAACTGCGACGACACCACGAGCTCGGCGGCGGCGAGCAGGAGCTCCAGGTCGTCTCCGATGTCGGAGTCGATCTGCTTCCTCTCGGCCGACACCGTGACGTCCTGCCGGTACTCCGGCCGCGCCTGGCGGGTGACATGGTCGACGACCTTCTGGATCTCGTCCTCGTTCACCCACGCGCCCTGCACGCGGATCGCCTTGGACGCGCCCATCGGCAGGAACAGGGCGTCGCCCTGGCCGATCAGCTTGTCGGCGCCCGGCTGGTCGAGGATGACGCGCGAGTCGGTGACGCTCGTCACGGCGAACGCCAGTCGCGACGGGACGTTCGCCTTGATCAGACCGGTCACGACATCCACCGACGGCCGCTGGGTTGCGAGGACCAGGTGGATGCCGGAGGCACGTGCCAGCTGCGTGATGCGGACGATCGAGTCCTCGACGTCGCGCGGGGCGACCATCATGAGGTCGGCGAGCTCGTCGACGACGACGAGGAGGTACGGATACGGCTTCAGCTTCCGTTCGCTGCCGGCGGGCAGGACGATCTCGTCGTTCACGACGGCGCGGTTGAAGTCGTCGATGTGCCGGAAGCCGAAGCTCGCCAGGTCGTCGTACCGCATGTCCATCTCCTTCACGACCCACTGCAAGGCCTCCGCGGCCTTCTTCGGGTTCGTGATGATGGGCGTGATCAGGTGCGGGACGCCGCCGTAGATCGTCAGCTCGACGCGCTTCGGGTCGATGAGCACCATGCGCACCTCCGATGGCTTCGCGCGCATCAGGAGGCTGGTGATCATCGAGTTGACGAAGCTCGACTTGCCCGAACCGGTGGAACCGGCGACGAGCAGGTGGGGCATCTTGGCCAGGTTCGCGACCACGAAGCCGCCGCCGACGTCTTTACCGACGCCGATCGTCATCGGGTGGACGCTCTTCGTGGCCGCGGGAGACCGCAGCACGTCGCCGAGCGACACGATCTCGCGGTCGCTGTTCGGGATCTCGATGCCGATCGCGCTCTTGCCCGGGATGGGCGAGAGGATGCGGACCTCGTTGCTCGCGACCGCGTACGACAGGTTCTTGCTGAGCGCTGTGACGCGTTCGACCTTGACGCCGGGGCCGAGTTCGATCTCGTACTGCGTGACCGTCGGGCCCCGCGAGTAGCCTGTGACCTTCGCGTCCACGCCGAACTGGGTGAGCACGGAGGTTATGGCGGCAACGATCTCGTCGTTCGCGCCGGAGCGGGTCTTCGCGGGCGTTCCGGCGGACAGCATGGTCGCGGACGGGAGGTTGTACGGAGCAGACGGCTCCGGGAGCGCCGGCGGGGCGACATCCTCGTCGAAGTCCTCGGCGCCGGCCTGGAAGCCGGGGAGCACGGCCGCGCCTCCGGGCGCCCCGGACACGGGCGGGAGCGGCGCGACGGCCGTCGGCGGCTGCTCTCCGGTGAACCGCTGCAGGGCGTCCTCGGCGTTGGCGAGCTCGCTCAGCACCTCGGTGTTGTAGTGGTCGCTTGCCGGGTCGGGCTCGAGGGCGGTCGCGAACTCCCCCTTGCCCCGCTGGCCGGCACCGAAGACCTCGGTGAGGCCGTCCGCCGGGGCGGCGTCGTACTCCGGGTCCTCTTCGCGCTGCGACTTGTTCCGGCGCCACCAGGGCAGGTTGGCCTCCTGCTCGGGCTCGTCGTCGACCCCGTCCAGCTCGACCTGCTTCGATCGGGCCTCCTTCGCCTCCTGGCGCTCATCCTCCGTCGGCAGCTGCGCACCGAACAGGTAGGCGTACAGCTCACGGATGCGCTCGGGCAGCTTGTTCGGCGGCGTCTTGGTGATGATGAAGAGGCTGAGGATCAGCAGCAGGATGATGACGGCGCCCGCGCCGTACGGAGTGATCAGCAGCGACAGCGGGGCCGCGATCAACCAGCCCAGCACGCCGCCCGCCTGCGCAAGAGCCGTGACACCGTCGCTCGGAGACGGGTGCGGGCTGAACAGATGACACAGCCCGGACACCGTAAGCAGCAGGATGCTCAGGCCGATGCCGATGCGCGTGTTGTCGTGAACCGAGCTGGGATGCCGGAACAGCCAGGCGGCGAACAGCACCATGACGATCGGAAGAGCGAACGCGACGCGCCCGAAGAGCGCACCGAACGTCCAGGCGTCGAGCATGCGCGCGACCTGGTCGTTGATGAGGAACCACTCGATGACCGCCCCGGCGATGGCGAGCAGGACGAGGAAGAACGGAAAGCCGTCACGCCGTTCCTCTTTGGCCAGCTTCTCGGGACCGAGCGCACGGAAGGCGGCGCCGGTGAGGTGCGCGAGACCCATCCACGCGCGGATCAGCGGACTGGTCCCCGCATCGGCTGCCGGGTAGGCGACCGTCTTCTGCTGCGCGGTCTTCGACGCCGGCTTGCGCGCGGTCGACCCGCCGCGACCGGAGTTCCGGGCGCGTGCATTCGACTTGGTGCTCGTAGCCATGGCACAACGGTACGTCGTGCCCCCGTCATCACGCGGTTCCCGCGCCTGAGTTGTGGAAATCCGGCCCGGTCAGCGAACTGTGCGCACCATCGTGTCGGAGCCCTCCCCCGATGCGACCGTCACGTAGCCCTCGCTGACGTAGAGCCGCTGGGCGAAGTTGGAGCGCTCGACGCTGAGGCTCAGTCGCGCGTGGCCGCGGGCCGCGGCTGCGCGCGCCAGCTCACGGAGCAGCGCCCGGCCGACCCCCTGCGCGCGCCACTGCGGGTAGACGCCCAGCGTCAGCTCGGGCACCCCGGCCGCGACGAAGCCGTAGCCGGGGTCGCTCGGAGAGAACAGTCGCGCCCAGGCGGCACCGACGGGAACACCGCGGGCGTCCTCGGCCACGCAGCCGAAGTCGCCCGGCCGCTGCCAGCCCGCGATGTAGTGGCGGACGGACGGATCGTCGAGGACGGTCACTCGCGGCCGGGTGCGGACCGGATTCCAGTTCGCGGCCTCCACCAGCATGTCCGCGAGCACCCGGGCGTCGCCGGGAACGGCGGGGCGGATGTGGAACGCGTTCATGGACGAACGTTACCCACCGTCGTGTTTCCGGCGGGTTACGATCCCACCCGCCGGAAGCGAGGCCGTGTCAGGCCTCGATCACCAGCGGCACGATCATCGGCCGGCGGCGGTAGCTGGTGTTGACCCAGCGGCCCACGGTCCGGCGGACCACCTGCGAGAGCGCGTGCGAGTCGCGGACGCCGTTGTGGGCGGCCTCCGACAGGGCGGCGGCGATCTTGGGCTTGACGTCGTCGAACACCGCGTCGTCCTCCGCGAAACCGCGGGCGTGCACCTCCGGGCCCGTCACGATGCGGCCGGTCGCGGCCTCCACGACGACGATGATCGAGATGAAGCCCTCCTCGCCCAGGATGCGGCGGTCCTTCAGGTCGGCGTCGGTGATCTCGCCGACGCTGGAGCCGTCGACGTAGACGAAACCCAGGTCGAGCTGGCCGACCACGCGGGCGACGCCGTCGCGCAGGTCGACGACCGAGCCGTCCTCCGCCAGGATCGTGTTCTTCTCGGGAACGCCGGTGTCCATCGCGAGGCGCGCATTGGCCACCAGGTGGCGGTACTCGCCGTGCACGGGCATGACGTTCTTCGGCTTCAGGATGTTGTAGCAGTAGAGCAGCTCGCCCGCCGCCGCGTGGCCCGAGACGTGGACCTTCGCGTTGCCCTTGTGCACGACGTTCGCGCCCAGCTTGGTGAGCCCGTCGATGACCCGGTAGACCGCGTTCTCGTTGCCCGGGATGAGGCTGGACGCCAGGATCACCGTGTCGCCGGGGCCGACCTCGATCTGGTGGTCGAGGTTCGCCATCCGCGCGAGCACGGCCATCGGCTCGCCCTGCGATCCGGTCGACATATACACGATCTCGTCGTCGGGGAGGTCGGCGGCCTTCTTGTAGTCGATGAGCACGCCCTCGGGGACTTTGAGATAGCCGAGCTCCGCCGCGATGGTCATGTTGCGGACCATCGAGCGGCCGAGGAGGGCGACGCGGCGGCCGTTCGCGGCGGCGGCGTCGAGCACCTGCTGCACACGGTGGACATGGCTGGAGAAGCTGGCGACGATGACGCGGCGCGGCGCCCGGGCGATGACGGCGTCGAGCACCGGGCCGATCGAGCGCTCCAGCGGCGTGAAGCCAGGCACATCGGCGTTGGTGGAATCGGCGAGGAACAGGTCGACGCCCTTCTCGCCGAGACGCGCGAAGGCCCGCAGGTCGGTGATGCGGTCGTCGAGCGGCAGCTGGTCCATCTTGAAGTCGCCGGTGTGAAGCACGACGCCGGCCGGCGTGGTGATGGCCACGGCGAGCGCATCCGGTATGGAGTGGTTGACCGCGACGAATTCCAGGGAGAACGGGCCGAGCTGTTCGACCTGCCCCTCCTTGACCGTCAGCGTGTACGGCTGGATGCGGTGCTCCTTGAGCTTCGCCTCCACCAGGGCCAGCGTCAGGCCCGAGCCGATCAGCGGGATGTCGCGCCGCAGCCTGAGCAGGTACGGAACGGCCCCGATGTGGTCTTCGTGGCCGTGAGTCAGCACGACGCCGACGACGTCGTCCAAGCGGTCGCGCACGGGCGCGAAGTCGGGGAGGATGAGGTCGACGCCCGGCTGGTCCTGCTCGGGGAAGAGGACGCCGCAGTCGACGATGAGGAGCTTTCCCTCGTACTCGAAGACGGTCATGTTGCGGCCGATCTCACCGAGACCGCCCGTCGGGATGATGCGGAGTGTTCCGGGTTCGAGCGCGGGAGGCTCGGCGACGAGGTTGGGCATGTGCCCTCCTATTTCTGTGTTCTTCGCGGGGCTTCGCGCGCCCGCCATGTGTTCGACCGCCTGTGCGGTCGTCAGCGTGTGGTCCCGGCGATCTTCGGGAGCGCACCGCCCGCGGCCGCGTTGCGGTCGGGGCGGAAGTTCGAGAAGTCGACACCGGGGATGTTCTTGACGAGGTCGAGCTCGTCTTCGATCTGAGCGGCCTCCCACTCTTCGGGCCCCACGAGCGGCAGACGCACGCGGGGGCTCGAGATGCGGCCGAGGCCGTGGAGGATGTACTTCGCAGCAACCGTACCGGGCACGTGCGTCATCACGGCGCGCACCAGCGGTTCGAGCTTCATGTGGGCGGCGGTGGCGGTCGCCAGGTCGCCGGCGTTGACCGCGTCCACGATCTGGCGGTACGGGGTCGGGGCGATGTTCGCCGTGACCCCGATGAGGCCGCTCGCGCCGATCGAGAGGTGCGGGAGCACGTTGGCGTCGTCGCCCGAGAAGTACATGAGGTCGGTCTGGTTGAGCACGCGGCTGACCTCGCTGAAGTCGCCCTTCGCGTCCTTGATCGCGAGCACGTTGGGGTGCTTCGCGATGCGGAGGATCGTCTCGTACTTGATCGGCACGCCGGTGCGGCCGGGGATGTCGTAGAGGATGACGGGAAGGTCGGTCGAGTCGGCGATCATCCGGAAGTGGGTCAGGATGCCGGCCTGCGTCGGCTTGTTGTAGTACGGGGTGACGACCATGACGCCGTCGGCCCCGGCCTTCTCGCTCTGCTGGTACAGCTGGATGGCGTGGGCGGTCTCATTGGACCCGCCACCCGTGATGATCTTGGCGCGACCGTCGGCGACCGACTTGCCCACCTCGACCAGGCGGAGCTTCTCGGGGTCGGTCAGCGTCGAGGTCTCCCCCGTCGTGCCGGTGACGACGATGCCGTCGGCCCCGGCGCGGATCACGTCGTCGATGTGCTTCTCGACCGCCGCCCAGTCCACTTCGCCATCGGCGGTGAACGGGGTGACCAGGGCGACGAGGACCTGGCCGAACGGATTCTCGGAAGCAGCCATGGCACAAGGCTATCGGGTCGCCGTCACGGGAGGTCACATTAGCTGCGCTGTCCACAGCGTCGGCGTAGCGTCCCGAGCTGTGAACGGATTCGCGGCTCTCGGCATCCTGCTCGGGCTCGTCGCCGTCCTCGCGGCGGCCGGGCTCCTCTGGCGCGCAACCACCGGGCGGGCGCGCACAGTGCGCGTCCACGACGTCGTCATCCCCGCCGAGGTCGGCGTCGACGCCCTCGGCGGCCGCGCCACCCTCCTGCAATTCTCCACCGAGTTCTGCGCGCCCTGCCGCTCCACCGCCCGCGTGCTCGACGACGTCGCCGCCGACGTCGACGGCGTCGCCCACGCCGAGATCGACCTCACCGATCGTCCGGACCTCGCCACCCGCTTCGGGATCCTGCAGACCCCTACCACCCTCGTCCTCGACGCCACGGGCGCGGTCCGTGCCCGGATCGGCGGCGCCGCGCGCTCGGACGACGTGCGCCTCACCCTCCACCGCATCCTCGGGAGCGACCATGTCTCAGCCTGATCCGTCCGCTCGCACCGGCATCGACCCGCGGTCGCCGCGTTTCGGCGCCGGGATCACCGCCGTGCTGCTCCTGATCGACCTGTTCCTCTCGCTGGTCGGCGCGGCGACGTCCGCGGCGGTGCTGCTCCTCGTCATCGCGCTGCTCTTCGCCTGGGGCGCCTTCGCCGGCATCCGCCGCCATCCGTACGGGGTGCTGTTCCGCGCGGTCATCCGGCCCCGGCTCACGCCTCCGACCGAGTTCGAGGACCCGGCGCCCCCGACCTTCGCGCAGGCGGTCGGGCTGTTCGTCACCGGTGTCGGCCTCGTTCTATATGTGTCGGGCGTGCCGCTCGCCCTCCCGATCGCCGTGGCGCTCGCGTTCGCCGCGGCCTTCCTCAACTCGGTGTTCGGATACTGCCTGGGCTGCCAGCTGTACCTGCTGCTGGTGCGCGCGCGGCTCATCCGGCGCCGCGCCCAGGCCTGAGCGAGCGGCCCAGCCGGGAATCCGCCCAGCACCCGGTGACGGTGTCGGAACCCGTCAGTAGGGTGGGAGACGCCCGGCCGCGCTCGGCGGCGGAGCGTCACGAGGAGGTCTTCATGGCAGTCACCAGCGCATCCACCACCGTCTGGAACGGCGATCTGACGAGCGGCTCCGGAACGGTCACGCTCGACTCGTCGCACGCGGCGGAACTGGCCGTCAACTGGAAGGCCCGCTCCGAGGGCGGAGCCGAGGTCACGACCCCGGAGGAGTTGCTCGGGGCCGCCCACGCCGCCTGCTTCTCGATGGCCTTCTCGAACGTGCTCGCGAAGTTCGGCAACGCGCCGGAGAGCATCCGCACCACCGCCGCGGTCACCTTCGACCCCGCTCAGGGCATCACCGGCAGCCACCTGACCGTCACGGCGACCGTTCCCGGCCTGTCCGAGGACGACTTCCAGCGGCTCGCCGACGAGGCCAAGAGCACCTGCCCGGTGTCGCGGGCGCTGGTCGGCATCCCGATCACGCTCGACGCGTCGCTCGCCTGATCCGCCGGGGGCCGGACATGCGCGTACTGCTCGCCGGAGCCTCCGGCATGATCGGCGGCGAGCTACGCCGTCAGCTGGCTGCGGCCGGACATGAGACGCGGAGGCTGGTCCGCCGCGAACCCGCCGACGCCGACGAATTCCGCTGGGCGCCTGAGGAGCGGTCCGTCGACCCCGCGCTGTTCGACTGGGCGGACGCGGTGGTCAACCTCTCCGGCAGTTCGCTGCAGCATCTGCCCTGGACACGCGCGACCAAGCGACGCATCCTGTCGTCACGGCTGCAGGCCACGGGAACCCTCGCCGAGGGGATGCGCCGAGCCGACACCTCTCCCGACGTGTTCGTCAGCGGCTCCGCCGTCGGCTACTACGGTGACCGTCCCGGCCAGCAGCTCACCGAGGCGGCGACGAAAGGGCGCGGGTTCCTGGCCGACGTGGTCGACGCCTGGGAGGCGGCGGCCCGGCTCGCGCCCTCATCCACCCGGGTGGCGCTCGCGCGCACCGGCGTCGTCATCGGTCGCGGCGGCGCCCTGAAACCGCTGCTCCCGCTCGCCAAGGCGGGACTCGCCGGGCCGCTCGGCGGCGGACGCCAGCACTGGCCCTGGGTGAGCCTGCACGACGAGGCCGCAGCGCTCATCCACCTGCTGACCTCGTCGCTCGACGGGCCGGTCAACATCGCCGGGCCGACGCCGGCGACGGCCGGAGAGATCGTGCGCGCACTCGCGCAGGCCGTGCGGCGGCCGTACCTCCTACCGGTGCCGAAGTTCGCGATCGAGCTGGCGCTGCAGGACGCGGGCCGCGAACTGCTGCTCGCGGATCAGCTGGTGGTGCCGAAGGCGCTGCTCGACGACGGCTTCGAATTCCGGGATCCGACGATCGAGGACGCGATGGATCGGCTCGTCGAGGTGCGCGCGGCCTGACGCGGTCGCGGGTCGCGGGGTGCTCAGCGCGCTGGGGGCCGCCCTGCCTTCGCCTGCGACCGTTCCAGCCGGATCGCCTGCCGCAGCGCCTCCCGTGCCCGGCGTCGGTCGCCGGACGCGTCGTAGGCGAGCCCGAGCCGGAACCAGGCGCGCCAGCTCTCCGGCTCCGCCTCCACCTCGGCGCGGTATCGCGGGAACTCCTCGTCGGCGGCGTCCCGGAGCGGACGGCCGCTCGCACGCGTCGGCAGGTCTTCGACGGGAAGGGCGCCCTCCGCATCCAGCTGTCGCACCAGGCGCTCGGTGCGCGCGCCGAACAGCAGCTCCCGGCCGATCGCCCACGCGGCGATGAACGGGAGCACGATCAGCGCGACGCCCATGGCGATGCCGACGGGCTCGCCGGTCAGCACGAGCATGATCGCGCGCTGCGTGACCAGCACGAGGTAGACGAGCAGGAGGACCGCCATCAGGATGGCGGCCAGACGGTTTCTCATGGCGACCGGTCCCTTATCGCGTCGGGTCGGTGCCGTCGTCGCCCGCATCGCGGACGGTCGGACGCGGCGGTTCGCCGCTCGGCTCGGCGATCCCGAGGTCGACGAGCTTGTCGAGACCGACGATGACGCCGGTCGTGGTCGCCGCTGCCCGGAGCGCCAGAAGGATGCCCGCCTCGTACGCCTCCGGGCCGATCGTGTCGTGGCGGATGGTCAGCTGCTCCCCCGCGCCGCCGAAGATCACCTGCTGCTGGGCGGCGACGCCGCGCATCCGGAGGCTGTGGATGGGCACGCTCGCGACCTGCTGACCGCGGGCGCGCTGGTCGGAGTGCGGCGCCTCCACCGGGCCCTTCGCCGCGCGTGCGGCGCCGATGAGTTCGGCGGTGCGCACCGCCGTGCCGGACGGGGAGTCGACCTTGCCCGCGCCGTGCGTCTCCACGATCTCGATGGAGTCGAAGAAGCGGGCGGCGACAGAGGCGAACGCCGTGCCCAGGGCGGAGCCGAGGGAGAAGTTGGGGATGACGACGGCGCCGCGTCCTTCGTGCGCGGCGACGCGTCGCTCCAGGTCGAGGATGCGGTCCGCCGACCAGCCGGATGTGCCCACGAGCACATTGAGGCCGTGATCGACCGCGAAGGCGACGATCCCCGGGCTGACCTGCGGCAGCGTCATGTCGACGAGCACGTCCGCGCCGAGCATGTCCTCCAGCGGCGAGCGGGAGTCGAGCTGTGCGACGAGCTCGAGGTCGTCGGCCTCCTCGATGAGGCGGACCGCCACGCTTCCCAGTTTTCCGGTCGCTCCGGCGACGGCCACGCGAATGCTCACCCGATCAGCCTACCCGCGGGCCGCGTTACGCTGGGCCGATGGTGTCTTTCGCAGACGTCGCCGTCACCGACGCGACCGCCCACCGGATGCTGTCCGACTACTTCGCCGAGCGCGCCGAGACGTTCCCGAGCTCGCAGGGCGCGTACCGCACGTCGTTCCCGGATCCGAGCCAGTTCGTGGCGCCGAACGGTGTCTTCCTCCTCGCCTACGACGAGGGCGTCGAGGTGGGATGCGGCGGCATCCGCGAGCTGCGCGTCCCGCTGTCCGAGATCGAGGAGGGCGTGCAGGTCGTGCGCTACGAGATCAAGCACCTGTGGGTGACGCCCACGCAGCGTGGCAATGGGTACGGCCGGGCGATCCTCGCCGAGCTGGAGCTGCGCGCCCGCGGCTTCGGCGCGACCGAGCTGGTGCTCGACACGAACGCCAGCCTGGAGGCGGCGGGCGGCCTGTACCGCTCGCACGGCTACGAGCCGATCCAGCCGTATAACGACAACCCCAACGCGACCGACTGGTTCCGCAAGCCCCTCGTCTGAAGCCGACAGCTCCTGAGTTTTTCGGCGAAATCGGGGCTCGGAGGCCGAAAAAGTCAGGAGCTGTTCGCTGCTCAGGCGGGGCGGGTCAGACGGGCTGCAGCTCCGGGAGACCCGTACGCAGCTCGACGGGCAGGTGCCCGAGGTCGTTGTGCACCACCAGCACCGGCGGCTTGGCGGAGCGGACGCGGATGATCGTCAGCCCGCAGTTGGCCTGGTTGAGGCCCAGCCAGCGCCAGTCCGGCGCGTCGAACACGTGCCGCACGAACCAGCCGATCACGAAGTTGTGGGTCACCAGCAGGTCGTGCCGGTCCCCCATCGCCGGGGTGAGGAACTCGTGGACAGCGTCGTCCATCTGCGCCCGGCCCGCCTCGATCTCCGCCTCGGTCACCGGGCCGAAGAACGACTCGAACGCCTTCGGCATGTCCGGGGTCGGACCGGAGGGGATGCAGTCGAACAGCAGGCTCGACGGCTGCGGTTCGAGCGCCGGCATCCGCTCGGCCATGATCGCGGCCGTCTCGGCTGCGCGCACCAGCGGCGAGTGGTACATCGACGTGAACGGGATGCCGCTCAGCCGCTCAGCGACCAGCTGCGCCTGACGCTTGCCCCGCGGCGAGAGCGGGCCGTCCGGCAGGCCGTGCTCGGCATCCTGCTGCTCGCCATGGCGCACGAGGTAGATGTAGTGGGGCACGAGCGGGACCTTTCGGAGATGGAACGGAAGGAAGAGCGGATCAGGAGGCGAGGCCGGCGAACACGTCGTCGGTGACGCTCCCGACGGCGGCCACGGAGACCGGCCGGTCCGCCAGGTCGGCGGCGAGGGCGCGCACATCGTCGGCGGTGACGAGGTGGAGGCGCCGGAGGCTCTCATCGAGGTCGGCGAACTCGCCGAGCGTGATCTCGGCGCGGCCGAGACGGGACATACGGGTGTCGGAGTCTTCGAGGGCGAGGGCCGCTCCCCCGGAAAGCTGCCCGACCGCTCGACGCAGCTCGTCGGGCGTGACGCCGCCGGAGGCGAGCCGCCGCAGTTCGTCGAGCATCAGTTCGGTGACCTGGCGCGCCTTCGCCGGCGTGCATCCCGCGTAGAGGCCGAACACGCCCGCGTCGGAGTACGAGCCGGAGAACGAGTAGACGGAGTAGGCCAGGCCGCGGCGCTCGCGGACCTCCTGGAAGAGGCGGCTGGACATCCCGCCGCCGAGGATGGAGTTGAGCACGCTCATGGTCGTGCGGCGCTCGTCGGTGGCCAGGATCCCGGGCATTCCGACGAACACGTTGGCCTGCTCGTTGGGGCGCTCCACCGTGACGATGGGGCTCCCGCGGCGGATGTCGGCGGGCACCGACGGGCGGCGGTCGACCGGAGTGGCGACGAGCTCCGGATCCCAGCCCGCGGCGGCGAGCGCGCGCTCGACGCCGGCGACCAGCAGGTCGTGGTCGACCGCGCCCGCGGCCGTGACCACCAGGTCCTGCGGCCGGTAGTTCGCCCGGTAGTGCTCCCACACGCCGTCCCGGCTCGCGGCACGGATGGTGTCGGGGCGGCCGCCGATGGGACGGCCCAGCGGGTGGTCGCCGAGGACGGCCTGGAACATCCGCTCGTTGGCGACGTCGGCGGGGTCGTCCTCCGCCATCGAGAGCTCTTCGAGGATGACGCCGCGCTCGTTCTCGAACTCGCCCGCGTCGAGCACCGACGACGTGAGCATGTCGCCAATGACCTCGACCGCCATTGCGAGATCCCGGTCCTGGACCTTCGCGTAGTAGCAGGTGTACTCCTTGGCGGTCATGGCGTTGTGCTCGCCGCCCACCGAGTCGAACGACACGGCGATGTCGAGGGCGGTGCGGGTGCGCGTGCCCTTGAAGAGGAGGTGCTCGAGAAAGTGCGTGGAGCCGAGCGAGCCGGGATGCCCGGGCTGGCCGTCGCTCTCGTCGCGCGAGCCGACGGCGACCCAGTAACCGAGTGTGGCGCTGCGTGCTCCGGGCACCTGTTCGCTGAGGATGCGAACTCCGCTCGGGAGCACTGTCCGCCGGACCAGCGCTTCGCCGGACGCCGCGAAGGTGAGGTCGGCCATACCGAGCGGGAGGTCGACTGCGCTGTTCATCCCCTCCACCCTACGCCAGAGCCGGTGGGATCCCGTGGCTGGGAAAAAGAGGACAAACAGACTCGTCTGTCTACGGCTATACTGTGAAAGCCATCGTGTCCGGTGCCCCGCGCCGGATGCGATCGGCCTACGAACAGCAACGCGGAGGCGCCCGAGCCTCCCCCGAACAAGGAGTCGTGCCGGATGGTCGTAAGTGCCCGAGCGACCATCCGGCCGCCCGCGCCGTCGAAGGTCAAGATCCTCGCGACGGCGGATCAGCTCTTCTACCAGGAGGGCATCCACACCGTCGGCGTTGACCGCATCATCGCGGGCGCCCGGGTGACGAAGGCGACCTTCTACAAGCACTATCGGTCGAAGGACCTGCTGATCATCGCCTACGTCGAAGGACGCGACCGCCAAGTGCGCGAATGGTTCGCCGAGCAGGAGGCCAAGCACGCGGATCCCCGTGACATCGCGCGCGCCCTCGTCGACTCGATCAACGAGCAGGCCGTCAGCCCCGGCTTCCACGGCGACCCCTTCATCAACGCCGCCGCGCAGTTCGCGGACGAGACCGACCCGGTCCGCGTCGCCGTGACGGCCCACCGCGACTGGTACGCGGACCGCATCGAGGAGCTCTTCCGCCAGATCGGCCACCCGCGGCCGGGAGACGCCGCGGACGACCTCATCCTCGCGCGCGACGGCGCCCTCGCCGGCGGCTACGTGGGCGACCCGATCGCCGCGGGCGCCGCGCTGCACCGGGCCCTCGACCGCATCCTCGGCGAGGTCTGACCGGCGCGACCAACTGTGGGTCGCGACACGCCGTTATGCGACCCGAATAACGGCGTGTTGCGACCCACGTCTGCGCGGCGAGGTGCGCGCGGGACGGGGCGAGACGGACGAGACGGGCGCGTCGGACTGGCGCGCGCTACTCCGAGACGCGGTCGAGGTCGAGCATCTGCGACCGCGTGAGGCGGATGCCCGCGGCGGCCATGAGCGCGTCGACCTGATCCGGCCGGCTGGCGCTGGCGACGGGTGCCGCGATCGTCCGCTTGGCAAGCAGCCAGGCGAGCGCGATGCTCGCGGGCGCCACGTGGTGCTCGGCCGCGATGCGGTCGAGGACGGCGAGCACGCGCTGGCCGCGACGGTTCACGTAGGCGGCGGCGCGAACGCTGCGCGCCCCGGCCGTCAGGTCGCCCTTGCTGCGGTACTTGCCGGTGAGGAAGCCGTTCGCCAGCGCGTAGTACGGCATCACCGCGAGCCCCTGCGCCGCCGCGACGATGCGCGGGGCGCTCTCGAACTCGCTGCGGTGCATCAGGTTGTACTGCGTCTGGATGGCCACGAACTTCGGCAGGCCCGACGATGCGAGGATGCGCGCCTCGATGAGGCGGTCCGCACTGAAGTTGGACGCGCCCAGATACCGCACCTTGCCGCTCTCGATCAGCCACTCGGCCGTCGCAAGGCTGTCCTCCAGCGGGGTCTCCGGGTCGTCCTCGTGGAAGTAGAGCAGGTCGATGTGGTCGGTCTGCAGCCGCTCGAGGGACGCCTCGACGGCGCGGATCATGCTCACCGAGCCGAGCCCGGGGTTGTCGTGGTGCCGCCCGACCTTGGTCGCCACGACCATGCGGTCGCGGTTGCGGCGCTCGCGCATCCACTTGCCGATGAGCACCTCGCTGCGGCCGCCGACGTAGCTGTCGGCCGTGTCGATGAAGTCGCCGCCCAGCTCGGTGAAGCGGTCGAGGATAGCGAGGGATGTGTCGCCGTCGGCCGTCCAGCCGAAGACGCTCGCGCCCAGCGACAGCGGGTACACCGCGAGGTCGCTCTCGCCGATGCGGCGGGGCGCGATGATCGACAGCGGGCCGGTGCTCGCGATCGCCGGGTCGACATCGATGACGCCGGTCGGCGGCTCGGCGGAGCCGGCGCGCGGGTCGGCAGCAGTGCTGCTGCGGAGACCGACGGTCTCGAGCAGGCGCAGGGGTAGCAGCTGTGGCATGTCTCCCCCTCCCCCGCGACCTCCAACCGCCGCGTATCTCCGTTCCCCGCGAATCGACTGGTCTCGAATCGATTCGAGAACGTCGGATTCCCGATTGAACACTTGCAGCGTACGACATGCCTCCGACGTGCGAAGGACGAAACGGGTGAACCGTGGAGGAAAGCTAGGTCACAGTTTCATCACGAACGCCGGAGCACCGCCCGGGCGTGCGCGAGCACCGGTCCGTCGACCATCCGGCCCTCGTGCCGGAACACTCCCCCGCCCGCGTTTTCGGCGGCCGCGAGCAGCTCGCGAGCGGCCTGCACCTCGGCCGGATCCGGCCGGTAGGCGGCCCGGATCGTCTCCACCTGGCCCGGGTGGATGCAGGCCGTCGCCGCGAATCCGACGGCCACCGCGTCCTCCGCCTCAGCGGCCAATCCCTCGAGGTCGGCGATGTCCAGGTGCACGGTGTCGACGGCGTGGATGGATGCGGCGCCCGCCGCCAGCAGCACCGCCGACCGCGCATGGCGGGCGATGTCGCGGTACCGTCCGTCGGGGTGCCTGCTCGACGTGCCGCCGAGCGAGGCGACGAGGTCTTCTGCACCCCACATCAGCGCGATCACGCCGGGCGCGGCGGCCAGCAACGGCGCCGCGAGTACGCCGGCGGCCGTCTCGCAGAGAGCGATGACGGTGTGGTCGCGCAGCCCGTCGAGGTCGGACGGCCGCTCGGCCTTGGGCAGCATCACGGCGCGGTACGGCGTCGCGGCAAGCGCGGACAGGTCGGCGTCGTGATCGGCGGTCCCGGCCGGATTGACCCGGACGATGACGCGCTCCGGGTCCAGCTCCGACGCGACGAGCGCCTCGCGCGCTGCGGGCCGCGCGGCCGGGTCGACCGCGTCCTCCAGGTCGAGGATCACCGCATCCGCCCGCTCCAGCGCCTTGGCGTAGCGCTCGGGGCGGTCGGCGGGGCAGAACAGCAGCGCCGGCCCCCACGGGAACGCGACGTCGTTCACAGGATCTCGTCCGACCCGTCGCCTCCCGCTGCGCCCGGGTCGGACGCGACCGGCGAGACGTCGCGGCACCACACCATCACCTGGCGCGTCGCCGTCGCGACGACGACCCCGTCCTGGTTGCGTCCGGTGTGCTCGAGCGTGACGATGCCCTGCCCCGGCCGGGAGGCGGAGAGCCGCTTCGCGAGCACGACGGTCTCCGAGTAGAGCGTGTCGCCGTGGTGCAGCGGATGCGGGAAGGCGACCTCGCTGAACCCCAGGTTCGCGACGATCGTGCCCTGCGTCAGCTGGGTGACCGAGGCTCCGACGATCGTCGCCAGCGTGAACATGGAGTTCACCAGCCGCTCCCCGAAGGGCTGCCGGGCGGACCACGCGGCGTCCAGGTGCAGCGCCTGCGTGTTCATGGTCAGGGTCGTGAAGAGGACGTTGTCGGCCTCCGTCACCGTGCGCCCGGGTCGGTGCAGGTACCGCGTCTCCGGCTCGAACTCCTCGTAGTAGAGCCCGCGCTGCTCGATCTCCCTCATGCCGCCTCCTCCAGCTCCACGCGCAGCGGTGCGCCGGTCGCGGCGACCACCTCGTCGACCGTGACGCCGGGGGCGACCTCGCGCAGCACCAGTCCGTCGTCGGTGACGTCGATGACGGCCAGGTCGGTGATGATCCGGTCGACGCATCCCGTGCCGGTCAGCGGGAGGCTGCACTCGGTCACGATCTTGGGGCGGCCTTCGCGGTCGACGTGCTCCATCATCACGATGAGCCGCTTTGCGCCGAAGACGAGGTCCATGGCGCCGCCCATCCCCTTCACCATCTTGCCGGGGATCATCCAGTTGGCGAGATCGCCCCGCTCCGAGACCTCCATCGCGCCGAGGACGGCCAGGTCGACGTGTCCGCCGCGCACCATCCCGAACGACAGCGACGAGTCGAAGAAGGCGGCGCCGCGGTTCACCGTGACCGTCTCCTTCCCCGCGTTGATGAGGTCGGGGTCGACCGCGGCGTCGGCGGGATACGGGCCGACGCCGAGCACGCCGTTCTCCGAGTGCAGGATGACCTCGACGCCCTCCGGGATGTAGTTCGGGATGAGCGTGGGCATCCCGATGCCGAGGTTGACGTACTGCCCGTTCTCCAGTTCGCGCGCCACCCGGGCGGCGAGTTCGGTGCGGCTGAGGCTCATCGTGCGCTCCCTTCGGCGACGGTGCGCCGTTCGATCCGCTTCTCCACGCCCGGCGCGTGCACGACCCGCTGCACGAAGATTCCGGGGCAGTGCACGGCGCCGGGATCGAGCTCGCCCGGTTCGACCAGCTCCTCCACCTCGGCGATGGTGACGCGGCCGGCCATCGCGGCCAGCGGGTTGAAGTTCATCGCGGCGGCATGGAAGACGAGGTTGCCGTGCCAGTCGCCCTTCGCGGCGTGGACGAGGGCGAAGTCGGGGCGGAGGGACCGCTCCAGCACGTACTCGGCGTCGTCGAAGGTCCGCACCTCCTTCGGCTCGCTCGCGACCGCGACGGAGCCGTCGGCGGCGTAGCGGCGCGGGAGTCCTCCCGTCGCGATCTGGGTGCCGACGCCTGCGGGCGTGAAGAACGCGGGGATGCCCGCGCCGCCGGCCCGCAGCTTCTCGGCAAGCGTTCCCTGCGGGGTGAGCTCGACCTCCAGCTCGCCGGAGAGGAATTGGCGTGCGAACTCCTTGTTCTCGCCGACGTACGAGCTGATCATCTTGGCGATGCGGTGCTCGGCGAGCAGCAGCCCGAGGCCCCAGTCGTCGACGCCGCAGTTGTTGCTGACCACCTCGAGGTCGGTGGTCCCGGCCTCGAGCATCGCCTGGATCAAGGCGCTCGGGATGCCGCACAGGCCGAACCCGCCGACGGCGAGCGTGCTGCCGTCCGGGATGTCGGCGACGGCCTCCGCGGCGCTTCCGACGGTCTTGTCGATCATGCGTCCTCCCCTTCGAGGGTCTCTCGCCATCAGCTCCTGAGTTTTTCCGGCGACACGCCGGGTGCTGCGCGGAAAAAGTCAGGAGCTGTCGGCTGCGGATTCAGGTTAGGCGGAGAAGCCCAGCGCGCGCGAGATCACCATCAACTGGACCTCGCTCGTGCCCTCGCCGATCTCCAGGATCTTCGAGTCACGGTAGTGGCGCGCGACCGGGTTCTCGTTGAGGAAGCCGTAGCCGCCGAAGATCTGCGTGGCGTCGCGGGCGTTGTCCATGGCGGCCTCGCTGGAGACCAGCTTGGCGACGGAGGCCTCCATCTTGAACGGCTTGCCGGCCATCAGCTTGAAGCAGGCGTCGTAGTAGGCGAGGCGGGCGGTGTGGACGCGGGCCTGCATCCGCGCGATCTTGAAGGCGATGTGCTGGTTGGAGCCGATCGGCCGGCCGAACACGTTCCGGCTCTTGGCGTAGCGGATGGCCTCCTCCAGACAGCCCTGCGCGGCGCCGGTGCACAGGGCGGCGAAGGCCACCCGGCCCTCGTCGAGCGTCGCGACGAAGTTCGCATAGCCGCGGCCGCGCTCGCCGAGCAGGTTCGCCTCCGGCACGTGCACGTCGGTGAGGGTCAGGGGATGCGTGTCCGAGGTGTGCCAGCCGACCTTGTCGTACACGGGCTCCGCGACGAAACCGGGGGTGCCGGTCGGGACGATGATCGCCGACAGCTCCTTCTTCATCGATCCGTCCGCGCGCCGCTCCTCGCCGGTGACGGCCGTGATAGTGACCAGCCGCGTGATGTCCGATCCGGAGTTGGTGATGAACTGCTTGGTGCCGTTGATCACCCACTCGCCGTCGTGCAGCTCGGCCGTCGTCTTCGTGCCGGACGCGTCGGAGCCCGCCTCGGCCTCGGTGAGCCCGAACCCGGCGAGCGCCTCGCCGCGGGCGAGCATCGGCAGCCACTGCTGCTTCTGCTCCTCGGTTCCGCTGCGGTAGATCGGCATGGCGCCGAGCCCGACGCCGGCCTCCAGGGTGACGCCGATCGACTGGTCGACGCGTCCCAGCTGCTCCACAGCGAGGCAGAGCGACAGGTAGTCCTTGCCCTGGCCGCCGTATTCGACGGGGAACGGGAGGCCGAACAGGCCCATCCGGCCCATCTCGGCGATGATGTCGTACGGGAGGCTGCGCTTGGTGTCGTACTCGTAGGCGGCGGGCGCGACGACCGTGTCGGCGAAGTCGCGGACCTCGTCGCGAAGGCGGCGCTGCTCGTCGGTGAGCTGGAAGCCGGCGACGTCGGTGTCGTCGGCTCCGGCGGCTCCGGCCGCGGGGCCGGTGGGGCGGGTCATCTGCATGGTCATGCGGGTCCTGTCTCTTGTGGTGACTATCGCTGTGCGGCGGCCGGTCGTGTCGGCGCCGCGTCCGCCTGCTGGGGCGGAACGTCGGAAGTGCTCGGGATGGGCGGAGTCGCGTCCGCCTCGTCCGCTTCGTCGGCGTCGACGCGGGCGACGAGCTGGTCGAGCCGCACCAGGTCGCCGGGGCCGACGTGCACCGCGACGACGCCGTCGACGGGCGCCACCAGGCGGTGCTCCATCTTCATCGCCTCGACCACGACGACCGTGTCGCCCGCGGCGACGCGCGCGCCGGTCTCGACCGGGACGGCGACGACGGTGCCGGGCATGGGCGAGCGGAGCTCGGGATGCGCCGCGAGCGTCCCGCGGTCGACCGCGGCCAGCCGCTCGGCGAGGCGCGTCGCGCGGTCGCGCAGCCGCAGCGGTCGGGAGCGCCCCTCGCGCGCCAGCCACACGGTGTCGCCGTCGCGGGCGGCGTCGAAGCGGATGGTCTCTCCGTCGAGGTCGAGGAGGGCGACCGCGGGGCGACCCGCGGCGTCAGGTTCGCGCAGGCGGAGGGAGGCGCGGCGCGCGTCGAGTGTCGACGTATCGGACCCATCCCGCACCACGGTGACCGTCGCATCCTCGACGGGTCCGCTGACGGATACCGCCACCCCGTCGACGTCGTACCGCACCGGTCGCGCCCGGCCGGGACGCCATCCCGTCGGCGCACCCCACACCGCGCCGACGCCGGTCGGCGGCTGCTGCCAGCGGTCACGGTGCGCGAGCAGTGCCGCCGCGATCAGCTCCGGCTCGGTCACCGGCGCGGGCGTCTGCTCGGCGAAGCGGCGGTCGATCAGCGTGGTGTCCATCCGCCCGGCGAGGACGTCGTCGTCGGAGACGAGCCCGACGAGCCACGCCAGGTTGGAGACCGCACCGAGGATGCTCGTCCCCGCCAGCGCCCCGCGCAGCCGGGCGAACGCCTGGTCGCGGTCCACGCCCCAGGCGACGATCTTGGCGAGCATGGGGTCGTAGTCGGTCACGATCGGGATACCCGCGACGATGCCGCTGTCGACCCGCACGCCGTCGCCCTCCGGCTCGCGCAGCGCCAGCACGTGGCCGGCCGCGGGCAGGAAGCCGCGCTCCGGGTCCTCCGCGTAGACGCGCGCCTCGACGGCGTGGCCGTTCAGCCGCACATCGGCCTGCGCGAACGACAGCGGCTCCCCTGCGGCGATCCACAGTTGCTGCTCGACGAGGTCCAGCCCCGTCACCAGCTCGGTCACGGGATGCTCGACCTGCAGCCGGGTGTTCATCTCCATGAAGAAGAACTCGTCCGGCGCCTCGGCCGACACCAGGAACTCCACCGTGCCCGCGCCCACGTAGCCGACGCTCTCGGCGACACGGCAGGCGGCCTCGCCGATGCGCGCGCGGGTCACCTCGTCCAGCAGCGGCGACGGCGCCTCCTCCACCACCTTCTGGTGGCGGCGCTGCAGCGAGCACTCGCGCTCGCCCAGGTGCACGATCCCGCCGTGGCGGTCCGCGAGCACCTGCACCTCGATGTGGCGAGGGGAGGCGACCAGCCGCTCCAAGAACAGCGTGTCGTCGCCGAACGCGGCGGCGGCGACGCGTCGGGCCGCCCGCAGCGCCTCCGGGAGCTCGCCCGCGGAACGCACGGCCTGCATCCCCTTGCCGCCGCCGCCCGCCGACGGCTTCACCAGCACCGGGAACCCGATGCGCTCGGCGGCGGCGATCAGGTCGTCGTCGCTGAGGCCCGGCTCGGCGATCCCGGGGATCGTGGGGACGTCATGCTCGGCGACGGCGTGCTTCGCCGTGATCTTGTCGCCCATGACCTCCAGGGCGTGGACGCCCGGGCCGACGAACACGATCCCCGCCGCCTCGCACGCCTCCGCGAGCGCCGGGTTCTCGGAGAGGAAGCCGTAGCCGGGATGGACGGCCTCGGCGCCGGTGCGGCGGGCCGCATCCACGATCCGGTCGACATCCAGGTAGCTCTCGCGCGCGGCGGGTGGTCCGAGGCGCACGGCGACGTCGGCGAGCGCGACGTGCGGCGCATCGCGGTCGGCGTCGCTGTAGACCGCGACCGAGCGGATGCCCAGGCGCTGCAGGGTGCGGATGACGCGGCAGGCGATCTCGCCGCGGTTGGCGACGAGGACGGTGCGGAAGGGGGTGGTGGTCACGCGATCACATCCGGAAGAGCCCGAAGGCGGTGTCGGGCAGCGGCGAGCGGGAGACGACGTCGAGCGCCAGGCCCAGCACGGTGCGGGTCTCGGCGGGGTCGATCACCCCGTCGTCCCAGAGTCGGGCGGTCGAGTAGTACGGGTTGCCCTGCTCCTCGTACTGGGCGGCGATCGGGGCGCGGAACGCGGCCTCGTCGTCGGAGGACCACTCTTCGCCGCGTGCGTCCAGCTGGTCGCGCTTGACGGTGGCCAGCACGCTGGCCGCCTGCTGGCCGCCCATCACCGAGATGCGGGCGGCGGGCCACATCCAGAGGAAGCGCGGCGAGTAGGCCCGGCCGCACATGGAGTAGTTTCCGGCGCCGAAGGACCCGCCGATCACCACGGTGAGCTTCGGCACACGGGCCGTCGCGACGGCCGTGACCATCTTGGCGCCGTTCTTGGCGATGCCGCCCGCCTCGTAGTCGCGGCCGACCATGAAACCGGAGATGTTCTGCAGGAAGAGCAGCGGGATGCCGCGCTGGTCGCACAGCTCGATGAAGTGGGCACCCTTGAGGGCGGACTCGCTGAACAGCACGCCGTTGTTCGCGACGATGCCGACGGGATGCCCGTGGATGTGCGCGAAGCCGGTCACGAGCGTCGTGCCGTACTCCGGCTTGAACTCGTGGAAGCCGCTGCCGTCGACGATACGGGCGATCACCTCGTGGACGTCGTAGGGCGCCTGCACGTCGACCGGGACGACGCCGTACAGCTCGGCGGGGTCGGCCGCAGGCTCGACGGACTCCTCGACCGCCCAGGCCGGCGCCGCGGGCGGCGGGAGGGTCGCGACGATGTCGCGCACGATGGCGAGCGCATGCTCATCGTCCTCCGCCAGGTGGTCGACGACTCCGGAGGTGCGGGCGTGCAGGTAGCCGCCGCCGAGCTCCTCCGCGCTGACGATCTCGCCGATCGCCGCCTTCACGAGCGGAGGACCGCCGAGGAAGATGGTGCCCTGGTTGCGGACGATCACCGTCTCGTCGCTCATCGCGGGCACGTAGGCTCCGCCGGCGGTGCACGAGCCGAGCACGGCCGCGATCTGCGGGATCTTCGCCGCCGAGAGCCGCGCCTGGTTGTAGAAGATGCGGCCGAAGTGGTCGCGGTCCGGGAAGACCTCGTCCTGCATGGGCAGGAACGCGCCTCCCGAGTCGACCAGGTAGATGCAGGGCAGCCGGTTCTCCAGCGCCACCTCCTGCGCCCGCAGGTGCTTCTTGACGGTCATCGGGTAGTACGTGCCGCCCTTGACCGTGGCGTCGTTGCACACGACCATGACGTGGCGGCCCGCGACCAGGCCGATCCCGGCGATGACGCCGGCCGCCGGGCTCTCGTCGCCGTACATCCCGGTAGCGGCGAGCGGCGCGATTTCGAGGAACGGGCTGCCCTCGTCGAGAAGCGCGTCGATGCGGTCGCGCGGCAGCAGCTTGCCGCGGGCGACGTGGCGCTCGCGGGCGCGCTCCGGGCCGCCGGCCGCTGCGACGGCCAGCCGCCGCCGCAGATCGGCGACGAGCTCGCGCTGGGCGGCGTCGTTCTGCTCGAACCGGGCGTCCGTCGCGGACGCCTCACTGGTCAGGGTCGGCATGCTGCTCCATATGTCGTCGTCGACATCCGGTTAGTGGTCACTAACTCGGTTTTTAGGTTAGTGTTCATTAACCGAAAAGTCCAGCGTCGCCGACTGAGCGGCCCGACCCCATCGAGGACGATGACCCAGCCGAGTCCCGCCGCTCCCCTCGAGCGGCCGACACAGCGCAGCCAGGCCAAGGCCGACCGGCGAGCCGCGCTGCTCGAGGCCGCCGCCACGCTCTTCGCCGAGCGCGGCTTCAACGGCGTTTCGATCGAAGACCTCGGTGCAGCGGTCGGCGTGAGCGGGCCGGCGGTGTACCGCCACTTCTCCTCCAAGCAGGCCGTGCTGTCGGCTCTCCTGATCGGGGTCAGCGAGCGCCTGCTCGCCGGCGGTCAGGCGGTCGAGCAGGCCGCGGCGGATGCGGCGACGGCCCTGCGGTCGCTGATCGGCTTCCACATCGACTTCGCCCTCGGCGAGCCCGACACCATCCGGGTGCAGGACCGCGACCTCGACTCGCTCGACGATGCCGCCCGCCGTCAGGTCCGCCGGCTCCAGCGCCGTTACGTGGAGGTGTGGATGGGCGTGCTCGGCACCCTGCACCCCGCCCTCGTGGACGACGAGCTGCGCGTGCGCGTGCAGGCCACGTTCGGCCTCCTGAACTCGACCCCGCACACCGCGCGCGTCGGGGCGCTGCAGGTCGCGCCCGGGGTCGTGCGCCCCGTCCTGGAGCGCATGGCGTGGGCCGCCCTCACCTCCCCCTGACCGAGATTCGTGGGGGGGGGGGGGGGGGGGGGGGGGGGTTAGCACACCCGCGCCGCATATTGTGGGGGGGGGGTGGGGTGGCCGCGCGGGGGGGCGGGGCAGGGGGGGGGGGGCGGGCGAG